>JBJEOJ010000197.1:0-6206 GCA_051880655.1 Acutalibacteraceae bacterium | reverse complement strand
TGTTGAAACAATTCCGTCGGGATTGATTTTTTCGTGTATGTATTTCAGTGCAGTCGCATCACGGGAAAAGCCCTCAATCAGATCAACATGAATAAAAATCATTTTATCTTTTTTCTTTGCTTTTTTTACAATCTGTTCAAGATTAAAGATGTTTCCGCAAAGCAAAAAAATGATTTCACACTTGGAATTAATTGCACTTTCAAGATTATCAAGGTCTTTGACGGCGGCGATAACCGGATTTTTTGTCATTTTGTTTTTAAATAACTCCTGCATATTTTACACCTCTTTATTTTCAATAGCCGTTTCAATGATTCTTCTCAGTTCGTCAACGCCGTCACCTTTTGTTGCGGAAAAAGGAACAACGCTGATGTTTCCGTATTTCGTGAGTGTCTGACAAATTGAAAGAAGCATCTGACTTCTCTGCGTTTTGTTAAGCTTATCACATTTTGTAAGCGCAACAACAAACGGAATTTCTCTTTCGTTCATATATTCAATCATCTGAATATCCTGCCCGCTCGGCTGATGGCGCATATCGATAAGCTGAACGACAAGACAGATGTTTCTGCCGGAAGAAAAATATCCCTCCATAAGCTCCGCCCATCGTTTTTTTTCGTTTGCATTCACCTTTGCATAGCCGTAGCCGGGCAAATCAACAAAGCGGCAGTTGTCAAGCCTGAACATATTCACCGTTACGGTTTTTCCCGGCACGGAACTGACTCTTGCAAGCGACTTCCGACCGAGCAGCTTGTTAAGCAGCGATGATTTTCCGACATTGGAACGTCCGGAAAACGCAATTTCGGGAACAGTGGATTTTTCAAGCTGCTTTGATGTTCCGTATGACGCTTCGTAATAAGCATTGTCAAATCTCATTTTTAATCTTTCGGCAAAGCGTTTGACCGCCGCCGGGCATCTTAAAGATGCCCTCCCTTTCAAATATTTTTATTGTGCAACAATATTATTGCCTGAATCCTTTTTGTTTTCAAGTCTGACACCCGATCTTTTCTGAGAAGTTCTGACCGCAGTTTTGTTTTCATTTAAAGCGAGCGCAAAAACCTGCTTTAAATGATTAACAGGAATAAACTCAACATTTTCCTTAACCGCTTCGTTGACTTCCCACAAATCGCTTTCGTTGTCCTCGGGGATTATTATCTGAGAAATTCCCATTTTATATGCCGCCATTGATTTTTCTTTCAGACCGCCGATCGGCATAACTCTGCCTGTCAAAGAAATTTCACCCGTCATTGCAACGCTTTGCTTGACCGTTAGTCCTGTCAGCGCCGAAAGCAGCGCAGTTGCAATTGTGACACCGGCGGACGGTCCGTCTTTCGGAACAGCTCCTTCGGGAACATGGATATGAATATCTTTTGTTTTGAAAACTTCCTTGTCAATTCCGTAAATATCGGCTGTGCTTCGGATAAAACTCAGCGCCGCCCTTGCGGATTCTTTCATAACATCGCCGAGGTTTCCGGTAAGCTCAAGTTTTCCGCTTCCATCCATAACAACGGCTTCCACCTGAAGCATTTCTCCGCCCACACTTGTCCATGCAAGTCCGTTGACAACGCCGACAAGATCTTTTTTGGAAAGCTTGTCGGGTCTGTATTTCACAGGTCCGAGAAATTCTGTAACGGTGCTTTGCTTGACGCTGACACTTTTTGTTTTTCCGTCTTCAATTGCAACGGCAGCCTTTCTGCAAAGTGCTGCAAGAAGCTGTTCAAGTCTGCGCACACCTGCTTCTCTTGTGTAGCCGTCAATCAGAAAGCGCAAAGCGTCATCGCTGATTTTGAAGTTTTTACCGTTTAAGCCGTGCGCTTCCCTTTGCTTTTTGACAAGATGCCTTTTTGCAATCTGAACTTTTTCTTCAAGGGTATAGCTTGAAAGCTCAAAAATTTCCATTCTGTCAAAGAGCGGTCCGGGTATCGCAGAAGCATCGTTTGCTGTTGTGATAAACAAAACATCACTTAAATCAAGCGGAAATTCAATATAGTTATCTCTGAAAGAATTGTTCTGTTCGGGGTCAAGCACCTCAAGAAGCGCAGACGAGGGATCGCCTTTATAGTCGCTTCCGAGTTTGTCGATTTCGTCAAGCAAAATTATCGGATTGAAAGAGCCTGCCTGCTTGAGTGCGCTTGCAATTCTGCCCGGCATTGCGCCGACATAGGTTTTGCGGTGACCTCGGATTTCTGCTTCATCACGAACACCGCCCAAAGACATACGAACATATTTTCTGCCCATTGCTTTTGCAACGGAACGAACAATTGAAGTTTTGCCGACACCCGGAGGTCCGACAAGGCAGATAATCTGACCCGAAAGCTCCGGCCGCATAGCTCTTACGGCAAGCATTTCAATGAATCTTTCTTTGACTTTTTCCAATCCGTAATGATCAGCGTCAAGAATTTTTCTCGCTCTGTCGAGGTTGCAGTTATCTTTTGTATATTTGTTCCACGGAAGCATAAGACATTCGTCAAGATAAACTCTTATGACATTTGCATCAATGGAGTTGCTTTGCATTTTTGAAAGCCTGTCACATTCCTTTAAAAGCTTTTCCCGAATATTTTCTTCCAGACAGAGAGAAAGAATTTTTTCTTTGTATTCTTCAGCTTCACCTCTGACATCTTCGCCCTCTCCGAGTTCTTCGGAAATTGCCTTGATTTGTTCACGCAGATAATATTCATGCTGATTTTTGTCCATCTGATCCTGAACACGCTGTTCAATGACCTCCTGCATGATATAAATATCAAGTTCCCTTGCGAGAATTGAACAAAGATTTTCAAGACGGCAAATCGGGTCGGGTTCTTCAAGAAGAGCCTGCTGCTGCTCAAATTCCGTAAGCACATTGGAAGCGATGAAATCCGTCAGATAAGAAACATCTTTTTCAAAAAGAACTTCCGTTGCAACATCTCTTGCCAATTTTGAAGACAGAGCAATATATTTTTCAAAAATTTCACGCAGTTTTCGCACAAGTGCGGTTGTGTAATCCGCATCAACCGGATCAATTTCAAGCGACGGTATTTCTCTGACTGCGCACGAAAAATATTCATCTTCACTTACTACTTCGCAAAGCCCTGCTCTGCATATACCCTCAACCACAACACGGATGTGACCGTTTTCGGGATTTCTGACAATCTGGCGAACCTCGGCAATTATTCCGACATCGCACAAATCCTCTGCCGAGGGAGATTCAACGGTTGAATCTTTTTGGGCGACAAGAAATATTCTTTGATTATCTTTAACAGCGGTTTTGATTGCAGCAATTGATTTTTTGCGCCCAACCTCAAAATGAATTTTGATTTTCGGGAACATTACCATACCCCGAAGCGCAACCGCCGCAAAGACGCCGGATATATTTTCACTCATAACATCATTCCTTAAACTATTTCAGCTTATTATACTATATAAGCCGTTTTAAATCAACACCCGAAGCTTAAAAAGAACTAATGTAAATTCTGAGAATTCCTGATGTTTTGCACGCATAAAATTTAATAGCGCTGTTTATTATTTATTTATTTGCTAAACAATATAAAGCTTCGGAGATGATTTTTTGATTATAAGAATAAACAAACTGCATGTCCTTGCTCTTGCCGTTCTTGCCGTTTCGGTTTCTTTTTTCTTCGCCTTAAGGACCGAGCAAAAAAGTGAAGCTGTCATTTCGCAAAACAGAAGTCTGCCGATTGTTATGTATCACCATGTTACCCAAAACAGCCGCCGTGCCGGAAAATATGTTGTTTTACAAAACGAGCTTGAAAGCGATTTTGATTACATCAAAAAATGCGGCTACACCTGTGTTACGGTTTCGGATCTGATTGAATACGTAAACGGCAAAAAAGAGCTTCCCGAAAAAATTGTTATGATCACCTTTGACGACGGCTTTGAAAGCACATATGAGCTTGCCCGGCCGCTTTTGAAAGAAAGAAACATGAAAGCCGTTGTTTCCCCTGTCGGCACGATTACGCAGACCTATACCGACAACGGAGACAAAAATGTCAATTACGCTTATATGACATGGAGCGAGCTTTCAGAACTCGACAAAAGCGATGAATTTGAAGTTCAGAATCATTCTTATGATATGCATTACAGCGAAAGCGGAAAAAGAAAAGGTCTTTCGAGAATGAGCGGCGAAAGCGAAGACGCATACCATGATGCGCTGACAAACGACCTTGGAAAAATGCAAAAACTGCTGAAAGAAAACAGCGGCATCAACGCAACGGCGGCGGTTTATCCTTTTGGCGTTTATTCTTCTTCCACCCTTGAAATTGTTAAAGAACTTGGTTTTCAGTGCAGCATGACCTGTGAAGAGCGCATAAACAGCATCAGCTCATCCGACCCGGACAGTCTTTTTGAACTCGGAAGATTCAACCGACCGTCATCGGTCGGAACAAAGCAGTTTTTTGAAAAGCTCGGCATAAAAGAATAAAGGCAAAACATATTCTAAAGCGGCACAGGCTGATTCTGTGCCGCTTAAATTATAGATTTGTCGCACGGCGACTCCGCTCCCGTACGGGTTGGTGTTGAATTGTTATTTAAGTGCCCGAGCCATAAATATGTATTACGGTAGGGATACGGCTTGCCGTATCCGCAGTCGTGCACAAATTTATATAAATTGGCGGATTTCATTGACGGCTTCACCGTCAATCAGGAAACCCCCGGCGAGGGTTTCCTACGGATAAACAGTCCACCGGACTGTTTATCCTACCTTCCTGCGCTTTTTTAAGCATTAGGATTTCGCCGTCTGCGGACGGCGCCAATGGGCGTTGCCCCTTGACCCCACGAGCTTTTTTGTAAAAAAGCTCGGCAAAAAAACTTTACTCCTTTTTACACTAACTTTCCGCTGCGGCGAAATTTTAAAGATTGTAACTTTCTGCCCCGCGTAACTCCAGCGGGCGATGCCCGTTTACTTGATTTTGCTGACAGTGCAAACTGCATTCGAATTAATTCTTGAAGAATTAAACTGAATCGTTCCGCTGACACCGTTATATTTTATTGACGGCAATTTTCCAAGCACTACTTTTGCGCTTTTTGAATCAGCCGATTTAATGGCTTTTAATGCAAGATTATAGGCGTCAAACATAAGTGCTGTGGAGTCCGTAAAACCGTTTGACTGAACATAAGCGGACTTATCATCGTTTAAGCTGATCCATTCGGAAAATGCTGCCGAAGTTTCGTCAGATGAATCCATTTTGCAAAAATCAATAGTATAAATGCTGAAATCTGTTTCCTCGCCTTGGCTTACTATATCCCAATCTGCCGAACCCATAAGTGAAAATGAAGCATTTGCCTGTGAACATTCGGTGATTATATCGTCTGCAAAATCCGCAGACACAGGCGCATAGAACAAATCATATTTTCCCTTTTTTGCTTTTTGAACAAGCTCATTGAAATCAGCTGTATCGCCCTCAAAATAGTAAACGTTGCAGCTTCCGCCGTATGCTTCAAAAGCTTCTTTGAAATAAAACGCAAGAGATGAACTTGTGTCGCTTTCAATCTGACAGGCAACAAAAGCTTTTTTTGCTTTTAATTTCTTATAGGCATATTGTGCAGCAGTTTTTGCCTGTTTTAAATCGTTTACACAAAGATTGAAAATATTATCATAGGTTCCCGAAAGGCTGACGCTGTGCGGTACATAATTGATTACGGCAATTCCGGCATTTTTGAAAGTGTCCGCAGCATAGCTCAGTGCATCACTGCTTCGGCAGCCGATTACAACGCTGACCTTATCGGTAACAAGCTTTTTTGCCGCCTTAACTGCGCTTTCTTTTGTGATTCCGGCATCAACGATATCAAGTTTAATCTTATATTTTTTCTTGCCGACAGTTATGCTTTTTTTAAGATACTGTGCATATTTTGCGGCGTGTATACTTAGCTTTGCTCCGGTTGAAGCATCTTCATTCTGTGATTCAAAAACGCCGATTAAAATTACATTTTCGGCTTTCGGTTTTTGGGTTGTGCTTTCTTCTGCCTGTGTTGTTTGCTGCGTGTTGTTTTTATTATCACTTTTTGTGCATCCGAAGCATAAAAAAAGCAAAACGACCGCAAGTAACAAAGCTGTTATTTTTTTCATTTTCTTTTGCCGTGCGAAACAGGTTATCATAAACAATAACTGTAACGCTTCCTTTCAGATGGTTTTATTGAATAAATTATAGTTTGGCAGGCCAAGCCTGCAGTGATTACGCGGGGCAGAAAGTTGCAATCTTTAAAATTTCGCTGCGGCG
>JBJEOJ010000196.1:7795-29952 GCA_051880655.1 Acutalibacteraceae bacterium | reverse complement strand
ATCCGACGGAAAGCTCAAGTTTTTAACTGCTTCGGCAGGTATTCTTGCCGAAACAAATAATTCGTTTGCCAAGGACATTTATTCATCTCGTCTTTCTCAGGAACTTGACGTTGAAAAACAAACAATTATGACTCGAATTGAAGCTATTGCAAAGAAAAAGTCATATAAAAAACAAAAAGAAAAGTTTTCTTCAATTGAAAGGAGCAGTATAAGCCGCGCATCAAAAGAATCGGCGGGAAGCTCTGCTTCTTTGCGAAGTATTAAAGCTCAAAAACGAATTATCGCTATGCTGATAAAAAATCCCGATTTTTTACCGCTTTCGAAGGAAAAAATTTCCGAAGAACAATTCAGTCAAGGCATTAATTCAAAATTGTTTTCTCTTGTTTGCAAAAAAATTGAAAACGGCGAAAGCCTTGAATTCGGTTGTTTTGCAGACGAACTTTCAAATGAGGAAATGAGCGCTCTTGTCGGAATATGCCGGCAAAATGATGAGCTGCCCGGAACAAAAAAAGAGTTTTGCGACTGTATAAATGCAATACTTGAAGAAAAAGCTAAAGAACAAAACAGAAAAATTTCCGCAGGTTCTTTAAGTGATGAAGAATTTGCAAATCTGTTTAAAAAATAAAGTTAATCATGTCCCTTTTTAAAGCGGACTTTATAGAAAAGGAAGTACTGTTATGGAAAACGCAGATAAACTTATTAAAGCTCTCATCGACAAAGGTGCGGCCACAGGTAAAATTGATTCGACCGAAATTGATGCTCTTTCAATTGAAGCTGATCTTGAGGTTGAAGATATTGAAAAGCTTTATGCAGCTCTTGAAGCGCACAACATTGAGGTTGTTGAATCTCTTTATACGGATATTTTTTCAAATCTGCCTACTGATGCCGGTTCATCAAAAGATTTTGAAGATGAAATTTCCGATATGGACAGCAAAAGCACTGCTGTTGATGACCCCGTAAAAGTATATCTTAAAGATATCGGCAGAGTTCCTCTTCTTACTCCTGAAGAAGAAATTGAGCTTGCAATCAGAATTGCAAACAATGACCAAGAGGCAAAAGAAAAGCTTACAAAAGCAAATCTGCGCCTTGTTGTAAGTATTGCGAAAAAATATACGGGCAGAGGTATGATGTTTCTTGATTTGATTCAGGAGGGTAATTTAGGACTAATTAAGGCAGTCGATAAGTTCGATTATACAAAAGGGTTTAAGTTTTCGACTTATGCAACCTGGTGGATAAGACAGGCAATTACCAGGGCTATTGCCGATCAGGGAAGAACAATTCGTATTCCTGTTCATATGGTTGAAACAATAAACAAAGTCAAAAAAACAAGCAGTATGCTCCTTCACAGGGACGGTAGAGATCCGTCTGCCGAAGATATTGCAAAAGAACTCAATATGTCTCCGGATAAGGTACGTGAAATTCTTCGTATATCTCAGGAACCTGTTTCTCTTGAGACTCCGATCGGCGAGGAAGAAGACAGCCATTTGGGAGATTTTATTCCCGATGATGACGCACCGTCTCCGGCTGATGCTGCTGCAATGACTTTTTTGAAAGAAAGAGTCAATGAGGTTCTTGAAACGCTTACGCCGAGAGAAGCCGAGGTACTCAGACTTCGTTTCGGACTTCGTGACGGTTCTGTTCAAACGCTGGAAGAGGTAGGAAACGCTTTTGGTGTCACAAGGGAAAGAATTCGTCAGATTGAAGCCAAAGCTTTAAGAAAACTCAGACATCCCAGCAGAAGTAAGCATTTAAAAGATTTATAATATTACCAACTGAGTTGATATAACTTAAATATAAAAAATATTTCAGTAAATTTTTAAGCGGCACGGTATTTCACAGTGCCGCTTTAAGTATATATATAACTTTTAAAAGCTATCATAATTTCAATTATAATATAAAAATCATAAATATAAAGAATGTTTTAGTTTTAAGAGTGAACGTTCACTTCCCGGGTATTATCTGTAAAACGATATGTAATAAATATGACATATTGATAAAATCTTAACAACATGATATATATTCAACATATTAAAACTTATATGTTTATAAAAATAAGACAATTTAATACATTTTTATGATATTTTAAACAAAATTTTATCAAAACTATTGACTTGATAGTACTGAATTTTATATAATATTTCTGGCTTTTAAAACTGCCTTGTAAGACAGAATTTAACTATAAAGGAGAAATGAATATGAAGCCCAAGTACAAATACAAATACAGATTCGAATTCAAAGACTTTCCTGATTTCAAAACCCTGCGTGAAATGATTGAATACGGTCATGCTCATAAGGACGGCGGTGACAATCCTCAGTATATCTTCAAAGAGAAAAAACAGGAAAAAACAAAAACCTATAACGAGGTCTGGTATGATACGGTAGGTCTCGGACAATATCTTTATAAAAACGGTCTGTGCGGCAAAAAGGTTGCCATTTTAAGTGAAAACAGCTATCAGTGGATTGCATGCTTTTATTCAATCATAACAGGTAAATATATTTGTCTGCCGCTTGATGCAAAGCTTATGGACGATGATCTTGTTGATATTATGATCAGAAGCCAGTGCGATGCAATATACTACACAAAAGAATTCGATTCAGCGATTGAAAAGATGAAAAGCAACGATGAAGTTGTAATTTCTCATTACATAAAAATTGAAGATTTTGACAAGCTTATTGCCGAAGGACATGCTGATCTTGATGCCGGTAACCCGTCTTATCTTGACAATCCGCCTGCACCTGAAGATCTTGCAACAATTGTTTTCACTTCGGGAACAACCGGAAAAAGCAAGGGTGTAATGCTCAGTCACAAAAACGTTTGTGCAAGCGCAGTTGCTTCCGCAAGAGTGATTCAGGGCGATCATGCAATCGGATTTCTGCCGATGAACCATACTTTCGCTTGGGCAAGCGCACTTTTCCTCAGCAACGTTTTCCATGCATGGGGCTATATTTGTCCGTCACTGAAAACAATACCGCAGGATATGAAAGATTATCATCCGGAAAATCTTGCAGGTGTTCCGCTTCTTGTTGAAATGATTTATAAAACAATCTGGAAAACAGCGGAAAAAAGCGGCAGAGCAGATAAGCTCAAAAAAGGTATTAAAATCAGCAACTTCCTTTTGAAGTTCGGCATTGATGTCAGAAGAAAGCTCTTCAAAGAAGTTATCAACGGAGTCGGCGGTGAGCTTGATTACATCGTAATCGGCGGTGCCTATCTTGATCCGAAATATGAAAAGGGAATGGAAGAACTCGGAATTCCCGTCCTCGGCGCATACGGAACAACGGAGTGCTCACCGGGTGTCACAATTTCAACTCTTGAAGAACATAAGGTCGGTTCTTGCGGAAAACCGATGCTTTGCTGCCAGGTTAAAATCAATAACCCCGATGAAGACGGTGTCGGAGAAATTTTTGTCAAGGGTGACAACGTAATGGTCGGTTATTATAATGACCCGGAAGCCACCGCAAGTGTTTTTGACGGTGATTGGTTTAAAACCGGCGACTACGGCTATATGGACGATGAAGGTTATCTTTATTTTGTCGGAAGAAAGAAAAATCTTATTGTTCTCGGAAACGGCAAAAATGTTGCGCCTGAAGAACTTGAAGATAAGCTGACAAGTAAAATCGAATATATCAGGGAAGTTTTGGTATATGAAGATGACGCCGATGTAATTGCGGCAGAATTCTATCTTAACACCGATGAATATCCGGATGCAAAAGAAAGACTGAAAGCTGATGTTGACGCTGTTAACAAAGAGCTTCCGACTTATAAGAGAATACGCAAAATCTCAACAAGAGACACTGAATTTGAAAAGACAACGACTCTTAAAATCAAGAGAAAATATAAAGATGAGGTGAATGCATGAACAAAGAGCTGATGACTGTCAGAGACTTGGTTGATTATGCTGCCGATAAATTCGGTGATAAAGATTTTATCCGTTTTTTCCGCGGTGAAGAAATGCTTGCAAAAACATATAATGAATTTCGCGAGGATACTCTTGCTGTTTGCAGATGCATAAGAGATACCAATCCCGGAAGAAAGCATATCGGCTTCATCGGAAAGACAAGCTATGAATATGTAGCATGTCTTACAGGCATGATTTTCAGCGGCAATGTTGTTGTTCCGTTTGCTCCGGACATAAGCGTTAAAGAAGCTTGCGAGCTTTTTGACGATGGTGATATTGAAATGCTTTTCTGCGAAGAAGAATTTTATGAAAAGGCTTTGCAGATAAAAGAAAATTTCAGCGGTCTGAAAGAAATCATTTCACTTGGAGATTGGCACTGGTTTGATAATATTTTCAAAAAATATAACAGTGAGTCCGAATATGCCTCTCTTAGCAATGTTTCGGTAAATCCCGATGATATGACTCTTATAATTTATACTTCGGGTACAACCGGAGTTCGTAAAGGCGTTATGCTGACAAACCATAATCTTGCTGCAAACACATCTTATGAAGCAAACATAATGGACGAAGCGGATGTCAGTTTTTCTGTTCTTCCGATGCATCATGTTTTCTGCTATGCATGTGATGTTCTTCGCACACTTTATGACGGCGGAACGCTTTGTCTTAACGGAAATCTTAAAGATCTTTATAAACATATTCTCCTTTTTCAGCCGACAGTGATGCGAATTGTTCCGTCTCTTTGCAAATCAATGCTTACCCGTGTTAAGGTTATTGAAAGAAAAAATCCGGAACTTTCTAAAAGAGAAGCGGCTGAACAGGTTTTCGGCAAAAATTTCAGAAGAATGATTGTCGGCAGTGCATTTTTAAGTGCCGCTATGATTGATGAATATGAAAAATACGGAATTACACCGAGAATGGGTTACGGAATGAGTGAATGCAGCCCGAGAATTTCGGCTTCTGATTTCAGCGGTGTTGAAAAATATTCAACCGGTAAACTTCTCGGTACCGATGAAGTCAGAATTCAGAACGGTGAAGTTCAGGTAAAAGGTCCATCGGTTATGATCGGCTATTATAAAAAGCCCGAAGCAACTGCTCAGGCTTTCACCGAAGACGGATTTTTGCACACAGGCGATCTCGGTTATCTGAAAGGCGACCATATCTTCCTTGTCGGCAGAAAGAAAAATGTTATTGTTCTTGCAAACGGCGAAAATATATCTCCGGAAGAAATTGAAAATAAATTTGTCGATGACGGAATAATCAAAGAAATCGTTGTAATCGGTGAAGATGATAAACTGGTTGCTGAAATTTATCCTGACTATGAGCTTATTCAGTCACATTCAATTGAGAATGTTGAAGCGGAAATTGAAAAAATTGTTGACAGAGTAAATTTGCAGCTCAATTCCGACAGACAAATTGATTCTTTCAGAATACGCGAGAAGCCTTTTGAAAGAACTTCTACCGGAAAGCTTAAAAGAACAGAATTTTATTACAATTAAGTATTTTGATGTGAAATATTAAATTTTAGAAGTGAAAAGAGGTTGTTGAAATGATTGAAAAAACACTGCCTGACGGCGAAAAGGTTATGACTTTTCCGATGGCAACGCCTCAGCAGTTTATGTTCGGAATGTCTTTGCAATACGGCGGAGATTATCCGATTAACAATATTGGCTGCGGCTATTATTGGAAAGGCAGCATGGATTTTGAAATTATGAGACAGTCTGTTTTGGAGGCTGTTGAAAGATGCGACACAATGCGTCTGAGATTTTTGCCTGATGAAAAATATAAAATTCTTCAGTACGTTGCCCCGAAAAGCGAAATGAAAGTTGAAACACTTGATTTTAGCGATATGCCCAGACAGCAGGCGCACGAAGAACTCACAAAAATTGCAAGAGGACCTGTTCCTATGTTCGGCTGTGAGCTTCACAGAATCAATCTTGTCAAACTTGCAGATGGCTATAACGGAATTTTTATGAAATTGCAGCATCTTGCAATGGACGCTTTTTCAACAAAAATTTTTTTGACAGATATAATGGAAATATATCTGAGCAAAACTCAGGGCAGGGCTTATCCGAAGCCGATGAAGCCTTATATTCCGACTTTGCTCAAAGAATTTGCTTATCTTAAAAGCGAAAAATATCAGACAGACCGCCAATATTGGCATGATTCGCTTGCAAAAATGCCCGAGCCGATCTTCACAGACTATATGCTTGACAACCGCCTTAAAAAGCAAAGAGTTGAACACCCCGAACATCGCTTTGCCGACATTCATTCAGGTTCACCCGAAGAGGGAGTTATCATCAAGGATATGAGCGGTGAAGACACAAAGAAATTCATGAAAATGTGCGACGACAACGGTCTTTCGGTTTGTGCCGGAATTTCAATGGGTGTTCGTACGGCTCTTTCCGTGTTCAACGACAATGAAGAAGATGTTTCTTTCAAAATGATTGTTAACCGCAGAGGCTCGGTTGCAGAAAAGAAGTCGGGCGGAATCAGAATTAACTTCTTCCCGATGAGAAGCATAATTTCTCCTGACAAAACCTTTAAAGAGGCAATTGAAGAAATTGAAGCGGTTCAGACGGAAATGTATCAGCACTGCAATCTCAGCTTTGTTGAAATGCTTGAGGTTCGTCATGAATCCATGCCTGCCGATGCAAAATGGGATTCAACATATGACAGCATGGGATTCTCATATCAGCCTCTTATGGTTGTTCCCAATGTTGATGAGGAAACCGCAAAATCTGCCGAAAGCTATTGGTATAACAACGGTGCATCTATGATACCGCTTTATCTGACTGTCAGACACAGAGCATCTGACGGAGGATTTGAGTTTGTTTTTGAATATCGAAAAGAACCCGATCCTGCCTATGATATTGAAGTATTTTATAAGAAGCTTTATGAAGCTATGATGCTCGGTGCTGAAAATCCGAATATCAAGGTTTCTGAAATTCTTGAAAAAACAGCAGTCACTCAGGAAGAAAGGAGCAACGCATAATGGAAGAACTTATCGGTGTTATTGAAAATTATGTTGAACTTGACAATGAGATCACATCAGACATGAGCTTCAAAAAGGATTTGGGCTTAAGCTCATTTGATACTGTCTGCATGATCGATGAAATTAAAGATACTCTTGGTGTATCGCTTAATCCGACTGATTTTGTTAAATATAAAACTGTCGGAGAAATGGCAGATTACATCAGCAGCATAAAATAAAATTTTGCCCCTTATTCTTATCTTTAAATAAATAAAATGAAAATCTGCAAAGTCCTTTTTATCTTTGCAGATTTTCATTTTATTCAGATACGGCATAAAAATTTGTTTCCCATGCCGGGATATACGGGTGATGTCTTAAATAAATTTTGTAATTCGGATTAAGCTGTTGAATTTTAAGAGGTAATGCAAAAAAATCTTCATTTCTGTGATAGGCGCAGATATAAAGTTTTGGTTTGAATTTTTGAATTGTTTTTTCTGCGCCCTCAAGAGCTTTAATCTCTGCACCTTCAATGTCCATTTTTATAAAAGAAACATCATGCTTTATTATATTGTCAACGCTGTCAAAATTGACCGGTATTCCGCTTTTGTCCCGATGAGAATTTCTTGAAGCACTTTTTGAAAATGTCAGAACAGCTTTTTCATTCCATGCTCCGAGATTATGGCGGCTTATGTTTTCCATATCGGCTGTTTTTCTCTCAAGCTTTCTGAAATTTTTTTCGTCCGGCTCAAAAGCTGTGATGCTTTTGTATTTACCGCCGGTAAACGAAAGAAATTCTCTGATCGTGTCGCCGTCATAAGCACCGAGATCAACAAAACTTTCTTTTTCGCTTAAATTAAGAATATTTTGGTAAACTTCGCTTTTGGGACTTTGGCAGGAAAAAAGATAATTTATGTTGCCGCTGATTTTAAATTTGAGAACATCAAGAAAAACTTTACGTGATTGATCATCATTGAGAAGTGCAAAAGCATTGTCAAAGTCTTTGTCATGTTCTTTAATATAGTCAAAAGTAAAAAGTCCTTTGCCGGCAATGGGAACCGTCGGTGAAAGAAGAATATGTTTTCGGCTCAGATGATTGACAAAATCAAGCATTTTCTCATCATGAACCGCAAAGGTCATAAGAATTATAAAGTCATCATATTTTTCTTCAATCTGAGAAAGAGTCAGAACTTTTTTTCCGTGAAAATAATGACCTCTAACAAAGCCGTCGCTTGCAAAGATGTCGGCAAAGCTTACGCCGATCTCTTCAAGCACATCAATTATCATATCGGCACCGTTTCCCATACCGTAAAGAACAACAGGTAATTCGGTACTTTTTAAAAAATCCCAAACGGGTGTTTCATCAATTCTTTCTGTCATTTTATTAGCCTGTGATACATAATATCTCCGGAAGAAAAATAAAACTCCTCTTTAAGATAAATGTAACAATCCTTTCAATTCAGTATTTAAGCGTTAATATTTTTGAAAAAATATAATTTTAATTTATAAAACGTCAATGTGTATAGAATATGATTACTTATATTACCATAACTAAAAATTAATTGCAAATTTATATTTTTTTTGGTGGTTTTTACATCAAAGTTTTTTATCAGTTTACTTGAATAAAATTTAAATAGTGCTATAATTATTGACAACCAATCAAGATTATGCCTATGCATAATTAATTGGTTTTATATGTCAGAAAAGGAGGCTTGCAGAATATGGAAGAGCTTCTCGGCAAATTAATTGAAGTTGATAAAAACGCACGCAAACGTGTGGCAAAGGCAAAAAAAGCCAATGCGAGAGTTCTTGAAGAACTTGAAAGCAAAAAACAGGAACTCAAAGCTTCCGGCGAAGAAAAGTTTTCAAAAGAGCTTGAAAAAGAAAAGGAAAATCAAAGTGAAATTTTGAAAGAAGCATCTGAGAGAATTGATGCCGATTGCCGCAAAACTGTTTCTCAAATGGATAATCTTTTTGCCGCTGAGGGAGAAAAATGGATTCAAAAAATTGTCAGCGCCGTTACAGAAGGCTGAATAATTAAACGGAGGTGACATTAATGTCAAAAGCGTCAAATGCGGTCCTTGCGCTTTCAAGAGCCTTTTACGGAAAAAGGCTTAATGAAAAGCAATATAATGACCTGCTTTCATGCAAAAGCATAAATGAAATTGCCTCTTATCTTCGTTCGTCAACGGTTTATTCTTCCGCTTTTGAAGGTGTGCCTGCCGCTGATTTCACGGCAAGAAGCCTTGAAGATATTATTGATAGATTCAGATTTGACAGATTTATGTCAATTTGCCGTTATGAACTTGCAATAGGCAATGATTTTTATAAATATTTCATCGTTAAAACCGAAACTGAGCAAATTCTTCGCTGCACGCTGCTTATGCTCGGACAAAAAAAGGAAGAATATATGATTCAGTTCGGAACATTTCTTGACAGACATCTGACAATTGATCTTTATGCAATGGGCAAGGCGAACTCACTTGAAGAAATTGCCGATGCTCTTGAACACACGCCTTATGAAAGTATATACAGAAAATGCCTTGCGTCTCCGGACAGAAGTTATCTGACTTTTGAACTTGCATTTGATACATATTTTGAAAAATATCAAAATGATCTTGTTGAAAAATGCTTCGGCGGCAAGGAAGAAAACGAAATGCGTGAACTTATATGCAGAAGCTTTGACAGAATATTTATTGAAAAGCAGCTTCGCATTGCAGAATATTACAGCGGAACTCTTTCGGTTTCAAATCTTGTTGTTCCGTCTTCGGAAAAAATGACGCTGTTCACTCAAAAACAGTTGAAGCTTCTGTCTGAAGCAAAAACAAAAGATGAAATTATAAAGATAATTGAAAAAAGTCCGTATAAAAAATGCGCAGTCGGTTCTGCAAACGGTGTAATTGAAAAAGAACTGTATGACGATTTTTATCGGTACTGCAAAAAAAGAGTTCGATTTTCAACCGAGCCCGCCGCAGTTATTTATTGCTATCTTTTTCTTGCGTCAAATGAAGTGAGAAATCTGGTACATATAATTGAAGGTGTTAAATACGGCGTTCCGGTTGAAGAAATTAAAAACAGTCTCGTCGGTGTCGGCGACTGATTATAAAATTAATTAAATCAGCTTTTATTTGAAATAAAGGAGTGATTATAATTGGCAATTAAAAAGATGAAGCTTGTTCGCATAAGCGGTCCTTCATCGAAGCTTGACAAAGTCATAACTGCCTGTTGTTCTCTCGGAAGTTTTCAGCCGGAAAACGCAGCAGGATATATTTCCGAAACAATGGGATATACAACAGTCAGTGAGGAAAGTCCTTATGCACAGAATCTGCAAAGTCTCAGAGAGCTTGCAGAAAGCTTTGGATTCGACCTTGAGGCTAAAGGAAAAACAAAGAAAGCTGCGGTTGATAACACAGTTGCAGATTACATTAAAAGTCTCGGTGATAAGCTTACCGATCTTAACGAACAAAGAAAAGAGCTTGCCCAGCAGCTTGAGCAGTGCACAGGTGCAATTGAAAAATACGGTCATTTCAGCGGTTTGAGAATACATTTTGAAGATATATTCAGCTGTAAGTTCATTTCAACTCGTTTCGGTTATCTTTCAAAAGACGGCTATATCAAGCTGACAAAAGGCTATTCGGATAATCCTTACATACTTTTCTGCCCGTGTTCAAGCGACAATAACGGTTATTGGGGCGCATATTTTGCACCTAAAGACAGAGTTGATGAAATCGACAGAATTTTCGCAGCGCTTCATTTTGAAAGACTGTTTATACCAAGTGCTGTCGGTACCGCTGATGAGATTGTTGAAAATCTCAAAGAAAATGTCGGTATAATAACCGAACAGAAAGAAAATATCGACAAACAGATTGCCGATATTCTCAAGCAGGAGGGCGACAAAATCAGAGCCTTATATATCAGGCTTTCAGATCTTGAGCAGGTTTTTGAACTGCGCCGTTATGCCGTATATCATGATAAAAGCTGTTTCTTTGTCGGATGGATTCCGGCAAGTGATGAAGAAAAACTTGCAAATAAGCTTTCAAAATATACTGAGTTTGTTGCAGAGTTTGAAAACCCTGACAAAAAATCAAAAATCAATCCGCCGACAAAGCTGAAAAATTTCAGGATTTTCAGACCATATGAATATTTTGTTGAAATGTATGGCGTTCCGTCATATTATGACATAGACATTACTGCTTTTGTTGCAGTAACCTATACGCTTCTTTTCGGTATCATGTTCGGCGATCTCGGACAAGGCATAGTGCTTTCGATCATCGGACTGATAATGTGGAAGAAAAATAAATCCGGTCTCGGAAAGATACTTGTTCCATGCGGAGTTTCATCGGCATTTTTTGGCTTCATTTTCGGCTCGGTATTCGGCTTTGAAGAAGCACTTGATCCTGTTTATAAAAAGCTCGGAATGAGCGGAAAACCGATTTCTGTTATGGATTCAATCAACACAGTTTTGCTTTTGGCAATAGGTATAGGTGTTGCGCTTGTAATTGTTGCAATGCTGATAAATGTTGCAACCTGTATTAAAAAGAAAAAGTTCGGTTCGGCTCTTTTCAGCGAAAACGGACTTACGGGTATATGCGTATATATCGGCGGCGCAAGTCTTGTTTATACTTTTATGTCCGGCAAAACACTGATACCTTCTGTTGTTTCGGTAATTATGCTCGTTGCAGGTCTTGTTATTCTTTACAACAAAGAAATAATTGCCGGCTCAATTGATGAACACAGATTTATCAAACCCGAAAGCATTTCGGATTATCTGATGCAAAATCTTTTCGAGTGCATCGAATATATCCTTTCCTATTTCAGCAACACTGTTTCTTTCCTGCGTGTCGGTGCATTCGTAATTGTCCACGCAAGCATGATGATGGTTGTTTTCACTCTTGCAGGCGATGTCAACACGATAAAAGGAGTTCTGGTTGTTGAAGTCGGTAATATAATTGTAATTGCTCTTGAAGGTCTTTTGACCGGTATTCAGGGACTGAGACTTGAATTTTATGAAATGTTCAGCCGTTTTTATGAGGGTGACGGAAAACCGTATAACGCAGTTAAACTCATAAGTAAAAGTAAATAAAAACAAAAATATCAGCAAAGTTAAAGGCTTTGCATATGGGGGTAAAAATTATGTCAACTTTATTTTATGCATTAATCATCATCGTTCCGGCAGTTGTTCTTATGCTTTCAGCATTTTTCACCTTTAAAAGAAGAATGGAAGGTAAATCGCTCGGCAAAACAATTCGACTTAACCTTGTAACATTTCTTGTACTGATCGTTATGGTAAGCATTTTTGCTTTTGCGGCAAGCGCTCAGACAGGCGCACCGGCAGATGTCAATGACGCTCAGACAGCAACAGCATCGCAAACTGAACAGGAAGCACAAGCAGAAGAAAGCGGCTCATCTTCAAAAGGTCTCGGACTTCTTGCGGCCGGTCTTGTAACAGGACTTGCCGGTATCGGCGGCGGTATTGCGGTTGCAGCAGGCGCACCTGCGGCTATTGCGGCAACAAGCGAAGATCCGAAATCATTCGGTAAGAGCCTTATTTTTGTTGCTCTCGGTGAATCAATCGCTCTTTACGGTGTTGTTATTTCAATTCTTATTCTTAACAAAATCTGAGAAAAAAGGTTTTATTTCAGCGGTAAAATAAAAGGGAGGTCATCGTTTTGAGAATGTTTCTTTTGTCGTCGGACAGTGATACTTTAACCGGAATGCGTCTTGCCGGAATAGAGGGCGTTCTTGTTAAAAATCAGGAAGAATTTGATGAAGCAGTCGCTTATGCCTTGTCCGATAAATCAATCGGGATTTTGCTTGTGACAAAAACAGTCAGCGATGAATTTGCCGAAGGCGTTTTGCAGCTGAAAAAAAATAACCGCATTTTAGTTACTCAAATTCCTGATATGAAAAATCCGACTGTTCCAGGAAACAGTATAACTAGATATGTTCAGGATGCCGTCGGAATCAGGATTGAATGAATTACTGTACTTCATTTTTAAAACTCATGAATCGGAGTTGATTATATGCTTAATCAGAACGATAAAATCGAACGCTTTGCGGAAGTTATTAATAAAAACGCCGAAAAGCAATGCAAAAAAATTGAAAAGCAAGCCGCACAGTTCAGAAAAAAAGAACTTGCAGATTTGGAAAAACAATGTGAAAATGAACTCAACAACAGGCTTTTGTTTGAAAAGGGAAGAATTTCAAATGAAACAAACAAAAAAATATCCGCTCTTGAAGGTGAAAGCAAAAAGCAGATATCCTTAAAAAGAGAGGAAATTATGAATAGCGTTTTTTCATCTGCGGAGAAAAAGCTTTGTGAATTTACTGAAAGCGATGCATATTATCCTGTGCTTGAAAAAAGCATCAAAAATCTGTGCGACGAAATTGAAGAGAACGTAATTATTTTTGTTCGTCAAAAAGATGTTGCACTTGCACAAAAAGCAGCTTCGCTTCTCAGCTGTGTTTTAAGTGTAAATGTTTCCGATGATATAAGAATCGGCGGAGCATACGCATGTAATGAAGAACAAACAGTTTTTGTTTATGACACTTTTGACGCAAGACTCGAAAATCAAAAAGAAGTTTTTATGAGTGAATCGGGACTTGCAGCAGTATAAAATAACCGAGGTGATTTAAATTGTCCGGTGAAAATTTAATTTACGGTATAAACGGACCGGTTGTTACAATAAAAGGCAAAACAACGCTTTCAATGATGGAAATGGTTTATGTCGGTAATTCCCGCCTTATCGGAGAAGTTATCGGTCTTGACAGTGAAAAAACAACAATACAGGTTTATGAAGACACAGTCGGATTAATGCCGGGAGAACCGGTGTTTTCAAGCGGAAGTCAGCTTTGCGTAACGCTTGGGCCGGGAATACTGAGCAATATTTTTGACGGAATTGAAAGACCGCTTCCTGCAATCGAAAAACAGACAGGTTCATTTATCGGAAGAGGCATAAATGTTCCGTCCATTGATAATGAAAAGCTTTGGGACGTTGAAATCCTTGTTAAAGTCGGAGATGAGCTTTGCGGCGGTCAGGTTTATGCCCAGACGCAAGAGACACCGATTATAAAACATAAAATTATGCTTTCTCCGCTTCTTTGCGGCAAGGTTGTTAGCGTAAAGGAAAGCGGAAAATATAAAATTGACGATACAGTTGCGGAAATTGAAACTAAAGACGGAAAAACAGTACCGCTTACTCTTTGCCAGAAATGGCCGATAAGAATTCCGCGTCCTGTTAAAAACAGACGTAAAATGGAAAGACCGCTTGTAACAGGTCAGCGTGTTCTTGATACTCTTTTCCCGGTTGCAAAGGGCGGTGCGGCTGCAATTCCCGGAGGTTTCGGAACAGGTAAAACAATGACGCAGCATCAGCTTGCAAAATGGTGTGATGCCGATATAATCGTCTATGTCGGCTGCGGTGAACGCGGAAACGAAATGACTCAGGCTCTGACTGAGTTTTCAGAACTTACCGATCCGAAGAGCGGAAGACCTCTGACAGACAGAACCGTGCTTATTGCAAACACATCAAATATGCCTGTTGCAGCACGTGAGGCATCAATATACACCGGAATAACACTTGCCGAATATTACCGTGATATGGGTTATCACACCGCTA
This sequence comes from Acutalibacteraceae bacterium, assembly GCA_051880655.1. Lineage (GTDB taxonomy): Bacteria > Bacillota > Clostridia > Oscillospirales > Acutalibacteraceae > UBA6857. The sequence continues at coordinate 15,466 of JBJEOJ010000196.1, read as the reverse complement.
TTATGGCTGACTCAACTTCACGTTGGGCAGAAGCTCTTCGTGAAATCTCCGGTCGACTTGAAGAAATGCCTGCTGATGAAGGTTTCCCTGCATATCTGCCGTCACGACTTTCGGAATTCTATGAAAGAGCGGGATATATGGATACGCTTTCGGGTTTTGAAGGTTCAGTAACCATTATCGGAGCTGTCTCTCCGCAGGGTTCAGACTTTTCCGAGCCTGTAACGCAAAACACAAAACGATTTACCCGCTGTTTCTGGGCACTTGATAAGTCGCTTGCATATGCAAGACATTATCCGGCAATTAACTGGAACAACAGTTACAGTGAATATATAAGTGATCTTGAACTCTGGTATCATGACAACGTCGGTCCGGACTTTATGAAATGCCGTGAGGAGCTTTGTTCGATTCTTTATGAAGAAAACAGCCTTATGGAAATTGTCAAACTTATCGGTGCAGATGTTCTTCCCGATGATCAGAAGCTCACGATTGAAATTGCCCGTGTTATTCGCGTCGGATTTTTGCAGCAAAATGCTTTTCATAAGGACGATACTTATGTTCCGCTTGAAAAACAGCTGAAAATGATGCAGGTAATTCTTCACCTTTATCATAAATGCAGAAAGGTAATTGCTTTGCAGGTGCCGATTTCAAAGCTTCTTGCAACAGGTCTTTTCGATAAGCTTGTCAAAATGAAATATGATGTTTCAAACGACAACATCTCAGTGCTTGATGATTATATGACCGAAATTGACAGCACTCTTAACGCATATCTTAAATAAGGAGGGATAACAATGGTTGTTGAACATCGCGGACTTAGTGAAATTAACGGCTCTCTTGTTATCCTTGAGGGCGTCAAAAAGCCGATGAACGAAGAGGTTGTAAAGCTTGAACTTGAAAACGGAACAAGCCGCACAGGAAGAATTGTTGCAATTGAAGGTGACAAAGCGGTTGTTCAGGTTTTTGAGGGAACAAGGGGGCTTTCCATGTCAAACACAAGAACCGTTCTGACAGGCAAGCCGATGGAAATGAAGCTTTCTCCCGAAATTCTCGGCAGAGTTTTTGACGGACTGGGACGACCGATTGATTCTCTCGGCGAAATATATCCCGAAGAAAGCATGAACGTTAACGGTGAACCGATTAACCCCGTATCCCGTATTTATCCGCAGAACTATATCAGAACGGGTATTTCTTCCATTGACTGTCTGACAACGTTAATCAGAGGACAGAAGCTTCCGATTTTCAGCGGTTCCGGAATGAAGCATAATGAACTTGCTGTTCAGATTGTAAGACAGGCTTCCATTGCCGATAACGATGATTTTGCAATTGTTTTTGCCGCAATGGGCGTTAAAAATGACGTTGCGGAATATTTTAAATCTTCTTTTGAAAACGCAAATGTTATGAACAGGGTTGTTATGTTCCTTAATCTTTCAAATGACCCGATTATTGAAAGAATCATAACTCCCCGCTGTGCTTTGACGGCGGCAGAATATCTTGCTTATAAGCTGAATAAACATATACTCGTAATTTTAACCGATATGACTTCATATGCCGAAGCACTTCGTGAATTCAGCTCAACAAAGGGCGAAATTCCCGGAAGAAAAGGCTATCCCGGTTATCTTTATTCCGATCTTGCAAGTCTTTATGAAAGAGCCGGAATTATTAAATCCGCAAAGGGTTCTGTAACGCAGATTCCGATTCTCACAATGCCGAACGATGATATTTCACACCCGATTCCCGACCTTACGGGTTATATCACTGAAGGTCAGATTGTTCTTGACAGAGGTCTTGACACAAAGGGTATCTATCCGCCGATTAATGTTCTTCCGTCACTTTCACGTCTTATGAAAGACGGTATCGGTGCAGGATACACAAGAGAAGATCACAGTGCTCTTGCCAACCAGCTTTTTGCCTGCTATGCAAAGGTTCAGGACGCAAAAGCACTTGCATCAGTTATCGGTGAAGATGAGCTTTCTCCAAGTGATAAGCTTATCATGGAATTCGGCAGGGAATTTGAAAAGCAGTTTATCGGTCAGGGCATGAACGAAAACAGAACGATGGAAGAAACTCTCGACCTCGGCTGGAAGCTTCTTTCTATGCTTCCGAGAAACATGCTTGACAGAGTTGACGACAAATATCTTGATATGTATTATAAGCCTCAGAGCCCGGAAAAAGAACAGGAATAAATAGTGCCGACAATCGGTTTGAGTAATTAAAGAAAATCCGGTGCAGACGAAATTATTATTTATTTTGATAATTTTAATGAAAGGGAAGTGACTTCATGCAGCAGCTTTTTCCGACAAAAGCGAACTTAATGAATGCCAAAAAATCTCTTCTGCTTGCTAAGGTCGGTTATGATCTTATGGACAGAAAGAGAAATATTCTTGTTCGCGAAATGATGTCACTGATAGATGAAGCAAAAGAGGTTCAAGGCAATATAGGACAGGCTTATGAAAAGGCATACCGTGCACTGAGGAAAGCAAATCTCAGTCTTGGCGACTGCAACCGTTTTGCATCAGCAATGCCTGTTTCTGATGATCTGACAATAGATTACAGAAGTGTTATGGGAGTTGAAATTCCGAAAATCGAAATTGAGGAAACCAGAGCAGATGTACGTATGTTCGGTTTTGACGGAACAAACAGTGATTTTGATGAAGCATGCAAGCTTTTCGGTGATGTCAAAATTTTAACTGCAAAGCTTGCGGAAATTGAAAGCAGTGTTTGCCGCCTTGCCGATGCCGTTGCAAAAACTCAAAAGAGAAGTAATGCTTTGAACAACATCATGATTCCTCGCTTCGAAGAAACAATACGCTATATTTCTTCGGACCTTGATGAAAAAGAGAGAGAAGAGTTCTCGCGTCTTAAAGTTATAAAGCGTATTAAGGAAACAAAATAGCAGTTTTTTATCTGTGAACTATAATAAACAAGAATTTTTTGAAAATTTTCAAATCTGAAAAAGTCAAAAGACTTTTGCTGTATTTCATATTTCAGTTATCTTTTGGTACTTTACAAATAAAAATTCATATGTTATAATACACTCACAAAACGGCGATGGCAAAACGATGTTTTGTCAATGCCAAAGTTAGGAGAATTATTATGTCAACACTTAAAAAAATCTCAGCAATAGCAATTGCCCTCTGCCTTGTTTTGGCTATGTTCACAGGCTGCACACCGGAAAGCAAGCTTAAAGGTTCATGGAGAGATTCAACCGGACTTGTCGGATATGACTTTATGGATGACAATATTTGTAAAATTGTTTATGCGGATACTGAAGTCCTCGGAAAAAAGATTACTGCAGCGCCCGAAGGCAAATATATTGTTGAAAAAGGCGAAGACGGAAACTTCTATGTCACAATCACCTACACAGTGCTTAACATCTCTATGACAGAGAAATACAGCTTCACCGTTGACGGAGACGCACTTACCATGACTAATACCGAAGACGGCTCAACAAAAGCATTGATCAGAAATTCAACTTCATCTGCAACTGTTGCAGCAACAACAACTGCGGCAGCTTCGGCAGTTTCCGGAACAAGTGCAGTAGCTGCGTAATTTTTTGAAGATTTTCTGCTAAGAACTTTTAAGATTTAAATGTTTTTAGTTCATTTAATGAATTTGTTATTATGCAAAACATTGAGGGGCTGTTTCTTTCGATTCAGCCCTTTTAAATTAAATGAAAGGAGCGACATCGCATATATTGCGGTGCATGGCAACCGATATGACAAAAAGTACAAAAATTATGCTTTCAGTAATAAGCGCAGTTCTTGCTGTTTGTATAGTAATAACTGCCGTTGTCAGTGTTTCAAAAAGAAGAGAAAACAACGAAAATGAACCGTCTGCTGAAGCTGTTATGTCCGATACATCTGAATCATCGGAAAATACTGATAATATCGATTCTTCACAGGCAACTTCCCAGACCGGTGAATCTCAATCCATTGCAGATTCTCAGCCCACAACCGATTCTGCCGGAAATGCTCAGGAACTTTCCCAAAAGATATTGGGAAAATGGATGGACAGTGCAAACATGAGCGGCTATGAATTCAAAGCCGGAGGTATGGTAACGGTAACATATGTTAATCTTACTGTGCCGGTTGTGAACTTCCCGATAAACGGCAGTGCAAACGGGTCTTATACTTTAGTCGGCAATGACCTGACAGTTAATTTTTCAATTTATAAAAAAACAATTACCAATAACTTTACCGTAAGTGTTGAAAACAACACATTGACACTGATTAACAAAGAAGACAATGAAACTTCAACTTATGAACGTGTTTCTGCCGAAGAGGAAACTTCTTCACAGTCGGCTTCAGCTGAAAACGGTACTATTTACGGTTCGTGGCAAAACGGTGACGCAAGCATAAAATATACATTTAATCAGACCGGAATTGTCAATCTTGAGTTTTCAAGTGCACCTGTGCTCGGACAGACTTATACAGGAAAATGCGACGGCGTTTTCATTTTGAACGGTGAGAATTTAACAATTCAATATACCGTTTTGTCTAAACAAATCACAGATGAATACACATATTCAATTTCTGACAATTCAATGAGTCTTAAGGATTCGCGCGGCAACACAACAATTTTTGTCAGAAGCACACAGTCAGCTTCGGGTTCATCTTCACTGCTCGGAAAATGGAGCGACAGCAGCGGTATGAGCGGCTATGAGTTTAAGGAAAACGGCATTGTTGAGGTTACCTATGTTAATCTTACCGTTCCGGTTCTTAATATGCCTATAAATGGTTCTTTCAATGGTAATTACGCAATTGACGGCAATAATCTTACAATAACCGTTTCAATTTATTCAAAGACGATCACTGAAAAATATACTTACAGCATAAACGGAAACACTCTGACACTGACAAATCTTGAAGATTCTGAGATTTCAACCTATACAAAGCAAAGCTGAGAAAGTGTAATTAATCAAAATGAACGAAAAAGAAAATGTTTTAAGCGTGCTTGATTCGCTGAAAATTGAATATAAACTTATCAATCATGAAGCGGTACACACAATTGAAGATATGGATAAGCTTGGTGTTTTTACCGACGGAGAGGTTTGCAAAAATCTTTTTTTGAGAAACGCAAACGGAAAGATTCATTATGTTGTTTCCATGCTGAAAGATAAGCACCCTGACATTCAGGGAGAACTGAAACCTCAGCTTGGTTCTTCGCGACTGAGTTTCGGTTCTGATGAAAGACTGATGAAATATCTCGGCTTAAAAAGCGGGGAAGTATCACCGTTCGGAATTATCAACGATAAAGAGCATGAAGTTAAAGTTGTGCTTGACAGTGATTTAAAAAACACAGATAGTCTGATCGGTTTTCACCCGAACGACTGCACAGCTTTTGTCTGGCTGAAATTTGATGACTTGATGAGATTTATCAATTCATTCGGCAACGAGGTTATTTTTGTTGATATATAACAGTTACACTTGATATTGCAAATAATTTGAAAGGCAGCGATACGGAATATAGTTTCAATCATATTCTGTATCGCTTGGATTTTTTATGAAAGATGATTTTAATCTGATTCACTCTGGCATAAAAGAGCATTTAGGATTGGCTGTTCACTCAGTAACCAAAGTAGGCTCCGGTGCAGTCGGCAGTGTATATAAAGTTATAACAGATAATCCGGATGTTTTGTTAGCAGTTAAAATCGGCGAAAATCATGCAATACTTGAAGATGAATATAACATGATCAAATTCATCTCAGACCGTGTTGACTGCAAATTACCGAAGCTTTATTTCATTGACCAAAGCGAAAACATGACTTTTATTTCAATGGATTTTATTGACGGTATTCCCGGCAACAGCAAAATTCTTCGTTTTTTGCCCGATAAAAAGACGCTTGCCGATGATATAGTTGATAACCTTTTGAAAATACACAGTGTTCATAACGACAAATTCGGACCTGTTAACAATGCCGTATATGACACTTGGTATGATTATTATAAAGAATACGCACGGGAAATTTATGATTTCTGCCGTGACTGTCATAAGAATAACAAACTCGGTGGTTTTGTTTTCGGAGCGGTTGAGCAGTCTTTTCACAATCTCGATAAGCTTATACCGGACAACGGCGAAAAACCGACTTTGATTCACGGAGACTATTGGCTGCCGAACATGATTATAAATCCGAAAACCATGAAACTTTCAGGCGTGGTTGATCCGTTTAACATTATGTGGACTGAGCCGGAATTCGAACTTTTTGCAATGACGGTCGGTTACGGAAAAAAGCTGAAGCTTTATGAAACCTATAAAGAAAAGGTCAAAGCCTCCGAGCTGTGCGATTTAAAAGTTGAGCTTTATGCTCTTTATAATGAGCTGATGTGGTATAAAAGAAACGGCGAAATCGGTCAATCATATCTTATCATGCGAAGCAAAAATCTTTTGAAGCAGATGAAAAAGCATGGCATTAAATAACTATGTTTATAAGAATATTGAATTATTTAATCATATAAAAACTGCAACCTCTTAAAATTGAGATTGCAGTTTTTTAGCATCTGTTAATTTGTGTTATATTAAATCAGTTGAGCCATGGATTTTCTCCATCGAATAAGCTTACACTATAAACCGGATTGTCATTGAATATCCACTTTCCGTTGCTATAATAAATGCTGTATGTCTCTGTTTCTTCTAAAGAGTATTCCGAAATAAATGTTGTAATTTCAAATGTACATTTTGTGTCAGAAATGTTAACGCTGTCAAATCTGAGTTTCTCGTATGGACCGTAGTCAAGCATTGGTTCTGCAAGATAAAGTTTACCGTTCTTTTCGATATAATTTGAATAATCATTGTCATAAATACAGCTTTCAGAATATGATTTACTGAAACATTGATTCAATTTCAATTCAACATCTTTTAATGATTTTATACTGTCTGATTTTACATAATAATATTCTCTGCCATAAGTATCAGTTACATAATCATATCTGTTGAGGGATTTAAATAATGCTTCTCCGATATACCAATCAAAATAGCACTTGTTTGCTTTCTTTATGATTGTCTTAATTGCATCGCGTGTAAGTTTTGTTGAAAGATTTGCTTTTGCAAAGCTTCCGTACGTATAACCGTTTGATGTATTCTTATATGTTCGAACAGCATAATAATACGTTGTTGCATTCTTAAGTCCTGAATCTGTATAACTTAGCTGACTGCTTTTTAAAGTGGCAATTTTTTGATAGCTGCCGCTTTTTCCTGTTGTGCTTCGATATATCTGATAACCTGTAATTGCGTTCTGGGAGTTCCAGCTAAGTTTCAGGCAAGCGTTTTTTCCGTCGGTTGTTATCTTAAGACCGGTAATGGTTGGCGGAGTGCTTGCAGCATTGGTCTTAACGGTAATTTTGCTTGAAGCTGTTCCGTAATAATTTTTACCGTTAACGGTTTTAACCGCCTGAACCACAAATATATAAGTTGTATTTGCTTTCAGTCCGGTGATTTTATACGAAGTTGAGGTTGTACTTCCGAGAGTTGTATATTTTTTGGTGCTTGAATTATATTTGAAAACATAATATTTCTGTGCACCTGAAGCTTTGTTCCATGAAAGAGTTGCCGTAGATGATGTTTTGTTTGTCAGCTTGACACCGGTAACCTGTGCCGGTTTGGTGACAGAAGCAGCATTGGTTTTAACGGTAATTTTGCTTGAAGCTGTTCCGTAATAATTTTTACCGTTAACGGTTT
>JBJEOJ010000196.1:0-7695 GCA_051880655.1 Acutalibacteraceae bacterium | reverse complement strand
ATGATGTTTTGTTTGTCAGCTTGACACCGGTAACCTGTGCCGGTTTGGTGACAGATGCGGCATTGGTTTTAACAGTAATCAAATTTGAAACTGTGCCGTAACGAGTTTTTCCGTTGACTATTTTAGCCGATTGGACAGCAAATTTATATGTTGTGTTTGCTTTCAGACCGGTAATTTTATACGAAGTTGAAGTTGTGTTTCCGAGAGTCGTATATTTTTTTGTGCTTGAATTATATTTGAAAATATAATATTTTTGAGCTCCGGGATCGGTACTCCATGAAAGAGTTGCAGTAGATGAAGTTTTAGCCTTTAATTTAACATCTTTTACTTTTGAAGGAAGATATGAAGCATTAACATTGATTCTCATTGCAGGTCGTATACCTGCAAAAGCAAGTATATCTTTACATCCATATCCGTATCCCCAGCCTTCTGAACCTCCTCCGTAAATAATATTTGCAGAAGTTGATATATAAGAAGCGGTACGAAGACGCCAACAATAATCATCTCTGTATTCAAAACCGTCTATTATTGCACCCTGAATTTTTGAATAATCTGAGGTCTTTTCCGGTGGTGTTCTCCTCGCTTCATCATATTGAGAAGAGTCACTTTTGAAGCCGTATTGTTTATTTGTTATATCATTAAGTGAAAGCAGAAAAATCTTGTCTTTGGTCGGCTTACTACTATAATCATTTATATCTTCGCCTTCTATTTTTTCTGCGGAATTGTCAAGTGAAGTATATATAATATTTGTTTTTTCTGTACTGTTAAAAGCTGTATTATAGAAGTCATCATTCAGCCATGCTCTTATTGAACTTGTGGCATAATCATTGGCATAATGAGTGAGTTTCGCATCATTATAATATTGGTTATCTTTCGCATTGTAATATAATGTTTCAGTATACGGCTGTGCATCAATAATATTTTCACTCATTAACAGCATTTTTGTCGGATCAAGTATTCTCCATTTTACCGGATCAAACCTGAACCAATAAACTGTATTTCGTTTATAGGTATTTTCACTATCAGTATCCGGATTATAATCAGGATCTGTTATTGGTTCTTCATAATCTATACCGGGTCTGTATTCAGAAAATTTAACTGCTCGATATTTCTTTGAATTATATGTAACATCGGCATATTTCATAGAATCACTTTTTTTCATTGAACCGGCTACGCCGGAATAATAGCCATATGATTTCCAGTTCAACGAAAGCTTGTTCAACGCTGAAAGAGTTTTACTGTCTTTGACTTCACTTTGAGGATAAGAACCGTATTCTATTATATCTCCGGTTTTAAGCGTTGCAGCTTTTGCCGTCGAGCAAACAGATCTCAGACTGTTTGAAAATATAATTGCTGAAAATGTAATAATCAGTGTCAGCATGATTGAAATTGAGCGTTTAACAGTGTTTTTCATTATTTAGACCCCCTGTTTTATTATTTATACTGATTCTATCATATTGTTAGCTTAATATTCAAGCAAAAAGGAACGAACGGTCGTTAAAAAGGAACGAACGGTAGTATTAATTTTGAGTACAGAAAAATCGTATCTTTTTAAATTTGGTTTTAGGGTTTTAAATTTTAAAAATCCGGCCAAACAACAAACATTTGTTCTTCTTCTCTTTACACAGCCGAACATTTGTGCTATAATAAATACAAACAAATGTTCGGCAGGTGTTCAGTATGAAAAATAAAGTGAAAGGAATCGGTACAGAAATTTTGCTTGCTTATAAACGGTTTTGTACCGTATGGCGATAAAAATGTCCGAGAGACTTATTCTTCACAGTGATTTAAACAACTTTTTTGCTTCGGTTGAATGTTTTTATAACAGTGAACTGAAAAAAGTTCCGATGGCTGTTTGCGGAAGCACAGAAGAAAGGCACGGAATCGTGCTTGCAAAAAACGAAAAAGCAAAAAAATACGGAGTAAAAACGGCGGAAGCCGTCTGGCAGGCAAAAATGAAATGCCCCGAACTTGTTGTTGTTGAGCCGAATTATGATCGTTACATTGAATTTTCTTCAAAAGTCAGGAAAATTTATGAAAGCTATACCGATTTAGTGGAGCCGTTCGGAATTGATGAATGTTGGCTTGATGTAAGCGGCAGCCGTCTGCTTTTCGGCGGTGGAGAGCAGATTGCGGACGAAATCAGAAAAAGAGTAAAAACAGAAATCGGAGTAACGGTTTCTGTCGGGGTAAGCTTTAACAAAATTTTTGCAAAGCTCGGCTCGGATTTAAAAAAGCCCGATGCCGTAACCGTTATCTCAAAAGAAAATTTCAAAAATATTGTATGGCCGCTTCCGGTCGGTGAAATGGTCGGCGTCGGAAAATCAACAAGAAAAAAGCTTCATTCAATCGGCGTTTTCACTTTGGGCGATCTTGCTGCCTGTGATGAAAAGGTTTTGCGCTTTCATTTCGGGAAATGCGGAAGCGAGCTTTGGAAAAACGCAAACGGTCTTGATGATTCCCCGGTTCTGAGTGCAAAAAGTTTGCCGCCGGCAAAAAGCTTTTCAAGAAGCATAACCTGTCTCAGAGACCTTGCAAACGATGAAGAAGTGAAAAATGTTATGCTTTATCTTGCCGATAAGGTTTCTCAATGCTTGAGAGAAAGCGGCTGTTTTGCAAAGGTGATACAAATTTCGGTGCGTGACGAACATCTGATAACAAAGGAAAAGCAAACCGTTTTGCTTCAGCCGACAAGGATCGTTGAAAACATCATGAGCACTGCGATGACGCTTTTCAGGCAGGTCTGGTCATGGGAAAGCAATGTGCGCTCCGTCGGAATATGTGCATGCAGTCTTGTCGGAGAAAACAGTTCGTTTCAATATAATCTTTTCTGTGACAACTTTCACTTTGAAAAAATGGAAAAGCTTGAAAGCAGGGTGGAAGCAATCAGAAAAAAATACGGAACAAGTGCCGTCTTTCGTGCAGGCTCAATGCTTGCGCCGATAAGTGAAAAAGAACACCCGAGTTTTCATTACAAGGACAGAGATATGATTTAAAAAGCGGAAAATTTGTAAATTGAAAAATATGTCGTATGTATTGACGAAAACGAAGAAAAGATATATACTTTATAAGAAAATGTAGAAGATACTTATTCTTACGATACCTAAACAGGGCTTTACTACCTGCAAAGCCGATATTATGACCCGGAGACGGGTAGGTTTATTAACTGTGATGATTAGATCTGTTTAAAAAACTTCGGAATGTGGTGAGAATATGAATTGGGAACGATTTTTTTTGATATATACTATATTAAGTATACCTCCTATGTTTATTATATTTTTGGATATTATAGATAGAATCAGACATAGACACTTAGGAAGCGTAAGAGTATCTTTTGTGCTAATGCTTGTTTGTTTTTTTGCTTCTTTGGTTGCATTGTTTGCATCTACTACTAATGCTTTAGAATTGTTTGCATCTACTACTAATGCTTTAGACTTGATATATGATGACGGTGATGGCTTTGAATTTGTTGTCCTCATGTCTCTCGGTTATATAGTAATGACTTTGCTTTTAATTATGATGCATAATGAAAAAATTATTTACATGTATGAAGATAACCGCATATTTTTGAGTCTCAAATTATATAAAAAATATATAAATATAAATGATATAACAAGATTTAATTTGAGTGCTGATTATTTGGATATATATGTCAATAATAAGAGAATTCGTTATGGGAATAATTTCCTCGTTGGAACATATGAATTTGATGCTTTTTTGAAACAATATTTTAAAAATAAAGCAGATATAGCCAATAATTAACATATTGAAAACAACACAAGAAATAGGATGGATTGGAAAGTTTTATATATTGTGCTGAAATGAAATTGTCACGGTGACATTCAACTTGCGTTATATTTATAGTTTTTTGATTTATGTTCCTCACAAGCAAGCCCGTGGCATTCCGATAGTATCAACATAGTTAAAGCGCAACATACTATTCTTATTTCTTCGGAGGGAGAGTGGTGCGGATAAAAAGCTTTTGATAAACTGTTATAGAGCACTTGTGACAAAACTTTCAACCTGCCAACTGAATCAACCAGCGTCATACCCATTATACACACGGGCTTGCCTGCTCGATCCTCATGGATACTATTGCTTATAAGGCTTGTGAGTGTTGTTAACAAGAACATAGGATATGTTTATTGCCTTGACAAAGCATCAATAAAATGATAAAGTAATATATCGTTATGGGTATCTGCTATCTGCCTGTGTTTCAAACGACTTTCAGGTTAATTAACAGGTATTCAAAAGAAAAAACGAAGAAAGGAAAAGGCACGACAAAAGAAGTTCGTGCCAAGGAAACGGTTATGGTAAAACATATTGTAATGTGGAAATTCAAGGATTTTGCGCAGGGTCGCACCAAAAAAGAAAATCTTGAGCTTGTGAAATCTCTTCTGGAAGAGCTTCCGTCAAAAATTGATTTTATCCGCTCAATGGAAATACATTTCAACTCAAACCCCAAAGAGGGAATGTATGACGCAGTTCTGATAAGCACTTTTGACAGTCAGAAAGATGTTGATGCTTACCGGGTTCACCCGGAGCATAAGGCAATTTCGTCCTATGTTGCTCTTGTCAGAGAAAGCAGAGCGAGCGTTGATTATGAGTTTTGATTTTCAGACGCTTTAATTTTGTGTAAAGAATACAATTTTTAACATTTTTTTAATTTTAAGTTAAAATCTCGACTTTGATGCCTTTAAATGGTAAAATGAACGAAATACCGCAAAAATTCAGCGGTAAAATTCCTTTTGGAAAGGGGCAGGGCTATGAAAGCCAATGAAAGTGTAAAAAACTATCCTTCCTCTTTGCGTATGTATACGAACTACACCGTCAGAGAGATAAGGAAAATCTGCAAGGAGATCGGTCCGCGTGCGTCAGGCAGTAAAGAAGAAAGAGACGCACAAAACATGATTGCAAAGGAAATGGAAACCTGCGCCGACACCGTTGAAGTTGAAGATTTCACGATGCATAAATATGCTTTTATGGCATGGGTTGTAATTGACGGACTTGCACTTTTGCTTGCGGTTCTCTTCTCATTTTTAAAACTTCCGATCGTTTCACTTATTCTTACGGTGATTGCTTTTGTTTGTCTTTTCACGGAATTTCTGATGTATTGGGAATTTCTTGATCCGCTTTTCCCGAAAGCAACCTCCTGCAATGTTGTGGGCACAAGAAAACCGACCGGAGAAGTAAAACAGCGCATCATTTTCAGCGGACATATCGATTCATCTTATGAATGGACATACACCCATTTAGGCGGAAAAAATCTGCTTTTCGGCGTCGGAATTTATGCCGTTGTGGGCATGGTTTTTGTTCTTATCACATCAATTATAACAGTCATTAAATGCGGTGCGGCAGGCGGAGATGTTACAGGTGCGATTTCGGTTCTCAGATATATTCAGCTTGGCTTTGTTCCCGGATTTATTGCCGTTCTTTTCTTCACAAATTTCAAACGTCCTGTTATGGGTGCAAACGATAACCTTACCGGCTCGGTTGCATCGGTTGCCGTTCTGAAATATCTTGAAGATAATAACATCACATTTGAAAACACTGAGGTTATTGCTTTGACAACCGGTTGCGAAGAAGCAGGTCTCAGAGGCGCAAAGGCATATGCAACAAAGCATAACGATGAACTCAAAGCCATTCCGACCGTATATTTCGGAATGGATACCCTGAAAGATTTTGATGACATGGCAATTTATAACCGTGATATGACAGGCACGGTCAAGAATGATATGAGAGTTTGCGCTCTTATGAAAAAAGGCTCTGAGCTTGCAGGCCTTGACATTCCTTATGCCAGTGTTTATCTTGGCTCATCTGATGCCGCAAGAGTAACAAGACTCGGTGTTCCGGCTGCAACACTTGCCGCCATGAATCCCGGCCCGCCGAAGTATTATCACACAAGAGATGATTTGCCCGAAATTATGGAAATGAAAACGGTTGAAAAATGTCTTGACATTTGCCTGCAGTCACTTTTCGTTTTTGATGAGTACGGTCTTCGTGATAACTATGATATGGTTGAAACCGAACAGCCTGGATCTGACGGAGAAAGCACAGAACAATAATTGAATGACTGATAACAAAATGCACAACCTATTTTTTAGGTTGTGCATTATTTTTAATCAAAATCGTGTTTTTTTATGTCAAATAAGCCAATTGTCATTAATAGACCTAGTATAAATATGAACAGACACACAGCAATACCCGTTGTAATATTCATGATTTCAATTTCCGAAGCCGACATTCCTTCAAAAGAAACGAGCATAGAGCGTTGAAGAGACAATATGGAAGCGGCAGCGTCAGCACAGGAAGTATTTCTGATGGTTGTCAGAAGCGGAGATTTATGTTTTGCAATTTTAATCGCATTGATAACAGCGAGCACAACTTTATAAAATGTGAAAGCGGCAATCGAAATCATAACAATTTCATTATATTTTTTGGCAGTCTCGTTAAAGGTGCTGTAATAAACAGAGCCTGCAAGAACAAGGCTGAGAATCATCAGCATAATGCCCGAAAATTTAAGCACAAACATTTCCGACACCGTTTCATTTTTCAGACGGTTTTTTCTTTCGCAGGAGACAGCGGCAAAGCGCATAACAGAAAGAATGATGTAATATATGCACAGAACCAAAAACCAAAGTGTGGAATAAAAAATGCCGAGAATGCCGTTATATACCGCATAGCAAATATTCAAAGCAAGACTTGCGGCGGCAGTAAACACAATTCGATGTCTTTTGCTGTGAATAATTTTTTTGACGGTTTTATTTTTGCTTATTAAATGATCGATTTTTTTATTCATTGAATTGAATCACTGTGTTAAGCGCTCTGTCAGCCATTGAGGCTGTTTTTATAGCTGTCTCAATTTCGTCGAGCGAAAATGTATGCGTAATAATTGATTCAATATTCCATTTGCCGCTTTGCATAATATCAAAAACATCCTGAACATCTTCCGGCATATAACCGCCTGAACCGATAATCGCTTTTTGTGAATAGGTGAGGTTGAGCAAATCCAAACTGCGAATTTTATTATTTACGGCAACGGAAACAAACCTGCTTTCAATTTTTCCGAAGTCAAGATATAAATCTAAAATTTCGCTCGCTCCGGCTGCATCAATATAAATATCGGCATCTGCTGATTTTGAACCGATGGCATACCCTGCACCAAAGAATTCAATTGATTTTTCTTTGAATTTTCCCGATGACATGTTGCAAACCTCAAATCCAAGCTTCTTCGCAATTGATAAACGAAAATTATGTATGTCACAAATCATGACTTTTTCAATTCCAAACCATTTCAGAGCTATTGCCGCAGCAATTCCGATTGTTCCACAGCCAAAAACAACGGCTTTTTCTCCTTTTTTCGGCTGAGCGCGTCTTGCGGCACGACAGCCGACTGTGAAAGGTTCAATCAGACAGGCGGTTTTGTCCGAAATATTATCCGGTACGATATAAAGTGAATGATTTAACTTGGCGTTTGGAATCAGAATATATTCAGAAAATCCGCCGATTGTTCCGGCTCGTTTCACATCGTCTTTTGCAAAAAGCGGATAGGGATATACGCGCTGACCGACTTTGAAATCGGTTATATTTTTTCCGACAGCAAAAACTCTTGAAACCGTTTCATGACCGAATTCTCCGCCCACAGTTATCTTATGACCGGTATTTGCTCCGTGAAGATAAACCGCCACATCTGTG
>JBJEOJ010000195.1:0-6212 GCA_051880655.1 Acutalibacteraceae bacterium | reverse complement strand
AATTATACTATGAAAGCGGCAACCGGGCAACCTTTTTTCGGGTTGCCCGGTTGTTTTTCTTCCAATAGCCGACTTAGTGCGACATGAAAGTCATTTAAGCTCTAATGTCATTGTAAATGACCTCCTTCATTGTTTTGATGTAACCACTGTAATCGATTGCGTCATCAAAAACAATAAACCATCTGTGACAAAGCTGTTACTCTGCGTGACAAAACCTTATTTTCGCTGCTTTTCGTTACCATTTTAATCAGATTCAAAAATGCTTCAATTATGTTAATTATTTTATATAAAGATAAAAGCTTTAATTACATAAAAAATTGACAGAAAATCAATCAACTGAATCATATATTTTTTCTAAATCCTTAGTTGTATTAACAATATCAAATTTATTCAGTTTATCTTTATCTAATTCTTTCTTCACTATACCGTCCATACAATCTAAAATTGTTTTTGCCCATAAATCCGAATCTTTATTGTTCAAAAAAGTACACAAACCGCAATCCATGCTTCTTGTAACCGTATCCGAAACAAAGCAATTCAGATTTGCAGCCTGCGCTTCAATGAGTGCAATCGGCTGCCCTTCAAAAAGGCTCGGCATAAGAAAAATTTCTGAACACTGAAGAAGTTCGTTAACATCTTTTCTGGCTCCCAAAAATTTAAATATACTGTCTAATCCTTTT
Source organism: Acutalibacteraceae bacterium (assembly GCA_051880655.1). GTDB lineage: Bacteria > Bacillota > Clostridia > Oscillospirales > Acutalibacteraceae > UBA6857. The sequence continues at coordinate 5,532 of JBJEOJ010000195.1, read as the reverse complement.
TCTGAAACCGAAGCTTTAATTTCATTTTCAAGTTCCCCGCTTCCGACCCAGATAACATTGATATCCTTTCTTATTTTTGAAAGCTTTTCAACAACCTCAACCGACATATGCGGATTTTTCTGAATTGCCATTCTTCCGACGATAATAATAAGATGGTTATCTTCGTTGATTCCCAATTCTTTTTTCTTGTTTTGTATTTGATCTTTATTCATGCTGCAAAAATTTTCACAGCTAACACCGTTAAAAATAACTTTGGAATTGTTGTCATTTTTCCACCGGTCGGAATATAAATAATCCATCGCTTCCTGTGAACAGCCCAGACGTCTGTTTGAAAAAGTCCAGATCATCTTTCTCATAAATGCTCTGTATAATCTGACAGCAAAATGTTTTCCTGATTGCGTTTCATACTGACTGCTTGAATTATGTGAATGGCACACCCTAACAGGCACTCTCGCAAGATATGCCGCAAACATATTTAGTCCGTTGAGTAAATCCATATTAGCATGAAAAACATCAATCTTTTCACTTTTTAAAATTTTATAAAGCTTTATTGTGTGAGAAATCATCCTTTTAATGCTGCCCAAATCATTCGTATAATAAATGGGAATATTCATTTTTCTCAGCTCGTCTTCTCTGAACTGACTGGATTTATCCCGGTCAACCGCCATAATAAATCTAACATCATATTTATTTTTATCAAGGCAACGCATTGTATTAAGAACGAAAGTATCGGTTCCTCCATTTGCTAATCCATGGTTTAAGATCATTACTTTTTTCATTTTCGATCCTCTTCCTCTTTTAATTTACAAAATTGGTTCAGTATTTTTGTCTTTTCTAAAGCTCATTTACTAAAAAGAACATAAGCAAACTGTATATTATCTGAATCATTTTTTTCATTCAAACGGATAAACAAGATTCATCTGTCTGCGGCATTCATCCATAATCTGCATACAGTCTTTTGTCGCTTTAAACGGGATATAATCCGACTGATTTTTTCCTTTTTTTATTTCTTCGGCAGCTCTCGTAAATTCAGTCAGATAATCTGTTTTTCCGTTAAATACCGTTTTGCCGTCTTTATTGTTCAGAACAACCTTTGAAGCCATGTGAAAAAAGGTCGGAAAACTGATTTTTCCCAATGTACCTTTAATAACGCAGCTTTCCCTGAGTAAGTAAAGCGACATTTTAAGAACACACCGGAAGCTTCCGTAATCAAGAATTACGGTTTCGGCCGTGTCAATGCCGCCTTTGAGCTTCCCTTTGCATCTGATATTTTTCGGCATTCCGAAAAGATTATAGCAATAAGTAATCGGGTAAATTCCGATATCAAGCAGTGCTCCGCCCGCAGTTTCCGGCATGCGTACGCGTGAGTTTTTTGACATGAACATTCCCGGAAATGCATAATTGATTCTTACTTCACGAACTTCACCGATTTTTCCGTCGGTGACCCATTTTTTAACCGTCAGCGCAACATCCGAAAACCATGTCCACATTGCCTCGCAGAAATAAACGCCTGTTTCCTGTGAAGTGTTGATAAGCACGTCAACCTCTTTCATGTTCACACCGACCGGCTTTTCGCAAAGAACGCTTTTACCGCCTTTCATGGCTTTTACGGCATAATCAACATGACTTGTGTGCGGTGTTGCAATATAAACTGCGTCAACATCATCACGAAAAACCGCTTCATCAAAGGTTTCATACGCTTTTGCGGAAAATTTTTCGGCAAAAACTTTTGCCTTGTTAAAATTTCTGGAATAAACCGAAACTATTTCATGCTCACCTTGCGTAATCTGTTTTGCGGTTGAATAAGCGATATTACCGCTTCCGATATAGGCCCATCTGAATTTTTCCATATTGCTCTCCTTTTTGATTGAATGGCTTCTGCCCGCAATGGCAGCAGCTTTTTATATGATTATTTTAGCAAAATCTTTTTCATTTGGCAATGTTTTAATAAAGAAGTTTTGATAAAGCCAAAAAATTTTTCATTTTCCTATTGACATTCTCAACAAAAGAAGTATAATAAAGCAAACGTTTTAAAACACGTGTTTTAAAACAATTAATTTAAAACGGAGTGATCAATCATGCCGCCTAAGCCTAAATTTACAAAAGAAGAAATCGTTGCCGCAGCCCTTGAACTTGTGAGTGCGAACGGAATTGAGGCGCTCACCGCCCGTGAACTCAGTGCTTACCTCGGAAGCTCTGCGCGACCTATTTTTACCGTTTTCAAAAACATGGAGGAGGTGGCGCAGGAGGTAAGGAAAGCGGCGATGAACAAATATGAACAGTTCGTTGAAATTTCACTCGACTACTTCCCTGCCTTTAAAAAGTTCGGTTTGCAGATGGTGATGTTTTCAAAACAGGAGCCCAAACTGTTTCAGTTGCTGTTCATGACAGAAAACAACCGTGCAAAAAGCTTTGACGATATTTTTCCCATTCTCGGAAGAACGGCAAAAAAATGCATTGAAATTATCGAACGTGACTATCAGCTTGAACCGGACATGGCGATGCTTTTGTTTGAGCACGCATGGATTCATAATTTCGGAATCTGCGTGATGTGTGCAACAGGCACTTGCCGCTTCACAGACGATGAAATCAGCCAGATGCTCAGTGATAATTTCATGGGCATGATAATGCTCGTAAAATCAGGCTATGCAAACAAAAACGCAATCATTCCCAAAAAGGAAACGAAAGAATAAAAAGGAGAATTTCTTATGCTCAGAATTGAACATCTCACAAAAAACTACGGTGATAAAAAAGCGGTTGACGATCTTTCGCTTCGCATCGCTCCCGGAGAAATTTACGGCTTTATCGGGCATAACGGAGCCGGAAAAACAACCACCATCAAAAGCTGCTGCGGAATTTTGCAGTTTGAAAGCGGAGAAATCTTTATTGACGGAGTCTCCGTTAAGGAAAATCCGCTTGAATGCAAATCCAAAATTGCCTATATTCCCGACAATCCCGACCTTTATGATTTTATGACGGGAATTCAGTATCTGAACTTTGTTGCTGATATTTTCGGCGTACCGGCCGACGAAAGACAAAAAAAGATCCGCTCTCTTGCAGATGCGTTTGAGCTGACCGCAAACCTTGCCGAAGCCATATCTTCCTATTCTCACGGAATGAAGCAAAAGCTTGCCATTATCTCTGCCCTCATTCATTCACCCGGACTAGTTATCATGGATGAACCGTTTGTCGGACTTGACCCTAAGGCTTCTCATCTTTTAAAACAGCTTATGAGGGAAATCTGCGAAAACGGCGGTGCAATTTTCTTTTCAACTCATGTTCTTGAAGTTGCCGAAAAGCTTTGCGATAAAATTGCAATCATCAAAAACGGCAAGCTTATTAAATCAGGAACGATTGATGAGGTCAAAGGCGACACCTCGCTTGAAGATGTGTTCCTTGATCTGGAGGAAAAACAATGACAAAGGCTCTTTTTAAAAAGCAGATGATGGAGGTTTTCTCCTGGGTCTATTTTGACCGCAAAAACGGCAAGAACCGTTCAAAAGGCGGCATCATCGGCTATGCGGCACTTTATCTTTTTATTTTCGGCTTTCTTGGAGTGTTCTTTTTTCAAATGGCAAGCACTCTTTGCAAGCCTCTTTGCGAGGCGGGCTTCGGCTGGCTTTATTTTGCTCTGATGGGACTTATTTCGGTCGCTATGGGTGTGTTCGGCAGCGTTTTTAACACTTATTCCTCGCTTTATAAGGCAAAGGATAACGACTTTCTTCTTTCACTTCCCATACCGCCGAGAAAAATACTTTTAATCAGGCTTAGCGGTGTTTACCTGATGGGACTTATGTATGAGCTTATCATCGCTCTTCCGACAATTCTTGTCTATTTCATATCGATAAAACCAACCGCTCTTTCGGTTATATTCAATCTTTTGATTCCGCTGATTCTTTCGTTTTTTGTGCTGACGCTTTCGTGCATTCTCGGGTTCGTTGTTGCGGCGATAAGCAGCAGATTGAAAAACAAAAACATCGTAACCGTCATTTTGTCGCTTTTGTTTATTGCCGGTTACTACTATATCTACGCACAGTCTTATCAGATCATTCAATCCATCCTTGCCAACCCCGAAAAAATCGGAAACAGCGTAAAAGGCGTGCTCTATCTGTTTTATCAGATGGGTATGGGAGCACAGGGAAAGCCGCTTGCATTTTTGATTTTTACTTTGATTGTCGCCGCACATTTCTTCATAACCTACCTGATTTTATCAAAAAGCTTTCTGTCCATTGCCACAACAAACAAGGGCTCGGCACGAAAAGAATATAAAGAAAAGAAATCAAAAGTCTCCTCTTTGGAAAATGCGTTACTCAAAAAAGAGCTTCTGCGTTTCTACGGAAGTTCAACCTATATGCTCAACTGCGGACTCGGTACGGTTCTTATGCCTGTTGCGGCTGTTGCCGTGCTGATTGCCGGTTCAAAGTTGAACGCCTTGCTTTCACAAATGCTCGGAGAATACATCTTTGTTTTACCGCTTTTGGCAGCTGCGGCGGTATGTATGCTCAGCACAATGAACGATATCACTTCTCCGTCGGTTTCCCTCGAGGGCAAAAACCTCTGGCTTGTACAGTCGTTCCCGATTCCGGCGAAAAAAGTCCTTCATGCCAAGCTTCAGCTTCATCTTCTGCTGACGGTTATTCCAGCGGTTCTGCTTACGGTCTGCGTCTGTATCGCCTTTAAAATTTCGTTACCGTATGCCATTGCGATTTTAGCTTTCACACTGATTTTCATTTTCCTGATGGCTTTAATCGGTCTTGCCCTCAATCTGAAAATGCCTAATCTCAATTGGACAGATCCAACCGTACCGGTGAAGCAAAGTTTATGCGTCATGCTTGCCCTTTTCGGCGGTTGGGTAATCGTCTTAGCCCTCGGCGGACTTTACCTTTTGGTCATGAAATTCATTACACCGCTTGTGTATCTTATAGCCGTATCGGCAGTTACGGCGGTAATCGCAATTGTGCTGCTGAGGTGGATTGATACAAAAGGCACAAAAATTTTTGAAACACTTTAAGGAGTATAAAAGATGAAAAAGACAGGTAAAATTTTATGGGGCGTTGCCTTTATCGTTGCAGGCATCATATTTGCCCTTAACGCTTTTGAAATAACCCACATTGAGTTTTTCTTTGACGGCTGGTGGACGCTGTTTATTATTATCCCTTGCCTTATCGGAATTTTCAGCGAAAAAGAAAAGCTCGGAAACATCATCGGTCTTGTTGTCGGCGTATTTCTGCTTTTATGCTGTCAGAATGTGCTTGACTTTGATATTCTTTGGAAAATCGCTGTTCCGGCAATCATTTTACTGATAGGCATCAAGCTTATTTTCGGCGCTGTTTTCGGCGACAAAGCGACAAAAATTCTTGAAAGCTCAAAAAAAGACGGTGCAGACATAAAAAACGGCTGCGCAACCTTTTCGGGTCAGACACTCAACTATGACGGCGAAGAATTCAGCGGAGCCGAGCTGACAGCGGTTTTCGGCGGCGTAAAATGCGACCTGAGAAACGCCGTTATCGAACAGGACTGCGCCGTTACGGC
>JBJEOJ010000194.1:0-6225 GCA_051880655.1 Acutalibacteraceae bacterium | reverse complement strand
TTCATTTTTGTTTTTCTGAAGCTGATTGAGCAAATCCAGATAAACCGCAAATCCGATTGCACCGGACTTTTTACCCATTTTGCGCATCAGCTTGTCATAGCGTCCGCCGGAAAGCACGCTTTCGGGAACACCCTCAATGAAGCCGGTGAAAACAATGCCGTTATAATAATTCATATCGTTGATAATTGAAAAGTCAAAATTGACGGTATCTTTAAATTCCGTTTTGCTTATGATCTCCCACAACGAGCAAAGCTCATCAATTGCCGCCTTTGTTTTTTCGTTATAAAAGCTTTCTTTCAGCTTTGAAAGCACCTGTTCGGGTTTTCCGTAAAGACCGATAAAATCGCAAATCTGTTTTTCGTTTTCTTCGCTTACCGAATACTTTTTGCATATATCCGAAATTTCGTGCCTGTTCTTTTCGCTCAGACAACGCATGACTTCTTTTTTAAAACCTTCGTCGTCGCTGATTGCGTCAACAAGAGCGGTCACAATTCCCATGTGTGACACATCAAGAACAAATCTGCCGCCGATTTCTTTCAGGCTTTCAAGCGCAAGCAGCAAAACCTCCGTCATGTCATATAAATCAATGTCGCCGATACATTCAAGACCGGTCTGCATGATTTCTTTGTAGGAATGGGTGCTGCCCGAAACACGGTAGACGTTTTCATTATAAAAAAGCTTTTGCTTGCAAAGCGGATCATCATCGGTGTTTTTCACAATGGAAAGAGTGACGTCAGGCTTCAGGGCAAGCAGTTTTCCGTCTTTGTCATTAAAAGTAATGATGCTGTCCGAAACCAGAAAGTCTTTGTTTCTGACATAAAGGTCATATTCTTCAAACTTGCTCATTTTATAAGGCAGATAGCCGTGCTTGCTGTATAGCGAGCGCAGTGAGAAAACTGCCCTTTCTTCATTTTTCAGAAGTGATGAAAAATTATCCATTAGTTTTCCTCTTTTCCGATTCTGTCAAGAACAATTTTATAGCCGTCCGCACCATAGGAAAGACATTTGTTGACACGGCTTATCGTTGCGGTGCTTGCGCCGGTTTTTTCGCTTACCGCCGCGTAATTATAACCCTTTTTCAAAAGTGACGCAACCTCAAGTCTTTGAGAAATGTCAAGAATTTCTTTCACCGTGCACACATCTTCAAAAAAAGCATAACATTCATCAATTGTTTTAAGGCTCAACACTGCTTCAAAAAAGCCGTCAACAGCCTTGCAATGCAGTTTATCCATAGTTTTTTCTCCGTTTCATATATTATCATTATATCATGCTAACGTGTTAGTGTGTTAAAGTATACCATGGTCATAACGGCGTGTCAAGGGTGATATGGGATATTTATTGCAATACTCACAAGTTTTTCAATATATAACCAAAAAACCGCCTTTTCGGGCGGCTAATTTTTGGTTAATCTATTTTAAACCTTTCAGGCTTTCAGAAGTATCAAAAGCCCGTCATTTCATTTTTCCATAGCTGTTAACTTCTTGAAATTCACAAAAGCCGCCGGCATTGCTTGCCATGATTTTCGCTTCATCCGTTTGCTTTTTATGTCTGACCTCATGATCTTTTGTGCAAAAATGCTCAATATAATCAAATCCGTCATCTTTCGGCTGCGCATATTTTTCCTTTTTCCGGCAAACAGGACAAAGCCTGTCCTCACAAGTCATGCTCAGAATACTGCCGCAGCGTTTGCAAAACATATCCTCACCTCCAAGCGGATATATTTTAACAGCTTTCAGTGATAAATTTTGTCGTTTGAATGTATAAAAAGCCTTTTGCAGTATAATACATTTGCAAAAGGCTTTGATTTGGTTTGTTATTTTATTTCATCAACAAGTGATTCAAAATCATCCATCAGACAAGATGCGGTGTTCTTTCCGAGTGAAACAAGCTCAAGGCTGTCGCTTTCTTCTGCGAGCATCGGAATAAAGTTGTTGTCGGGAATGATATATCCGATCTGATCGTTTGCAAGGTCAATCACTTTCAGCGTTCTCTGACCGGCTTTATCATTAACGATCTGCTGCATTGAAGGATAGCTCCAGTCTTCGCCCGACCAGGATTTATCCTTTTGCAAACAGCCTCCGTAAGCAAGTTCGGGTGCAAGCTCACCAGGAATTACGGCAAAAGCAAGGTCATTTCCGAGTTCAATATAGCCAAGCTCAGTGCTTACGAAAACTCCGTCTTTGTTTTTGACAACCAGACTTTCAAACATTCCCGCTTTTCCTGCAAGAAGCAAAATCTGATTGCTTATCGGCAAAAGAACCTTTTTGTATCTGATATTAAGAAGCGGAGCGACTTCTGTTTCCTCGGTTATTGCACAAAGAGCTTTACCGATACTTTTTCCGAAGCCTTCGGTCATTTCAAACCTTGTCATATCTTCGCTGTAATTTTCAACGGTGTTTTCGTCGCGGTTCTGGGAAGTGCTTTGCTGCGCACCCATAAAGAACAAAACATTTGCGTTTGCTTTTTCATTGATTTCTTTTTCGGCGTAATAAGGATAATCGCCCGTAATCTCAGTTCCTGCCGCACCGTTTCCGACGCAGTGAATTTCGGTTGAAACAAGCCATGTTTCCTTTGAGCCGTCGTCCGGAACAAAGCGGAAACGGTTAAACGAACTGTCGCTTACAAACGGTGCACGCTTATCAATCAGATAAGGCGTCTGGTCAGCACAGCCGTAAAATAGCTTGCCCTGCTTCATGTTGTTTACTGCGCTTTCAATGCTCTGCTTGCACTGAAGCTTGAGATTTTCCATGTATGCGGCATTTTTTCCGTTTGTGGTTTCTTTGCCCGACCTGATCATTGCCGGATTAATGAGTGCCATTTGAAAAACATTGCCGTTCATTCCGAGCGTGTCAACTGCGCTGTGCTGATGAAGCACGGAAACCGTTATGCTGTTGATGTTTTTCGATGCCGAAAGTTCACTTACACTTTGCCTGATTTCGCGCACATCGGGAAGCGAAAGACCATAGGCATCAAGCACAACAAAAACGCTGATTCCGCGTCCGCTTGAATCGGAAACGGCAGCGGTGCGAACCCTGAGGTCATCAACAATTGACGTTGCAAACTTGCTTTTGAGGCTGATGGAACCGCCGACATACATTTTTCCGATGATACTGCTTTCATCTGTAAGAATACTTCTTGAGTCATAGCCGAGACAGAAAGCCGCATTTTCCGCAGGCTCTGAAAGAAATTCTTCTGTTCCTGCCATAAAGCCGGTATCAGTATCTGGATTTGTCCATTCTTTCGGTGTCGGATAAAAGGAAGAAATTGCACCAACGGCGCAATCAACCACCTTTTGAGTCAGATTCATCAGTGTTTTGTGAAAGTAATTACTTTGGATTTCTCCATCGGCGGCAAATGCTGTTACCGAAACAGAAAAAATCATTGTCAGGCAAAGCAGAACCGCTAATATTTTTCGTGCTTTCTTCATAAAAAAACCCCCCTTTTTTATACTTCTCTATTGTCTGCCATAAAACCAAAAAAGTCAATAGTCTTTTTGCAATTTATAATAAACATTAATTAAAAGACAAAGAACGAACCGATTAAAGCCCGTTCTTTATTATTTTATTATCATAAAACCTTGCGTACAATTGCAATCGGAGTCGATTCGGCAGACTGACCGAGCGGATTATCCTTGAACACCTGCTTGCAAAAATCAATGCTGATGCTTTCCGAGCTTCTGCCCAGAATTTCAACACCGAGGTCGTTTGCATCGATAATTACAACATTGCATCCGAGATGATCGGCAAGCTTTTTCGCTGTCTTGTCAGGCTCAGCCGGCGCAAGCTTTGCATAATGATTGAACGGAGGAATTACATAGCTTCCCGGCCCGTCAATTGCTCTTGCCTTTGTTCCGGCAACCTTGTAAAAAACACCTCTTAATCCGAACGGCTTTGTCACTGCCGAACAAAACGCTGCAAGCAGCATACGGGGAATTCCGACATCGTCCAATGCAAGCTGCATTGTCCACGGTGAACCGATGCCGATTCCGTAAGGTGATTTATAAACGAATTTGCAAAGAAGCTTTGCAAGCGCAGACGGATGAATATCATCAATATCAAAAGCTCTGCCCTGTGTTATGGCAACCATTTTTTCGCTCATGATCACATAATCGTCCTTTTCGGTTTTTCCGGTAACGTATTTATCCATTACTCCGATTAAGTCTTCGTTGCACATAATTGTGTGAGTTTTCACGGGGTATCTTGCAAATTCACCGAAATCGGTTGTTATGTTTATATTTTTTCCCTCATTAGGTTTAAGCTGATTTAAATCCATAATTATCCCTCTTTTTTATATATTCAGATGACATTAAAATCAACAGCTTTATTATATACTGTATCAGTATATATAATTGATAAATTGGAATTTAATACTTAATTTTTTATTACAATTCAGTCACTTATTCGTTTGAAAACGAAAAACACTATTAAAGATGAATTATCTTTCAACAATTCCCAAACTGCAAAGCCTGTCAATAAATTCTTCAACATCTTTTTTTGCCGTTTCTTCGTCGATCTCATATTCTTTAATAATTTCTTTGACAATCTGATTTTCATCAGAACCTTTTTCAATCAGTTTCCAGATTTGCGCTCCGACTTCGGTCAAAGTAAAAATTCCGTTGTATTCTCCGACGGTTTCACCAACCGGAATGAGCATATTTTCGTCTGCAACACTGCGAAAAACAACATCTTTTTTAATTTTCACCGTTTTCATCTCCGTTCAGAAGTTCATTTACCCTTTGCTTTGAAAATTCAGCCGTAAGTCTTGAAAGCTCACAGACATATTCCGCCTTTTGATCGGTTCTTCCTGTTTCGCAAAAGCATACTGCGGCGCACACATTGCAAAAATGACGGTAACGGCAGCTGCTGCATTCTTTCGGAAGTCTGATTTTTGCCGTGCTTTCCTTAACCAGTTGCCATGCACGCTCAAACCCGAGCATTTTTGTGTCAAATGCTTCGTTTGTCATCACACCGCAGGCACTCATTTCGCCTTTATAGTTAATCCAGAAGCTGCTGCTTCCGGCACGACACCGCATTTTATCCGAATCCTCAGTCGGAACAATACATTCACTCTCGTTTTGGATTATTCCTGCTTCGAGACCTCTGACACGCAGAATGAATTCATCTTTTGAATATCTCTCCTCGTCCCATTTAACCCGGTATCGGGCAGCCTCTTTTGCAGAAAGCCTCGCACGGTTTTCACCGACTTTTGCATCGTTTGTTCTCATCGGCGGATACATATAGGTGGTCGCCTTAACATTAAGTCCGAGTTTTTTTGTAAGCGCATAAATCTGCTCAATCTGACAACAGTTTTCGGGCGTTATGCTGCAATTAATCTTAATTTGCACCGAATGATTTTTCAGGTTTTCAATATTTTTGATTACTTTTGAAAAAGCAGGAACACCGCAAAGATTTTTATAGCTTTCATCGTCCGCACCGTAAAGTGTGACATTAAGCTTATACGGCGGATCTTTTATGAAAAGCTCGGCAATTTCATCGGTGAGAAGTGAACCGTTTGTGTTAACGGAAACCACAAGCCCGAGCTTTTTCAGTCCCGTGTAAATCTCTTTAAAATCACTTCTTAAAAGCGGTTCTCCTCCGGTCAGCAAAAGAAAAACCGTTCCGGCATCTCTTGCTTTTTTGCCGAGTTCAAGCCACTTTTCGGCTGAAAGCTCGCCTTTGTCGGTATCGCCTTTTTGATGAATATAGCACATTTTACAGGAAAAATTGCACCTTGAACAAAGCTCAAAAGTACCCGAAATCGGAAGTCCGAGCCGTCTGCCTTTTTCATGAAGCAAAAATGAAATTTCAGGCTCTGCCGAAGCAGGGCGGAAAATCGTTTGTTGTTCATTCAGCTTTTCCAAAGTTCTTCCTCCAACAATCTGACTGCCCCCTCATCGGGCAGGCACGACAAATGATATACTTTTGTTTTTGAAGCAAAGGCGGCAATATCCGCCGCTTTTTCGGCCTTATCCCTGTCTTTTATCTGATAGCTCAGCTTTCCGAGTATGCATCGAAAGGCACTTGCCTGCGGCAAAACGGAAAGAACGTTTTTTTGTCCCTGTGAAAGTTCAACAATCGCCGAAACAGGTGCTTCTTCGTTTTCACTGATGTCAGAAGAGCCGCAAAAAGGAACACCGCAGGCATAAAGAACGCCGTTTTTGATTCGGATTGCCGCACGGTCGCCATTGATAATCTTTGCGCCGGCATATTTTTTCCAAAGATTTGC
>JBJEOJ010000193.1:0-6235 GCA_051880655.1 Acutalibacteraceae bacterium | reverse complement strand
GATCTGGTGACGATCTTCCTCCGGCCCGCTGTGCACGGCAAAATGCTTGGCGCAGGCGGCGGTTTTGATATATTCCGGGTTGTCACCCTGTAAGCCTTTGATAAAAGCCGCGCCTAAAACGCTTGTCAGATACGGATCTTCTCCGTAGGTTTCCTGTCCGCGTCCCCACCGCGGGTCACGGAAAATGTTGATATTCGGCGACCACATGGTAAGTCCTTTATAAATGCCGTAATCGTTATTGCTCTGACTTTCGTTGAATTTTGCACGCGCCTGTGTTGATATTGCTTCGGCAACTGTGAATATCAATTTTTCATCGAAAGACGCCGCCATGCAGATTGCCTGCGGAAAAACGGTGGCAATACCTGCCCGGGCAACACCGTGCAGAGCCTCGTTCCACCACACATATGGCTTGATCCCGAGTCGGGCGATTCCCTTTGAAGAATGTATCAGCTGAGAAATCAGTTCGGTAACCGTAAGCTTTTTTGCAAGCGATTTTCCTGTTTCGTAATGCTTTGATCGGTTTTGCTCATTCATGTTCTTTTACCTTGACATTTGATTTCTTTCATTATATAATATTGGAACTGAACGTGCTCGTGCACGATGATTAATTATACCATTAAATATATATAAAATCAAGTGGGGAGGGTGAGTTAAAATGCCGATTACTGTGAAAGAGATTGCAGCTCTTGCCGGTGTAAGCCGAGGAACGGTTGACCGTGCGCTGAAAAACCGACCGGGAATTAATGAGGAAACGAAAAAACGAATTCTTGAAATTGCCGAACAATATAATTACAAGCCGAATATCATCGGCAAGGCTCTTGTGTATTCGGGAAAGCCTATTCATATTGCGGTTATTCTCAACAGTATAGGAAACCCTTTCTTTGATGATGTAAAATCCGGAATTTTTGCCGCCGCAGAGGAATTCGGAAGCTACGGCTTTCAGATTACGCTTTCCGAATTCAAGGGTTATGATGCAGAAAACCTGCTTCGTCTGCTTGATAATCTGCCCGATGATGTATCGAATATTATCCTGACCCCGATCTGGGACAAACGGGTTGAAGAAAAGCTTCGTTCGCTTCAGGACAGAATCAAGAATATCATCATGCTTTCCGGCGCTGTTGAGGGCTTGGAAAATTCGGTATATGTCGGTTGTGACTATTTGAAAAGCGGACGGATTGCAGGTCGGGTTACGGGGCTGATTTCCGGCGCTAGTGCCAATCTTTTTATTATAAACGGAAGTTTACAGCATAAGGGTCACGGACAGCGTGTTGAGGGAATAACCGACGTGCTGAAAAAAGACTGCCCGTCCATCAGGATTGTTGGAGTAGCACAGTGTAATGACGATGACGAAACGGCATATCTTGAAATGAAAAAAGCGTTTGAAAAACATCCCGAAATTGATTTTGTGTATATCACTGCCGGCGGCGTAATCGGTACGCTTCGTGCGGTAAACGAGCACACAAAAAAGGTTCGTGTCTGTACTTTTGACGACACGGAGCCGACACGGGACGCCTTGCGCAGCGGCTCGGTGCTTGCAACGATATGTCAGCAGCCTTTCGAACAGGGCTATTATTCCGTGAAAGCACTTTTTGACAAAATCATCATGAAAAAGCAGGTGCAAAGCTCAATTTATACACAGCTTTCGATAAAGGTTGACCAATCGCTGTGATTATCGGCAGAAGAGGGGGGAGATAGATATGAAATATTTTTCCGTCATGCGCTATTCGGGCAATAACACCCCATCGGGCGAAACTCGTATTACTGATAAAAACAATATAACCGTTGAAGAAGATATACAGAAAGTTGAATTTTCGGGCATTCGTACAAAAGCAATTCTGACCGTCAGGAAAAACCAACCCGAAAAATCAGCAGTCAGACTGACTTTTGAACAAGAGGAATGGGACAGTGAAAATTATGTTTTTGCGCCCGCCGCTCTTTATAACGGCAACCGATTCCGAAGCCTTCCAAAAGAATATGCCCCGATGCTTACCGAAAAAGAGGCTTGGCAGTTCGCAGGAGAAACGATAATCACCGACGTGCCGAGGCTGAATCAAGGCGAAAGCGGCTGTGCGCAGCTGAATGTCGGCGACTTGTCTTTTCCGTGCATAGGTTTTTATTCCGGAAAAAAGAAAACAGGTTTTCTTCTCTTTTTTGAACAGAAAAACGAGCTTGGAAATTTTGGAATCACAATACAGGAAATTCTTGAAGAAAAAACGGCAAAGTTTATTCTGTCATCGCCCTGTGTCCGCACGCCTTATAAGTATGCCATGTGCACAACAAAGCAGAAAAGCGACGACTGCGCAGCAAAACTTAAAGCCGGAGATACGGTAACATTTAATTTTACTCAATACCGTTTTGATTGCTCAAGTGTAAGCGAATTTCTCGGTGTGTTCTTTAAGCTTCGTCAGAATCAGAATTTGCCGAGAAGTCATCCCCACAAGGTTCCGTGGGATTACGCATTTCGATTGATTGAGAATAAATACAACCGCCGCAATTGGGAAAACGAATATGGATTTTACACGTCATCCGAGGCAGAAAGCGGAATTTACCGCCAATGGCAGACCGGATGGGTCGGCGGTGCGATGAACACTCTGCCCGGACTGATTCTCGGAAAGGACGAAACAAAAGAAAAAAGCCGAAAAACACTTGATTTTGTTTTTGAAAAGCTACAGCACAAAAGCGGTTTTTTATACGGCGTTTTCTGTGACGGAAAAGCATACGGTGACGATTTCTTCAATCCGGAAAACCCGGATATTGTTATGAGCCGGAAAAATACCGATGCACTTTATTATATTGCAAAGCAGCTGTTGTTTCTTAAAAATCGGGGCGAAGAAATCCCCGACAAATGGCAGAAAGGCTTACGAAGCCTTGCGGATGCCTTTGTTTCATTTTATGAAAACAATGGCGAAATCAGTCAGCTGATTGATATCGAAAAAGGAAAACCTTATGTTTACGGCTCGTCGAGTGCGGGTCTTGTGTGCGCCGGTCTTACGCTGTGTGATGCTTATTTCGAAAGTGGAAGCTATATCGAAACAGCGAAAAAAATCGGTGAGGACTACTATAAAAAATACATAGAAAAGGGCTACTCAACGGGTGGCCCGGGCGAAATCTTAGCGTGCCCCGACAGCGAATCGGCTTTTGCTCTTTTGGAAAGCTACGTCACATTATGCCGTTTTTGCGAAGATAAAAAATGGCTTCGTTATGCCGAAGAAACAGCCGCGCTTTGTGCAAGCTGGTGCGTCGGATACGATTATTCATATGAAAAGGACACGCAGTTTTATGAAAGAGGAACGGCAACTACGGGTGCTGTCTGGGCGAGCGTACAGAATAAACATGCCGCTCCCGGAATCTGCACCATGTCGGGTCAGTCGCTTTTGCACCTATACCGTCAGACGGGCAACACCGCATACCTTGAGCTTTTGAAGGACATTTCGCACAACATTACACAGTATGTGAGTACGACGGAAGAACCGATTTATGCAAGCTATGTCTGGCACAATAAACCTGCGCATTTTCAAAAAATGTTTAATCGCAGCTTCGCAAAGATTATACGCTCTCTTTGTCAATCAAGCCCGGCGGCGAAAAAGCTGTTTTTGCCTTTGTATCAAAAAACATTCAACCCGGAAGGACGCATCAACGAGAGGGTTAATCTCTCGGATTGGGAAGGTAAAAACAATGTCGGCGAAGTGCCGTTCGGCTCCTGCTGGTGCGAGGTTTCGGCGATGCTGATCTGTCTTGAAATTCCGTCGGTTTATATTCAGGCGGACACTGCCTTTTGCTTCACGCTTGACCACATTGAATGCACGGTCAAGGAGAAAACCGACAGCAGCTTTCTTGCCGAGCTTTATAACCCGACCCGATACGATGTGAATTATCGGATTTTCATTGATACCGAAAGAGGACGGAATGATGCCTTGCCGGCAAGCGGAACATTTCTTGTGAGAAATGTTTTTTTGCACGCAGGAGAACGTACTGAGCTTAAAATTAACAGCAGATGAAATTCATTCAGGAGAAAACTACGATGTTTGAAATCAAAGGAAAAAACTTTTATCTCAACGGAAAAAAATTCAATATTTATTCGGGCACGATTCATTATTTCCGTGTGCCGTGTGAATATTGGGAGGATCGCCTTTTAAAGCTGAAAGCGGCAGGTCTCAACACGGTGGAAACCTATGTTGCGTGGAATATGCATCAGCCGAATGAGGACGAATTCTGCTTTGAGGGGCAAAGCGACGTTGTGCACTTTATTGAAACGGCACAAAAGGTCGGACTTTATGTAATTGTTCGTCCGGGTCCGTATATATGCGCCGAATGGGAGTTCGGCGGTTTTCCGGCGTGGCTTTTGAAGTATGACGATCTTCAGGTGCGCTGTTACAGTGAGCCGTACATATCGTTGGTCAAGCAGTACTTTGATGTGCTTCTTAAGAAGCTTGTACCGCTTCAGATTACCCACGGCGGCCCTGTTCTGATGATGCAGCTTGATAATGAATACGGAAGCTACGGCAGAGATAAAAAGTATTTAGCCTATCTTCGCGACTTAATGCGTGAAAGCGGGATTGACGTTCCCTTGTTCACATCGGACGGAGAGGGCAAGTATCATCTTTCGGGAGGAAGTCTGAAAGATGAATTCAAGGTTGTAAACTTCGGCGGATATCCCGATGAATGTTTCCGCAACTTAAAGGAATATCAGCCCGATAAGCCATTGATGTGCGGCGAAATGTGGTGCGGCTGGTTTGACCATTTCCGGGAAAAGCACCATCACAGCGCAAATGTATATTCAAAAAAGACGCTTACTAAAATCCTCAATCAGTTTTTTGAAAATGACGCCAATTTTAATTTCTATATGTTCCACGGCGGCACGAATTTCGGCTATATGGCAGGCGCAAATTATGCGAATGTCTATCAGCCGACGACAACAAGCTATGACTATGATGCGCCGCTGAACGAATACGGTGATTACACGTTTAAGTATAATCTGATTCGTGATATATTATGTAAAAAGCAGGGCATCAATCCCACGCTTCCGCCGCGTCCGAAAACACAGCGCATCGGCACGGTCGAACTGACCGATACCGCTTCTCTTGCAGGAAACATAAAGAATATCGGCACGCATCATTTTGACCATATACCGCACTATATGGAGCACTACGGTCAGAATTACGGCATGATTTTATATCATACGGAAATTGAGGGTAATTATCCCGATACCTCGGTTTTTGCCGACGGCGTTCACGATATTGCCTATGTTTATGTAAACCGCAAGTTTGTCGGCAGGTTTGACCGAAGTGTACCGCTGACAAAAAAACAGATCAAATACGGCATGGCGGCAAAAGAAAGCTTCCGCTTCCCGATTCCGGCTTTTAACGGCAAAATTGAAATTGACATTCTTGTTGAAGGAATGGGTCGCATCAATTTCAATAAGCAGATTCATGACCGCAAGGGACTTTCCTGTGTTTGTATCGGTGAGCAGTATGTTTATGATTTTGATATTTACACCTTGCCGATTGAGCAGCTTGACAAGCTTTCTTACGACGGAAAAAATCAGTATCCGGCTTATTTCAAAGGAAAGTTCAAGGCTAAGTCAAAAGCTGATTGCTTTGTGCGTTTTGACGGCTTTACCAAGGGATATGTTTTTGTCAACGGAAGAAATCTCGGACGATATTGGAACGTAGGTCCTCAGAAAGCGCTGTATCTGCCGGGTGTCTGGCTGAAAGAGGATAACGAAATTGTTGTGCTTGAGCTTGAAAACTGCAAGCATAAAACACTTACAATCACGGACAGTCCGTGTTTTAAATAATCCGAAAATATTGAGTATAAACCTAGGAAAAATACGAAGAAAAGCAGGAGTAAGTTTGAATGAATTCAAACTTAAAGTGAGAAGTAAGAGTGAAAAGTGAAGAGGTGCGGTGATTTTGCCTTCGGCAAAATTAATTATAAACGATTCATTACACTTTTGTGACTAAGGAAAGGAACGGTCATAAATATGAAGAATTTAATTCAAAAGGCAAAGACCTTTGTTCTTGATATCGGCACCTATTGGAAAAAGCCGAGAGAAGGAGAATATGTTTCCAATCAGGAGTTTTTGAAGTTTGTCATCGGTGCAAGCGGCTCGAATACGGCAGCTTATGCCGGCGGAAATCTGACCTTTACGGCAGGCTGCCTTTTTGTCGGCGCTATTTACGGACTTAAGATGATGGATTTTGTCATGCTCGGATTTGTTAACCTGATTGTGGGC
>JBJEOJ010000192.1:0-6244 GCA_051880655.1 Acutalibacteraceae bacterium | reverse complement strand
ATAAGTTTTCCACATTGTCGGTGTTTTCCGGAAGCTGTGAAATATCCGTGATTCTGACATGAAATCCGGCTTTTCCCGAAGCCTGATGCGGTTTTACGGTAATGTCGCACGGCGTAAAGGACTTTGGCTTTACACAAGAAAGCTTTCTTTCAAGCTCTTCAAGTGCTTTTCTTCTAAGAGAATTGATAACGCTTGCAGGAACAATCAGACCTTCATCAAGGTTGATTTCAATGGTGTCGGCTTCAAAAAAAGTTCCTCCGCATTTTGCAAGTCTTTGTGAAAGAGCTTCTTTTGTGCACGGTTTGTTCAATGCTTTTTCGGGAATATAATTTTCCGAAACGAAGCAGCTTGCACCGTTTGCAGATGCGCAAAGACTGACTTTTTCATCTTTGCAAACATTAAGAATAAAGCTGACCTTAACACGGGGTGTTTCTTTGTCATAAAGTCTTTCAAGTGATGACAGCAGCTTATTGTTTGCCGCTGTCACGTCCTGCTTTGTGCGGATACCGAACATATCTTTGCCGCGGTTGTTTTCATAATATCCGTCTGTGAAGCCCGAACGGGAAAAAACAGCAGAAAGCGCATGAGTAATCTGTTCGTCTTCTTTTTGAAAAATGGAATTTTTAACGGCTGTAACGGCGGCAGCAACATATTCCGGACGTTTCATTCTGCCTTCGATTTTGAGAGAACCGACGCCCAAAGAAGCAAGCTCGTTGACATTTTTTACAAGCGATAAATCCTTTAAGCTTAAATCATGCCTGCCGGGTTCGCCTGCCGAAAAAGCAAGACGGCACGGCTGTGCGCAAAGTCCGCGGTTGCCGCTTCGTCCGCCGAGCATGGCACTCAGATAGCATTGACCGGAAATACACATACAAAGCGCACCGTGAACAAAAGTCTCAAGGCGTATATTTGTGTTTCTTTTTATGTTTTCAATTTCAGTTTTAGTAAGCTCTCTCGGAAGCACAGCCATGCTGAAGCCCTGTTTTTCAAGCAGCTTCATTCCCGCACAGGTCTGAACCGACATCTGCGTTGAAGCATGACGTTCAAGAGCCGGAGCGGTCTTTTTGGTAAGTGCACAAAGACCTAAGTCCTGCAAAATAAGCACATCTGCGCCAAGGTCACAAATGTGCTTAATGAGATTCATTGCTTTTTCAAGCTCGTCGTCACGCACAAGGGTGTTGAAAGTAACATGAACCTTAACGCCGCGGGCATGGCAATAACCGATAATCTGACCAAGCTGTTCAAAGGTAAAATTATCGGCGTTTTTTCTTGCGTTGAAATCTTTTGTTCCGAGATAGACCGCATCTGCGCCGCAGCGGACGGCGGCTTTGACGCATGATTCAGAGCCGGCAGGCGCAAGAATTTCAATTTTGCCGCTCATTATTTTTTCTTACCGATCTGATCGAGAACAGAAGAAAGCTGAGCGCGAAGTCTTTCAATTTCGATGTTGGCGTCTTCAAGATCCTTTTTTGCTTTTTCGGCTTCACGTCTTGCCCAGTCAGCCTTGCTTTTTGCGCTGGAAGCGTCATCAAGATAATCCTTGATCTGTTCACGAAGATGATCTGCGGCTGCGCTTGCTTTTTTGTATTCATCGGCATAATCAAGTGCCATCAGAACCGCTGCCTGCGTTGTTGAAATTTTCGGATTTTCTTTCATGATGTTTGCAAGCATTTTGTCAACCTCTTTGCCGAGATCACTGACATATTTTACATCGTCTTCTGTCAACACGGAATATTCGGCGCCACCGATATTAAGCTTAACTTTATTTCTTTCCATTGGAATTATCCTTTCTTTTCAGAGTTGATGCAGATAGTTTATAAAAAAGCAAAAGCCTTAAAATAAATTTATCGGCATACTTATTCTTTATGATTATACAACAAAACATGAATATAATCAAGAGAAAAAATTAAGGAATCTCTGAATACACTTTTTGAAAGAGTTTTGCAGATGGCAGACAACCGTAAGTGATAAAAAAAGTGATGAAAATCGGCACAAAATTTATATAATTTGCGCTAAATGTTTGATTTTTTCTGTTTAAAGTGATATAATTACTTATCCGAAGCGAACACACGCCAAAAGGCGTGTTCGTGTTTTTTATGATTTGTTTTGAAAGGGTGCTCATTTTGGAAGCAGTCAAGAATTTTTTTGTTTGGATATATTCAATAGATGCCGTAAGATTCAGCCTTGATGCGCTGATAAAGCTCTTTTTAACGGTACTTTTCAGCGGTGTAATCGGTTTTGAACGTGAACATTCGCACCGTCCTGCCGGTTTCAGAACACATATTCTCGTTGCGGTCGGCGCAACGCTTGTAATGATGACGTCGAAATATGTTTTTCTTGAATATGAGGGGCTGACAAGCTTTGACCCGACCCGTCTGGGTGCGCAGGTAATCAGCGGAATCGGTTTCCTTGGCGCAGGTACAATTCTTCGCGAGGGATTTTCCGTTAAGGGACTGACAACGGCGGCAAGCCTTTGGGCGGTTTCCTGCATCGGACTTGCTGTCGGTGCAGGGTATTATACCGGTGCGTTTGTGGCAACGGTTGTCATTTATCTGACGCTTCATGCATTTAAGCGTATCATTTCATCAAGAAATCAGGCAAAGAACCTTTATATTGAAGCTGAAAACATGTCTAAGCAGGCGGCGGAAGTCGGCAACATCGTAAAGCGTTACGGCGGCAATCTTCATTCACTTGAAGTTCTTTATGCAGACAGCAGCTCCGCAAAAAGAAAAAGCGATTCCGTTGTGCTCAAAGCAGTAATTTTCCCGCGTGATGAAGAATCGCTGAACATGACAATTTCAGCCATCAGAGCGCTTGAGGGAATCAGAGATTTGTATATTGACTGACGAAAATCAAACCATAAAACCAAAGCAGTGAATGTCGGAAAAATCGGCTTTCACTGCTTTTTTATATTAATAAAAAGGTTCCAGATCAGATGTTTTTCTTTTCTTTATATTCCGTTTCAAGCTCATCTGCAAGATATTTGTCGCTCATGCAATGAAGATCGGAAACACCTGTGCTGATCAGAACGTAAAGTTCTGAATGATAAAAGAAATCAAGAGCATCGTCAAAAAAAAGACCGGTTTGTTTTGCAAAACATTCAATAATACGTGAATATTTTTTTTGAAGTAAAATGGGGTTGGCGTTCATATTTTTTCGCTTCTTTCAAAATGAAGATATTTTTCAATGGCAATCTTTGAACGAAAACAAATCTGCAAATTCGGCTTTTCATAGCGTAACCGCCCGATTGCTTCATTTTTATCTATAAGGTTATCAAAATAAAGCTCAACTGTATTGAAAACCTTGTCATTTGCAACACCTCCGATAACAATATCGTAATCAGTGATGTCATTACCGCTGCGGCAGGAAAGAATAAAGTCGAGCCATTCTTCGCTGTAAGAATCGAAAGAGAGAACTTTCAGATCTTTTTTTGCCGATTCATCAAACTGATATTGAGAGACAACTCCGTCTTTTCCTCTGCGTTTGAATTTTTGACACCATTTGACAGCTTGGTCATAAATAGGTGTTGTATAAAATCCGCAGCCGAAATCAACATTCGGTCGGGAATGCTCCAAATCGGGTTTCGCAATTTCTAAGTATGAGCCGTGATAAAGAATCATATTTCAACGCCTCTTTCTTTCATAAGCTCTATGATGTCGTTTACGATGTATTCTTTGCTTTGTGTGTGAAGAACTTCATATTCAGGTAATATATAGCCGTTGAGTATATCGCTCTTTTCGGTCAGGTCCTTATAAATGCTTTGTGCGTTTTTACCAAGCTTTGCGGCGACATTTTCAACGCAAAAAACGGCAAATTCAAGCTCTTTTGAATTTTTGATGTTTTCTTCAGATTTCACATTGAACACCTCTTTGATATAATAATATGATATATTTTTCAATTTTTCAAGTTCTTTTTAAAAGTTCAAAAAAACATTATGCTTTTCATGCCTGTCACAAGCACAACTTTTCTTCGCGGTGTATCCGGTAAATTTTATTGCTCTCTGACACGCGTGAGCTTGCAAGCGGTGCTTGCCGCTTGCGTGAAAATATGCACCTTAACCCTTGACTTTACCAAAAGTTTCTGATATAATGACTGCTGTCGCAAATTGGCGACATATCCTTGCTCCGTTTTCAGAGCGGGGCCAGAGACCATAAGGAGGTGCAAATTTATGGCAAACAGCTACGAGGCAATGTTAGTATTTTCAGTTGCAAACGGCGACGATCTTGCAAACGCTCTGACTGAGAAGTTCACAAATCTCATTGCAGCAAACGGTACTGTTGAAAGCGCTGAAACATGGGGTGGTGACAAGCGCAGACTTGCTTATCCCATCAACTATGAAACCGAAGGCCGCTATGTGCTTATCAACTTCACATGCGAACCCGATTTCCCCGCTGAGCTTGACCGTGTGCTCGACATCACTGACGGCGTTCTTCGCTCTCTGATCATCAAGAAATAAGGAGGACGAAAGATATGATTAATCAGGTGGTTTTAATGGGTAGGCTTGTTGCCGATCCCGAACTTCGCACAACACCAACCGGAAAAAGCGTGTGCTCTTTTCGTATAGCAGTTGACAGAGGCTATTCAAGACAAGGTGAAGATAACGGCAATACCGCTGATTTTATAAACATTGTTGCTTGGGAACAGCAGGCTAATTTTGTTTCCCGTTATTTTCACAAAGGTTCAATGATTGCTGTTGTAGGTCGTATCCAGACACGCCAGTATGAAGATAAAACCGGCGCAAAGAGAACGGCATTCGATGTTGTTGCAAGAGAAGTCAGCTTCTGCGGCTCAAAAGCAGAAACAGGAACTTCAGGCGGTTCATATCAGTCTGCCGCTCCCGCTCCGGCTCAGGCGCCTGTTTATCAGACGGCTGTTCCCGGCGATTTTGAGGAAATTACAGACGACGAAGATTTACCGTTCTGAAAAAATTGAAAATACTTAACAGGAGGTAAGACTCATGGCATATGAGAAAGGCGGCCGTACAGGCAGAAAATCACGCAAAAAAGTTTGCGCATTCTGCGTTGAAAAGGCCGAAACAATCGATTATAAAGATGTAGCAAAGCTTCGCAAGTTCACTTCGGACAGAGCAAAAATTCTTCCGCGCAGAGTAACAGGAACTTGTGCACGTCATCAGCGTGAACTGACAGTTGCAATCAAACGCGCTCGTCAGGTTGCTCTTCTTCCTTACACAAGCGATTGATAAATGAATTATAAAAACCTCACGGCAATTCGGTTTGCTGTGAGGTTATTTTTTTCTGTCCGCAGACGGTTTTAATAATATGAAAAAAATGCCGAAAAATCAGATATGATAAAGATTGTCGTTTTCATAATCCGGCTGGGTTGTCATATTGATTCCAAGCTTTCTGAAAACCATGCTGTCTCTTTCGGAAAGAATAACCGAACAGTGTGCTTCGCAGCCTTTAAGCTTCGGAAGCATATGCAAGGCTTTTGCGGCAATTTCGTTTTCTGCCGCGCTGACCGAAAGAGCGATAAGAATTTCATCAACATGAAGTCTCGGGTTCACACTGCCGAGATAATTGACTTTCAGTGACTGAACAGGCTCAATCAGATGCGACGGAAGAAGCAATTGATCGTCGTTTATGCCTGCAAGATATTTAAGTGCGTTAAGAATCAAAGCCGAGGTTGCACCAAGCAGATTTTTTGTTTTACCCGTTAAAATTGTTCCGTCACGAAGTTCAATTGCAGCGGCAGGTTTTTCGGTTTCTTCGGCAAGTGCAACCGCCTTTTGCGCAACCGCTCTGTTTTTGACGCTAATGCCCGCTTTACTCATCAGCAGTTCAAGCTTTTCAATTTCTTTTTCTGTGTCAAGACCTTTTCTCTGTTCACAAAGTGCGATGTAATATCTTCTGATGATTTCCTGCTTTGCGGCTTCACAAACGGCTTCATCGTCATAAATGCAGTTGCCTGCCATGTTAACGCCCATATCCGTCGGAGATTTATACGGAGAAGAGCCGTAAATACGTTCAAAGATTGTGTTGAGAACCGGGAAAATTTCGATGTCGCGGTTATAGTTTACCGTAACCTTGCCGTATGCTTCAAAATGAAACGGGTCAATCATGTTGACATCGTTAAGGTCGGCAGTCGCCGCTTCATAAGCAAGATTGACAGCGTGGTTGAGCGGAAGATTCCAGATCGGGAAGGTTTCAAATTTTGCATAGCCTGCGTTGATTCCGCGCTTGTGTTCATGATAAAGCTGTGAAAGGCAGGTTGCCATTTTTCCGCT
>JBJEOJ010000191.1:0-6282 GCA_051880655.1 Acutalibacteraceae bacterium | reverse complement strand
TTGCAAACAGCTCAAAAGTGTTTATCTCGGAAAAAATTACAGATTCAGCGACTTGGACTTTTTCGGGTGCGATGCTCTTGAAGAATTCTCTCTTTCGGAAGAAAACGAAGCATACAGCGTTGTTGACGGCGTGCTTTATTCAAAAGATAAAACGACCGTTTGCGCTTATCCTCCGGGGAAAAATGCCGCCGCATATAAAATTGATAATAGCGTTACCCAAATTGACAGCTATGCTTTTGCTTATACACCAAATCTGAAAGAGCTTTATGTTATTAACAAAGACTGTTCTTTTGACGAAAATTCTATTGTTAAGGATTTTCCGGCTGATTTTATGGATGTAGGTTCTCCGGAATATAACTGTGATATCACAATTTACGGTTTTGAGGGTTCAACCGCAGAACAATATGCGCAGGATAAAGGTTTTGCTTTCAGCAGTATTCTGTCAGAGAAGGTTGCGTCTGTTGAAATTGCGGACGATTCGGTTTTAAGCGTTTACAGAAGCGAAAGTCTGCCTGAAAATGCAATTAAACTCATATTCAAGTATACCGACGGTACGTCGCAAGTAATTGATTCAGGCTATGAAATATCCGGTTTGGATTCATCGGTTATAGGAACGCAGGATGTTGTGATTACATGCGATGATATTTCAATCGCTGCAACAATTGATGTTTTGCCGAAAATTTATGTCGATGAATCGCTTTCGTTTTATCTTAATGAAGAAGAGAGCGTTTCTATTAAATTTGAACCCGACGAAAGCAGCACCTATACTGTTTTTTCAAAAGGCGATATTAACTCTTACTGCAAATTGAGAGATCAAGACGGAAATGTACTTACATCTGATGTTAACGGCGGCTTGTATGACAACTTCCGTATTTCCTATTTTTTGGAAGCCGGAAATACCTATTATTTTGATGTATCAAGTCATTACAGCGGAACAACTACCATTACGGTTGTAAATCATGAACACGATTATACAGTTGAAAGGACAGAACCGACCTGCACAGGAGACGGAGAAGAAATATTCACCTGCGAATGCGGTGACCAATATGAAACCGTGATCGACTGCTTGGGTCATGATCTTCCGGACGAATGGACAACAAGAACCGATGCCACCTGTGAAAAACCGGGCATCGAATATAAAGCCTGTTCAAGATGTGATTATGAAGAAACCCGTGAAACAGATCCACTCGGTCATGTTCTTCCCGAAGAATGGACAACAAGAACCGAGCCCACCTGTGAAAAAACGGGCATCGAATTCAAAGCCTGTTCAAGATGTGATTATGAAGAAACCCATGAAACAGATGCACTCGGTCATGATTATTCGGATGAATGGACAATTGATCTTGAGCCTACCTGCACAACGGACGGTTCCAAATCACACCACTGTTCACGCTGCGACAGCAAGAGCGACATAACAGGAATTAATGCACTCGGTCATGAATACACAACTTCAGTTGTTGCTCCGACCTGCACAACAGACGGATACACTGCTCATACCTGCACAAGATGCGGATATACATATAATGATGAAATTGTTCCGGCATTTGGTCACTCTTTTAAAGACGAAACATTTGAAGTCAGCTGCACAAAGGACGGTTACACAAAGCACACCTGTACGGTTTGCAGCTACTCATACAAAGACAATATCATTGAAAAACTGAACCATGATATGTCTGATTTTATCAGACAAAGCGATCCTGATTGCACAAATAAAGGAATCGAAAAAAGCACATGCTCACGCTGTGACTATTATCAGACAAGAGAAATCAGTAGTCTCGGACATGATTATTCTGAATGGGAAACAGTTAAAGAACCGACCGTTCTTGCAAACGGTTTAAAAAAGCAAGTTTGCTCAAGATGTAAAAAAGTGCAGACTGCAGCCATTCCAAAAATTGAAATTGACATAACCGAAAACACTGATTACGGTCTTTGTAATTTTACGGTTGTGAATGCGCAGACAAAGGAATCCATCAAGAACGCAAGTATTTTTATCTCAACCGAAAATGACGGCGAAAACACATTTACCACCGATGCAAACGGTAAAGCTTCTGTTGTTCTGCCTGTCGGTCAGCAAAACATTTCGGTTTATACGAATGGTTGTCAGACAAGAAGCCTCAGCATAAATGTTACTTCGGGAACAAATGAAATTGCGCAAATCGGTCTGAGTTCCCAAAACATCTATGATGCAACTCTTACATCTCACCGAATGACACAGGAAGAGATTATAGCTTACGGAATTGATACCGATGACCCTGCCAATCAGAATGTTTATTCCTACAGTCTGAAAATAGAATATGAGGCGCAGCCGGCACCGGTTATCATCAATTTTGCAAAAAACGATTCCGGAATCATTTATTCCCCAAAAGATGGTGAAGGAGGAACCGGATATATCTATGTTCCGGAATCAAATATAAGAATAGCCCCTGTAACAGAGAATCTTTATGTTATTGTTCACGGAGACGTAAAATGGCAGAAGGAAATCTTTGATGTTGAACTGCTTGTGGTAAATAATTCAAGTACGGATACACTTGAAGAGCTGAACGCCAACCTGAACCTTCCGGACGGTCTTTCGCTGGCAGCCATGTCAGGCAACGAGCAGTCAATTTGTCAGAATATCGGAACGGTAGAAGAGAACAGCTCAAAATCAGTTCATTGGTTTGTTTGCGGCGATAAGGCCGGCAGCTATAATATTTCGGCAAACCTTACCGGAAAAGTAATGCCGTTTGACGAGCCGATTGACCAGACATATTATGGTGAGAACGCTCTTCAGGTCTGGGCAGGCAATGCTCTTAAACTCAGCTTTGAAATGCCTGACATTGCATACTATGGAGAAGATTACCCGATAACGGTCTCATTAACAAATGTTTCCGACATTGCATTATATAACATCAATCATGCACTTGCAGTCTATCAGGGCATGGAATACTATTACAGTGACGGAAGAACCAAGAAAAAGCTTCAAACCAGCCCCGGAAATAGCTTCTCCGTCGATTGTCTGAATCCCGGCGATTCAATCATTATTGAAACAACAGTTAATATTTTCTTTGAATCCGAAGTTATCAATATGGCAAAGCAATCCATGATTGAAGAAGTTAACAGATTGGAAAAAGCCAACAAGATTTATAAGATAATATCAACAACGTTGGATGCTGCAAATTCAATCTGTGAAAACGCAAAAACCGTTGTTGTGTCAATCAAAGAATTAGAATTGGTTGTTGAACCTGCATCACTTTCTGCGGTATGTGATCTTTACGAGGAAATTACTGATTTTGCAAAGACTCTCAGCGATGACAAAGAAGCATCGGACAAGCTTTTCAAATACAGCGATAAATTAGTTGATATTGCTGATGATATCAGTTCATTTGCAGAAGATCCCAAAAAGTTTGCCATGGAAAAATCTGCCGATGTGATTGGCAAGCTTGCATCAAAAATCAGTGGACTTAATATAGCTTATCAGGAGGATTCAACGGATACAGACTATACGTTCAATATTTTCAACACACTCAGATGTTTAATTTCTGAGTGGCCGGTTGAATTTTTAGTAACCAATCTGGTTATGACTGACAATGAGAACAGCACAACAAAAATTCCGTACACAGTCAATATCATTCATTCTGATGAAGATCATTATCACGGTGTAAACAATATGACAGAATGTGTTATGGCAATGATGAATATCGGAGTTCATGAACTGCTCAGACCTCTTATGTATATGGATATCTTGAATTATTACGACAAAGAAGAAGTATACACTCGATCGATAAAGCAAATTCAGGCAAAAGAAAACGAGCTCAAAGCGTTTAATGCCAAAACATCAAATAATGATGTTAAGTGGACAGTATCTGTTATTAAAAACGCTCAAGCTGAAACAATGTCACTGTCAGAGTCTGCAATTGAGGAAAACAGATATACACTTGAATGTACCGGTAATAATGCAGCGTTTGAAAATGGTGTGTTGACATTTAACGGACCCGGTTATATCAATTTTAAAGCTTTGGAAAACGGTGAATACACTCTTGTGATTGAAAATGAAGACGGACTGAGTCAAACCTATGAAATTTCAGTTGCTGAGGAACACGAATGCATTCCGGGAGATTCTGAATACATAATAGCTCCGGTAAACAGCTCAGATGGTCTTTCGATGAATCGCTGCACAATCTGTGGTGAGATTATGAACTTATCAATTGTCAGTCCCGATGACTGTGACGGGCATGAGTTTGGCGATAAAGAAACTGTTGTTGAGGCAACTTGCCATAATAACGGCAAAAATGTTCAAGAGTGTCTCAAGTGCGGCTATGTCAAGACAGAAGACATTGAAGCTCTTGAACATACCTCGGACGGCGGAATCATAACAGAAGAACCGACCTGTTCATCAGAAGGCATGAAGATATATACCTGCACAGTGTGCTCAATGATCTTCAAATCGGAACCGGTTGAAAAGCTTCCTCATAATTATAAGTCTGAAATCACTCAGCCGACCTGTGAAGAAAAGGGCTATACAACATATGTTTGCACTTCTTGCGGCAACAGCTATAAAGATAACTACACTGACGCAACGGGTCACACCTCTTCGGATTGGATTGTTGATCACGCAGCAAGCTGTATAGCTGAGGGTTCACGACACAAGGTATGCACTGTCTGCGGCAACATAACAGAAACAGAACGTATTGAAAAGCTTGCGCACAGTTATATCGACAATGTTGTTGCGCCTTCCTGCACAGAAAACGGCTACACTATTCATATATGCACAATTTGCGGTGAAATTTTGATTGACAGTTACATCGATGCCACAGGTCACATCGACTTAAATGACGATTGGATTTGTGACAACTGCGAAGATACCATCGAGCCCGATGCAATCTGCTCACATATGTGCCATAAATCGGGCTTTGTGGGCTTCATATGGAAAATAATTAACTTTTTCAACAAATTATTTAAAATCAATAAAGTGTGTGATTGCGGAGCAGTTCACTATTAATTGAAGATACCTCTGATTCATTCATAGAAAAAGACACCACTTAAATTCTGTGAACAAGAGAAATTCCGTAACAATCAAATAAACACAAGGTTGCGAACAGCCAAGAACATCGTCTGAACTGAGTTGTGCAGTTTCAGTTGTGGAATCCGTGTTAAATGACAACCGCGTGCCTGCCAGGCAGATTAACGGATTGGCTGTTCTGTGACCGTTTAACAAATTTAAAACATCGTTTTATTGAATTCCGGTGTGAAAATGTGATAGATTTATTAATATAAGATTAAAAAACGGAGGATATAGCTATGAAACAAAAAAATAATTTTTTAAAACGAACTTTAGCGTGTGTTATGGTGATTATCATGACGCTGACTGCAGTGCCGCTGAGTGGGTTTGTGGGACTGGAATTGCCTAAGCTGTTTGAAACAACGGCTAGTGCGGCAGATACATATACCGAGGGGTACTTGAAATATGAAGTTGAAAACGGTGAAGCAACGATAACAGGTTGTCGCACTTCAATCAGTGGTGCTTTTGTTATACCCGGTACGCTTGGCGGCTATCCGGTAACAAGCATAGGCTATGATGCATTTGAAAATTGCACCGGCTTAACAGGTATAACGATACCGGATAGTGTAACAAACATAAGCGGTTCTGCGTTTAATGGTTGCACCGGCTTAAAAAGTGTCACAATCGGCAGTGGCGTAACAAGCATAAGCAGTTATGCATTTAATAATACAGCATGGTATAACGCTCAGCCTGACGGTAATGTGTATATCGGCAAAGTTTACTATAAATATAAAGGCACAATGCCCGAAAACACAAGCATTTCAATCAAAGACGGCACAAAAGCAATTGCAGATGACGCATTTTATAATTGCACCGGATTAATAAAAATAACAATCCCGAACAGTGTGACAAGCATAGGCATATGGGCGTTTTATGGTTGCACCGGCTTAAAAAGCGTCACAATCGGCAGCGGCGTAAAAAGCATAGGAGCATATGCTTTTCATAAAACAGAATGGTATAATTCTAAGCCTGACGGTAATGTGTATATCGGCAAAGTTTACTATGAATATAAAGGTACAATGCCAGAAAACACAAGCATCACAATCAAAAACGGAACAAAAGAAATTTCAGGTTATGCGTTTTCCGATTGCACCGGCTTAACAAAAATAACAATTCCTGACAGTGTAACAAGCATAGGCAGTTCTGCGTTTAAAAATTGCACCGGACTGACAAGCATAACAATCCCTGACAGTGTAAAAAGCATAGGCTATTCTGCGTTTGAATCTTGCAAAGGTTTAAGATCG
>JBJEOJ010000190.1:0-6336 GCA_051880655.1 Acutalibacteraceae bacterium | reverse complement strand
CATCAGGCACGGCTGCAAAAGCGTCACGCAGCTTGAAATGATGCCCGAACCGCCCGAAACAAGACCTGAAAGCAATCCGTGGCCGGAATATCCGAGAACCAAGAAAACCGACTACGGTCAGCAAGAGGCAATTTATGTTTTCGGTCAAGACCCGAGAATATACAGCACAACCGTCAAAGACATCAAAGCCGATGAAAACGGCGAACTGCAATCGGTTATAACCGTTGAGCTTGAAAGCAAAACCGACAAGAAAACGGGAAGAAAAATCTTTTGCGAAAAGAAAGGCAGCGAAAAAGAAATTCCGGCTCAGCTTCTTCTTGTTGCGGCAGGCTTTGTCGGCTGTGAAGACAAAACCGCTTCCAGCTTCGGTGTTGATCTTACCGCGAGAAACACGGTCAAAACCGAAGATTACGCAACAAGCGTTCCCGGTGTTTTTGCCTGCGGAGACGTGAAAAACGGTCAGTCGCTTGTTGTCAGTGCCATTGCAGACGCAAGAGACTGCTCCAAAAAAGTTGATTTTTATCTGATGGGATATACAAACATGATATAATTCAATTTTAGATATATAGATTAAATACTTTTTAAAATAATATAAAAAAAGGCAGCATTTTTTAAAATAATGTTGCCTTTTTACATTGTCTCTTAATAATTTTTAATAATTCCTCAAAACTTTTTTCATAAAATTCATTGACTGTTAAGGAAAAATGGTATAAAATAAAGACAATATCAATTAGATATTTTAACTTGCCGTTTAGGAGGTGAAATGAAATGAAAGATATCTCAACAATCCTTACAAACATCTATACTACTCTTGTTGAATTCTTCACATCAGTAGTTAACGCAGTTAAGGAACTCTTCGCAGGCGCAAAAGCTCTTGCACCGACTGAAGCAGAAACAGAACAGGCTTAACAACTTAAACAATTAACAAATCTTTTTTCGGAGGTGAATTTGTAATGGATCAGATTAAAGAAACTCTTACAAGCGTATTTACTCTTATCAAGGACTTCATCGATAAGTATGTTGCAGCTCTTAAGAAGCTCATCCTTGGTATGCAGAACATCAAGGAACCCCAGGACGAAACAACTGGTGAATAATTATGTTTTTCAAAGGCAGACGCTTTGGCGTCTGCTTTTTTGTTTTTATGCCAAACTATGGTTTTCGGGTATTTCCCGACTGAGTTACGCTTGGCAAATTGCAATAAACTTTACAATTTTGCCGCGACTTTCAGTCAGTGGAAATCAAGCCGCCCGAGGGGCGACGCTGCAAGCACAATGCGTAGCGTCGGCCCTCGGGCGACCGATTTTAGCGGTAATTTTTATTAATGGGTTACGGTAGGGACACGGCTTGCCGTGTCCGCAAAGCGATAAAAAATTTGCAGACGGTTAAAAAATATATTGTTATCGGCTGAACCTGTCAGCGGAAAATATAAATATTTGCCCGACGGCGGACACGGCAAGCTGTGTCCCTACCGTATCCATTTTTATATTCGCAATTATTCATTGTTTATCATGCGTGTTTCATTCGGTTTATATGCTGTCTCCCGCCGATTTCTGAACTTTCCCGGTGTGATGCCCTTGTATTTTTTGAAGGTTTTCACAAAATAGCTCAGATCGTTAAATCCGCACGAGAGCGCAATTTCGGTTACGGATTCGTCCGAATATAAAAGCTGCTCGCAGGCACATTCCACACGGTAATAATTGAGATAATCAATCGGCGTGCGACCCGTCATTTCAACAAAAAAGCGGCAAAAATATTTCGGTGACATACCTGCCGCATCTGAAAGATCTTCAAGTGTCAGCAGGGTGTTATATTTTTCGCGAATGAGCCGCAAAGCATTTTTAAGCTGCCGCACCCGCTTGCTGTTTCGGCTTTTGCTCTCGTCTGCATCGCTGTATCGGTGATTTCTCATAATTAAGCCGATCAGCTCAAAAATCAAACCGAGCGCCGTGAATTCATAGCCTTTTTGCTCAGTTGAAAGCGTTTCAAAAAGTCGGTTTGAAATGCTGACTTCTTCACTGCCGGACGGAAAGGTTTTGCAAAGCGCAACACGGTGATTCTGAAGATCGTCAAACTCTTTTTTGAAAGCCGCACTTGAGAGCAGAAACGAGCTGAAATCAAAATCAATGCATTCATAAACGCATTCAAATGGCGTTCCGCCGTGAACAACGCCGTCCTGAATCAGGATAACATCGCCTGCGCAAAGCTTTATTGTGTTGGTGTTCAAAGACAAAACAAGCTCGCCGGAAAGCACCCGCAGCAGTTCATAGTCAATGTGCCAGTGAAACGGCATCTGATAGCGTGGGTGACTTCGGTCAACATGATGAAATTCAATCGGAAAATCAACGGTTCCTCGTACTCTTTGTTCGTGAAAAGCGCAATTACTCATAAGCACCGCCAAATGTGAATATTGTTATATTTTATTGATATTATACAACAAGTTTTTATCAAAAAACAACAGTATAATTAAATTACCTATATATTTTTAATATATTTTAAGGAGGAATACAAAATGAGCAAACAAAGACTAATAGGAGATTACCCGGTTATCGGAATCCGACCCACCATCGACGGAAGACGCGGACCGTTAAAGGTTCGTCAGTCTCTTGAAGAGCAGACCATGAACATGGCAAAATCTGCGGCGAAGCTGTTCAGTGAGAATCTTCGCTATACAAACGGCGACCCGGTAAAGGTTGTCATCGCCGACACAACCATCGGCAGAGTGGCAGAAGCAGCCGCCTGCGAAAACAAATTCCGCAAAGAGGGCGTTGCAATCACACTGACGGTTACTCCCTGCTGGTGCTACGGCTCGGAAACCATGGATATGGATAAGGACACTATCAAAGGTGTCTGGGGCTTTAACGGAACAGAGCGCCCGGGCGCGGTTTATCTTGCTTCCGTTCTTGCTTCCCATGCACAAAAAGGTCTGCCCGCTTTCGGAATTTACGGCAAAGATGTTCAGGATGCGGATGCAACCGAAATTCCCGAAGATGTCAAAGAAAAGCTTCTGCGCTTCGGCAGAGCCGCTGTTGCCGCCGCCACCATGCGCGGAAAATCCTATCTTCAGATCGGCTCAATCTGCATGGGTATCGCAGGCTCGATTATCAACCCCGATTTCTTTGAAGATTATCTCGGCATGCGTGTGGAATCGGTTGACGAGGTGGAAGTTATCCGCCGCATGACAGAAGGCATCTATGACGAAAAAGAATTCCGGAAAGCACTTAAATGGACAAAGGAAAACTGCAAAGAGGGCTTTGACAAAAATCCCGATTGGTTCAAAAAATCAGATGCCGAAAAGGAAGAAGCCTGGGAATTTGTTGTAAAGATGATGTGCATCATCAAGGATCTTTACGGCGGAAACGAAAATCTTCCCGAGGGCTGCGAAGAAGAAGCCGTCGGACATAACGCACTTTGCGGCGGTTTCCAGGGACAGAGACAGTGGACGGACTTTTATCCGAATTGCGACTATCCCGAAGCACTTCTCAACTCTTCGTTCGATTGGAACGGCGCAAGAGAAACTTATGTTTTAGCAACGGAAAATGACACGCTCAACGGCGTTTCCATGATGTTCGGTAAGCTTCTGACAAACACGGCTCAGATGTTCTCCGATGTACGCACCTATTGGAGTCCCGAAGCGGTCAAAAAAGCAACGGGCTATGAGCTTGAGGGCGTTGCCAAGGAAGCAGGCGGCTTTATTCATCTTATAAATTCAGGAGCATCGGCTCTTGATTTCTGCGGCGAGGTTAAGGACGAAAACGGAAACGGTGTTATCAAGCATTTCTGGGAAATGACCGAAGAAGACCAGAAAATCTGCCTTGATTCAACCACATGGAATGCGGCTGATATGGGCTATTTCAGAGGCGGCGGATTCTCTTCAAGATTTCTTACCCGCAGTGAAATGCCGGCAACCATGTGCCGTCTGAACATCGTCAAAGGCTTAGGCCCCGTTATGCAGATTGTTGAGGGTTATACCGTCAACCTGCCCGATGAAGTTTCCGACAAGCTCTGGAAGCGCACCGACTATACCTGGCCGTGCACATGGTTTGCACCTCGTGTTACAGGTGAGGGCGCCTTCAAGTCGGCTTATGACGTGATGAACAACTGGGGCGCAAACCACGGCGCAATCAGCTACGGTCATATCGGCGCAGATCTGATTACGCTTTGCTCCATTTTGCGTATTCCCGTTTGTATGCACAACGTTCCGGAAGAAAAGATTTTCCGTCCGGCTGTGTGGAATGCATTCGGCATGGATAAGGAAAGCGCTGATTTCCGTGCCTGCAAGAACTTTGGTCCGATGTATAAAAAATAAGGGTAAAGCATATGGAAAAGAATCTTAAATTGCTGAGTTTCGATTTCGGCGCATCCTCCGGCAGAGCCATTCTCGGAACATATGACGGCGAAAAGCTCTCTCTTGAGGAAATACACCGTTTTTCAAACGATCCGGTTTTTCTTGGTTCAACGCTTTATTGGGACGTTTTAAGACTGCTTTTTGAAATCAAGCAGTCGCTGATTAAATCAAAAGCCTACGGAAAAATCGACAGCATCGGTATTGATACGTGGGGCGTTGATTTCGGTCTTCTTGACAAAAACGGAAAACTGCTTGAAAACCCCGTGCATTACCGTGACGCAAGAACAAACGGTATGCTTGAAAAAGCCTTTGAAAAACTGCCTGCCAAAGAATTTTATGAAATTACGGGCAATCAGTTTATGCAAATCAACACGGCATTTCAGCTTTTGTCGCTGAAAGAAAACCGCCCTGAACTGCTTGAACGTGCAGAGCATCTTCTGATGATGCCCGACCTGTTTTGCTATATGCTTACAGGTGAAATGCACACGGAATATTCAATTGCTTCCACAACTCAGCTTCTCGACGCAAAAAAACGCACCTGGTCAAAAACAGTGCTTGATGCGCTCGGACTTTCCGAAAAGCTGTTTTCAAAAATTGTTCCGACGGCAACGGCGGTCGGTCAGCTCAGTGATTCAATATGCGATGAGCTTGGAATCGCCCCTGCAAAGGTAATTGCCGTTGCAGGACATGACACGCAGTGCGCCATGGCGAGTGTTCCGTCGGCGGAAGATGATTTTCTGTTTTTAAGCTGCGGCACCTGGTCGCTTCTGGGAACAGAGCTTTCCGAAGCATTAATCAATGAAACGGCTGAGCGCCTTAATGTTACCAATGAGGGCGGCTACGGCGGCAAAGCGTCATTTTTGAAAAACATCATCGGTCTTTGGCTGATTCAGGAAACACGCCGTCAATGGAAAAAAGAGGGCGAGGAGCTTTCGTTTGCCGAAATGGAAACGCTTGCGCGCTCGGCACAGCCGAACCGCTGTTTCATTGACCCGGACGATGACTTATTCGTCCCTGCCGGAAACATTCCCGGCCGTATTGCGGATTACTGCAAAAAAACCGGGCAGTTCGTACCGCAGACAAAAGGAGAAATTCTTCGCTGCATTTATGACAGTCTTGCGATGAAATACCGCTTTGCGTCCAATCAGATTGAAAGCTGCACGGGCAAAAACTATCCGTCGCTTCACATTGTCGGCGGCGGCGTTAAGGATACGCTTTTGTGTCAGCTTACTGCTGATGTATGCCGCAAAGAAGTGGTTGCAGGCCCTGTTGAAGCAACCGTTTACGGGAATCTGCTTTTGCAGCTTCTGGCTCTCGGCGAGCTCAAAGACTTAAAACAAGCACGCGAACTGATTTGCCGCTGTGACAAGGTTACAAAATATACACCCGGCGGCAACGAAGCGCAAATCGGCGAAGCTTATGAAAAATTTAAAGAGGTGACAGGCTTATGTTAAAAGGTATTCCGAAAATTTTGCCTCCCGAGCTTTTAAAAGTACTTTGCGAAATGGGTCACGGAGACAGAATCGTAATTTCCGACGGCAATTTTCCCTCCTGCTCGGTCGGTAAAAATTCTGTTGTCATTCGCATGGATGGACACGGCGTTCCCGAAATTCTTGATGCGGTGCTGAAACTCATGCCGCTTGATACCTATGTGGAAAAGCCGGTCGGTTTGATGCAGGTTGTTCCGGGCGACGATGTGGAAACACCGATCTGGAACACCTATTTTGACACGCTGAAAAAATATGACGACCGTGCGGAAAATGCGGTTGAATATATTGAACGCTTTGATTTTTATGACCGTGCAAAAGGTGCATA
This sequence comes from Acutalibacteraceae bacterium, assembly GCA_051880655.1. Taxonomy (GTDB): domain Bacteria; phylum Bacillota; class Clostridia; order Oscillospirales; family Acutalibacteraceae; genus UBA6857. The sequence continues at coordinate 176 of JBJEOJ010000190.1, read as the reverse complement.
TGCGATTATTGCAACGGGAGAAAGTGCGCTTTATGCGAACATACTTTTGCAAAAAGGCGTTGTAACAGATTAATCACGAAAGGAAGTAAAACAAAATGGATTACATGGAAACAAGAGAAATCATGTGTGACATTTGCCATAAGATGTGGCAGCTTGGCTGGGTTGCGGCAAATGAC
>JBJEOJ010000189.1:0-6342 GCA_051880655.1 Acutalibacteraceae bacterium | reverse complement strand
TTGCAACTCTCTGCCCCGCGTAACTCCAGCGGGCGATGCCCGTAAACTATAATTTGTATAAGTAATCCCCGAAGTTTTTTCAGCTTCGGGGAATTCTTTATTCGGTTTGTCCTGCCGATTGCTCGGGTTGTTCGGACTGCTCTTTGTTCTTTTTGTCCTTTTGAGCAAAAATAAAGAATTTGCTTAAAACATAGTTGATGATAACAACCAGAACGCTTGCTATCGCTTTTGCCGTCATCAGACCGCTGAGTTTGATGATGATGAAATCAAACACCTTGCCGTCAAAGCCGATAATGTCCATAAACAGCCACAAGCAGCCCTGTTCAATGAAATATGATGCAATTCTTGCGCCGAGAAACGAGGGGATTTCTTTTTTCAGAACCGACGGTTTCCAGCTTTTGCTTTCAAAAACAAAAAGCTTGTTTGTCACATAGGCAAAAATGACGGCGGCAATCCATGAAATTGTGTTGGAAAGCAGATAAAGCTTCGTGCCTAAAATAACATCGAATATTTTCAGAACAACAAAGCTTACAACCGTTGTCAGAGCACCGAAAACTATGTAAGTGATTGTTTCCTTGTTAACAAGAGCTTTGAACAGCTTTTTGATTTTATTCATTAACTTCTTTCTTCTTTCTGAATTTATCAAGAATCGGGTCTAAAAACTTTTCAAAAAGCTTCTCGCATTTCGGATAAAGGAACTTTGTGATAAGAACGCCGATAAGCGCATAAACAATGCCGACAAGGATTCCGGCGATTACATCGGTCGGATAGTGAACTTCAACATAAATTCTTGAAAAGCCCATGATAAAGGCAAAAATTGTTGTCGGAATTCCGATTTTCCTGTTGTACCACAAAACCGCAACCGCCGCAGCAAAGGCAGAGGAGGTGTGACCGGAGGGGAAAGAATAGCTTGTTGGTTTTGAAACAAAATCCGGATATTTATAAACTTCGTTCCACCAGTCATAGCCTTCAAGATTGAACGGACGAGGTCTTGCAAACAGTTCTTTTAAAATCAGGTTGTTGCCGATTTCCATTACCAAAAGGGCGATGATGACCGCAAAGCCGATTTTGCGGTATTTTTTTGTGCAGATGAGAACAAGAGCAAGCGCAATAAAGATGATGCCGCCCTCGCCAAGGGTTGTTACGAATTTGAGAATGGCAGTCAGAACAGGGTTTTGAATGGACTGTACCCATTCAAAAATGCTCAGATCAAAATGCAGAAAATTTTCAAAAAATGCTGTCATGAATTGATTTCCTTTCTTAATTTATTTTGAAAAGCAAAAATTGAAGATTCACTTTCCGTTATTTCGTTTTTAAAGTGCAAAAAGCTTTTTCAGCTGTTTGCCCGATGAGCCGACAGTCAGGGCAATGATTTTGTCTCCGCCCATGATTACGCTGTTGCCTCTGGGTATCATGAACATATCGCCGCGCTTGAGGTAAACAAAAACGCATTGCTCGGGAACGTTCAGTTCGGAAAGCTTTTTGCCGGAAAATTTCCAGTTTATCGGAATTTTATATTCGTTGATTACCGCACCGCCGCTTCCGATTTCCGCAACAAGCTGAACCTGTGCGCTGTCAATTTCATGTTCAATCATGTGCGTGATAATCTGGGCTTCGTCAACAACAAGGTCAACGCCGAGCTTTTTCATAATATTCATATTGCTGCGGCGGTTGTTTTTTGCAATGGTTCGTTTCACTTTAAACTGCTTTTTTGCAATTTCGCAGGCGACAAGGTTATCTTCATCGCAGTTTGTTACGGCGATGAAAACATCGCATTTTCCCGTTGAAGCTGCGGCAAGCGTTTCAACTCTTGAACCGTCGCCGCAAAAGACTTTGATGTCAAGACTGTTTGCAATTTGCTCGCAGCGTTTTCTGTCAATGTCAATCAAAGTAACTTTATAATCGTTTTCAATCAGCTCTCTTGCAAGATAATAGCCGAGATGTCCGGCACCGACAACAATCACATTCATTAAATCAGCCTCCCCATACAGCGGCATAAACAATTCTGTCGCCGTCTTCAATTATTAAATCTTCATCGTTGCAAAGAACAAGCTGACCGGTTTTTTTCTTCACGGCAAACGGCATTTCATTTTTATGGCTGATTAATTCGGAAGCACTTTTTCCGATGATATGCTTTTCGGCTTTTTCACAAACGAACTGAACGCTGCTTGTTCCGATTGTTAGAGAATCAATGTCGTCGGCGTCTTCCGTGACAAGATTAAAAAGAGCGTCCGATTCAAAACGGGTCGGGCAGATCGTCCGAAGCCCGAATTTTCTGAAAACAGCCTCACGCGATGGGTCAAGAACACGGACATAAACCTCTTCAATGTCAAATTCAATTTTAAGCATCTGAGCTACCATAACATTGACATTGTCTTTTGGCGTCACAACAATGGCGATGTCCATGTTTGCACAGCCGGCATTTTCAAGAATTTTTATGTCGGTCGGAGAGCCTGTTACTGCAAGACCGGAAAATCCGGAGCCGAGCTGACTGAATCTTTCTTCGTTGGCATCAACAATGGAAACATCATAACCTCTCTCGTCAAGCTCTTTTGCAAGACGTGAGCCGGTTTTTCCGCAGCCGATGATGATTATGTTCATATATATTCTCCTTGTGGTTTTTATTATTAAAACAGTGTCAGAAGCGTGGCTTCAACGCCGTTTTTGCCCAGATCGGCAAGTGCATATTTGCCTTCGCACAGCGCACCCGGATTTAAGGCGTACATATTATAATAAGGGTCAAAATGAAAATCGGCCCGGTGAGTATGTCCGTAAAAGACCGTGTTTGCAAACACCGACTGACCGTGCAAAAACAAATCGGTAAGAGTTTGCCTGACGGAAAATCTGTGTCCGTGGCAGGCGACAACAGTGTTGCCGTCGATATATTTATATGCGGTTTCATCGTAGTCGTAATTGAAATCGTTGTTGCCTTTGACGCAGATGAATTTTCTGTCGGGATATTGATTCATTGCTTTTTCCGCATCTGCAAGACCGTCTCCGAGAAAAAACACCGTTTTGCATTCAGGGTGTTGTTCAATTGCTCTGAACAAATGGTTTTTGCAGCCGTGACTGTCGGACAAAACAAGAACTTTCATTCATACCGCCTCACTTTCCGACATAGATATTACCGTAAATCAATTTATTTTATCACAAACACGGAGGCTTTTCAATGGATAATGAAACAAAACTTACCGATGAACAAATAAAAAAACTGATTTCCGATTTTAAAAATACCACAGCCGACGGACAGACCGATGTTGATGAGTTCACAAAAAGTCATCTGACGCAAAGTCAGGCGGCGGCGTTTAAGAAGCTTTTGAGCAATCCTCAGCTGATCAAAACAATTCTTGCGTCCGATAAAGCCAAACAAATTTTGAAACAGCTTAAAGACAGTGAGGAAGAGCAATGAGTGAACCGCAGATGGATTTCGGTGCGATTTCGCAAATTCTGGGATCGCTCAGCGATGATGATATTGAAAACCTGAAAAATGCCGCACAGTCGATGTTTTCTTCCGGACAAAACGAGCAAGCATCACGGCAAAATCAAAGTCCGCCGAAAAAAGAACAGCCAAAAAATGACGGCTTTGATTTTTCGTCCTTTGCCCAGCTTGCCTCAATTATGAGTGCGCTCAACAGCGAAAAAAACGACCCTCGCTGTGATTTGCTTTCGGCACTGCGGCCGCTTGTCGGAAAAGAAAGACAGCAAAAAATTGATCAGGCAATCAAAATGCTCAGGCTGATTTCGGTTGTGAAAGCACTCGGAGTCAGCGGCGGCTGAATTTAATTGAAATATATAAACGGGGAGATAACATGCAATCTGATATTTCACACGGCGATTTTGAAAAAATGCAGGAACAGGCAATCAAGCGTGTTAACGAAATGAAGCAAAAAGCAAATATGGGGCGTTCCTCTCAGCCAGAGCAAAAGCATAACGAAAACGGCGTCGGGAACAAAAATCTTCGTCCGCCGATTATTTCGCGCATGAACGAAAGACCGCAAAGACCGCCCATGCCGAACCAAAAGCCAAATCAGAACCAAAACCAGAATCAGAACCGCAGTCAGAATCAAAGCCAGAACCAAAGTCAGAACCGCAGCTGTCAGCAGCAGGAAGATAACCGTCAAAAAATGCATGAGGACGGACGCAAAATTTTGGATTCTCTTTTTAATCTTGATAATGATATATCCATGATTCTGCCGCTTTTGTTGCTTTTGCAAAAAGAGGGCGCAGACGAAATGCTGATTATGGCACTGATTTACATTATGTCTTGACAAAAACAAACAATTGAATTAATATAGACTTGCAAATTTTCAAGGTGAATTTTTATTTTCGCCGATTGAGGATATAATAAATTAAAGGAGTTGTAAGGTTATGGTATATGAATATAAAACACAGGGCGTCTGCTCAAGAAAAATTACGGTTGAACTTGACGGCGACATTGTCAGAAGCGTAAAATTTGACGGCGGTTGCAACGGCAACACAAAGGGCATTTCCAAGCTTGTTGAGGGAATGACCGTTAATGAGGTGATTGAAAAGCTCAGCGGAATCGGCTGTAATTTCAAGCGTACCTCCTGTCCGGATCAGCTTGCAATTGCCGTTAAGCAGGCTTATGAGCTTGAACAGAAATAAACCGGCTGAAACACAAGGGCTATTTTCTGTTTTACCTTAAATAAAATTTAAAAAATTAACAAAAACATATTGATTTTTGCAAAAAAAGTGTGTATAATCTCAGCAGATAGAGGTGCAAAGCTTATCAGTATTCTGCAAAAGCCTCCCGTTGGGCGTTGACTGCAGATGAAAGGATGCTTTGCCGAAGCCGGGGCTTTTCGGGAAGCTCTTATGTGAGTGCCTTGCGGCTCTCGCTGAGCTGGGCGGCAGGAGAATATCCTGTTGACTGTCGCATATGCGGAGAGCTGTCACACGAATAATTTTTCTGTTTGTTATGTGAGACTGCTCTTATGCAGTCTCTATTTTTTTGGCAGGCTCTGAAATCATCCGTGCACTTTGTCGGGTGCTTTTAATCTTTTTGAGACTGTCTTGATTTCGAAAAATATTTATTTGGAGGACGAGAAAATGAAACAGAAAAGAAAAATTGCAAGAATGATTCTTGCAATGATGTTCACGCTCATTTTGTCTGTTGCCGGAGCATCGGTTGCTTTTGCTGAAACAGGCGATACGGCTGCTGCACCGGATGCGGCACAGGTTCAGGTTGATGCGGCTCAGGCTCCTGCCGAAGAAGCTGCGGTTTCCGGAACATTCACACTCGGCGAGGGCGAAGACGCTGTTGATTATGACCTGAGCGACGGAGAATCCGCTCAGGCTTATGTTGACTCCTACGCCGACAATCTTGAAAACGACCCCGAATTTGAAAGCCATGTTCAGACGGCAATTGCAAAGGTTCGTGAATCCATCAAGTGCTATGCTTCCATCTGGGCACTGCTTCCGCCTATCATTGCGATTGTTCTTGCTCTTATCACAAAAGAGGTTTATTCCTCTCTTATCATCGGTATCATTGCCGGCGGCGTTATTTATGCCGGAGCAAACTTTGAGGGCATCATCACGCACGTTGTAAGCGACGGTTTTGTTTCAAGTCTTGCCGATTCTTATAACATGGGTATTCTGATTTTCCTTGTGCTTCTCGGTGCGCTTGTTTCAATGATGAACAAGGCAGGCGGTTCTGCGGCTTTCGGACGCTGGGCTTCAAAGCACATTAAGTCAAGGGTCGGTGCACAGCTTGCAACCATGGCTCTGGGCGTACTTATCTTCATTGATGACTATTTCAACTGTCTGACAGTCGGCTCGGTTATGCGCCCCGTTACAGACAGAAACAAGGTTTCCCGCGCAAAGCTTGCTTATCTGATTGACGCAACGGCAGCACCGATTTGCATCATCGCTCCCATTTCGTCATGGGCAGCAGCTGTTGCCGGTTTTGCAAGAGGTGCAGGCGCAGAAAGCGGAATCAGCCTTTTCATCAGCGCAATTCCGTATAACTTCTATGCAATCTTAACAATTGTTATGATGATCTTCATTTCCGTTTCAAAAATGGACTACGGCCCGATGAAGAAGCACGAGAAAAATGCAATTGAAAAAGGTGACCTTTTCACAAGCGGAACAAAGCAGGCTGTTGAAGACATGAAAGTCAACGAAAAGGGCCGTGTCTGCGATCTTGTTGTTCCGATCGTTCTTCTCATCGTATGCTGTGTTATCGGCATGATTTATTCCGGCGGTTTCTTTGACGGTGAAGGCTTTGTCACTGCATTTTCAAACAGTGACGCTTCAGTCGGTCTTGCATACGGTGCAGCCGTTTCGATGGTTATTACCGTAATCTATTTCCTTATCAGAAGA
>JBJEOJ010000188.1:0-30614 GCA_051880655.1 Acutalibacteraceae bacterium | reverse complement strand
TTGCCGAAAAAGCTTTCGATCATATTCTCGGTTTCATCAAACCGGGTATCACCGAAAGAGAAATTTCGCTTGAGCTTGATTATACGATGCTCAGAAGCGGAGCGGACGCGCTTTCGTTTGAAACCATTGCGGTTTCGGGTGCAAACGGTTCCATGCCTCACGGTGTGCCGGGCGAAAAGAAAATTGAAAAAGGCGATTTTATCACCATGGACTTCGGCGCCGTTGTTGAAGGGTATCACAGCGACATGACAAGAACGGTTGCGGTTTCGTCCGTTTCGGATAAGCAAGCGGAGATTTATGCCATTGTTCTCAAAGCGCAGGAAGCAGGCCTTGCCGCAATCAAAAACGGTGTTTCCTGCAAAGAGGTTGACGAACAGGCAAGAAATGTTATAAAATCTTATGGATACGGCGAATATTTTGGTCACGGCTTCGGTCACGGCGTCGGTATTGAAATTCATGAATACCCGAACGAATCGCCGAAAAGCAAGGCTGTTCTCAAAAGCGGAAATGTTGTAACAGCTGAGCCGGGAATCTATCTTCCGGGTCAGTTCGGCGTGCGCATTGAGGATATGGTGCTGGTTACCGATGACGGCTATTATAACTTTACAAAGTGCAAAAAGGAATTAATCATTCTTTGATAATATTTTTAATGAAACGGGGCGATTGAATGGAGGCTTTTGACAACACCGAAAAGGCGGAAAAAGCGCTTCTTGTCAGCGTTGACACAGGCGATTTTGACGCTGAAATTTCAATTGATGAGCTTTCCGAGCTTGCAAATACCGCCGGAGCGGTTGTGCTCGGAAAAATCATTCAAAAAAAAGAAAGACCCGAAGCGGCAACCTTTGTCGGAGCGGGAAAGCTTTTTGAAATTGCCTCATTCTGTCAGGCAAACGAGGTGGATCTGCTCATTTTTGACAGCGAGCTTACACCGTCTCAGCAAAGAAATCTTGAAAAAATCACAGGTGTCAGGGTTATTGACAGAACCATGCTTATTCTTGACATTTTTGCCGCAAGGGCAAGAACAAGCGAGGGTAAGCTTCAGGTTGAGCTTGCTCAGCTGAAATACAGCTTGCCGCGCCTTGCAGGGCAGGGTGCGTCGCTTTCACGTCTCGGTGGCGGAATCGGAACAAGAGGACCGGGCGAAAGCAAGCTTGAAAGTGATAAGCGTCACATCAGAAGAAGAATCCAGAAGCTGGAAAGCGAGCTGAAAGAGCTTGAAAAGCGCCGCGATATGATGAGAAAACGCCGCCGAAAAGACGGTGTGCAGTCGGTTGCCATTGTCGGTTACACCAATGCAGGAAAATCAACGCTGATGAATGCGCTGACAAACGCAGGCGTGCTTGCCGAAAACAAGCTTTTTGCAACGCTTGATCCGACATCAAGAGCATTAACACTGCCCGACGGCAGGACGGTTATGCTTGTTGACACGGTCGGACTGATACGAAGACTTCCGCACAAGCTTGTTGAAGCGTTCAAATCAACGCTTGAAGAAGCGGCGCAGGCAACCGTTATCCTCAACGTTTGCGATGCTTCGGATGAACACGCAAACGAACATCTTGAAGTTACAAAAAAGCTTCTTGAAGAACTCGGCTGTGCAGGAACGCCCGTGGTATCGGTCATGAACAAGTGCGACAAGGTCGGCGATATCTATTCCATGCCGACTTTCGGAAAAACGGTTATGATTTCCGCACTTGAAAAAAAAGGTCTTGACAGGCTTCTTGAAGCGATACTCGAACAGCTTCCGCCAACAAGAAAAAAAGCGCAGCTGCTCATACCTTTTGAGGCAGGCGCAGTTGCGGCAAGAATCAGAAAAGAAGGCGTTGTGGAGTTTGAAGAATATACCGAAAACGGTCTTTACATGAGAGCAACGGTTGAACTTTCACTTCTTGATGAAATCAAAGACTGGGTAATCAGCGATTAAGAACCTGATGCCGATTCAGCCGATTCGTTGCTGAAACCGTGCATGAAGCCGCCAAGCTCAGTGCTTGAAACATCTCCGCCGATGACGGTGTCATTATAAACCAGAATGTTTCCGTGAATCACACCCGGAGAGTTTTCATAGCCGGGATAATTGAGAATTTCATAAGACCACATTTTGACTCTTGCCCCTTTATATTTTTCAAGGTCAAGTCCCTGCTTCTTCTGAATCTCATTGTAATTCTGATAAACTTCATCAAATTCGGTCGGAATCACAACTTCTTTGACTTCTGACGGTTCTTCGTTAATCTCCCAACCGAACTGAGAAAAGAAAGCAACTCTTTCCTTGTTGTCGGCGGCTTTCATCACAATACCGCCCACATTTGCAACGGGTTTATCGTTGTCGTTGCAGACATAATAAACCGCTCCGATGGTAACAAACACTGCGACGAGGGCAATGACGGCAGCTTTTTTCAGCTTTTTTGATTTTAATGAGATAACGAACATATCATCACCGCCGGTCTTAAAAAGAATTAAATTTAATAAAATATTGTTTAAGCACTTGCTTGCTTAATATATATATGCGCCGGAAAATGTTTTATGACGGCGCCGAGAGGAAAAATGAAAATGGATTATATCCCTTTTAATTCACGAAACCGAATTCATAAAAATGTTTTCGGCGCAGTGAAAGAAAACCAAAGAATCACGTTCAAGGTCGTTTTGCCGAGAAATCTTTCCTGCAGCGGCGTTGAGCTTGTGATACATAAAGACGGCAAGGAAAGCACTTACCACAAGTTTTTCTGGCTTTCCATGCAGGGCTGCGACGAAGAATGGTGGTGCCTTGATTATACAGTAAACGAAACCGGGCTGTATTTTTATCATTTTGAATATGATACTCCTTGGGGCAGAAGCGAAATCCGCCATGATGGTTCGTGCCTCGGCTCTTTGGGTGGCGGCGAGCTTGAGTGGCAGCTGACGGTTTATGACAAGAATTTCAAAACACCCGACTGGCTCAAGGGCGGTCTCATCTATCAGATTTTCCCCGACAGGTTTTATTCGTCGAAAACAAAAAAGAAAAACGTTCCGTCAGACAGAATTCTTCGTGATGATTGGGGCAGTGAGCCGCAGTGGAAACCCACAAAAGAGGGTAAGGTTTTAAACAACGATTATTTCGGCGGCGACCTGAAAGGGATTGAGCAAAAGCTTGATTATTTAAAGTCGCTCGGCGTAACCTGCATTTATCTCAACCCGATTTTTGAAGCGCAGAGCAATCACCGCTATGACACGGCGGATTATTCAAAAATCGACAGTTTGCTCGGAACAGAAGATGAACTGAAAAGACTTTGTAAAAAAGCAAAAGAAAACGGTATTTCCATCATTCTTGACGGAGTTTTCAGCCATACCGGAGACGACAGCGTTTATTTTAACAAATACGCAAGATATGACAGTCTCGGAGCTTTCCAGTCGAAAGACTCGCCCTATTTCAGCTGGTATAAATTCACAAACTGGCCATACGGCTATCGTTCTTGGTGGGGAATTGACATTTTGCCCGAAGTTACGGAAGATTCGCCTGAGTTTATTGATTTTATCACGGGCGAAAACGGTATTGCAAAAAAGTGGCTTTCGTGCGGTATCAGCGGTTATCGACTTGATGTTGCAGATGAGCTGCCCGATAAATTCCTTGATGAATTTCGAAGGGCGGTCAAAGAACAAAACGGCGATGCGCTTATTCTCGGCGAGGTCTGGGAGGATGCTTCCAACAAGTTCAGCTACGGCGAAAGACGCCGCTATTTGCAGGGTGCACAGCTTGACAGCGTGATGAATTATCCGTTTGCCGATGCGATCATTTCATTTATCAGAACGGGCAATGTTGAAGGCTTCAGCGATAAAATCATGACGGTTCTTGAAAATTATCCGAAGTGTGTTGTTGACGTGCTGATGAATCATATCGGAACGCATGACACCATGAGAGCAATCACACAGCTTGCAGGCGAAAGCTGCGAATACCGCGACAGACAGTGGCAAAGCGAAAAAAAGCTCAGTGATGCACAGTATAAAAAAGGCGTGAAGCTTTTAAAGCTTGCAAGCCTGATTCAATATACGCTACCCGGCGTTCCGTCGCTTTATTACGGAGATGAAGCCGGGATGCAGGGCTATAAAGACCCGTTTAACAGAGTCTGTTATCCGTGGGGCAGTCAGGACAAAGATCTTTTGCTTCATTATAAAAAGCTCGGAAACTTAAGAAAAGACTGTCGCTGTTTAAAAGACGGAGAATTTTTCACCGTTTCGGAAATGCTTTCCTGCCTTGCTTATACACGAAGCAATGACGAAGATGAAATTATGGTAATCATCAACCGAAACGAGCATGAAATTGATTATTATCTGCCCGAAAGCTGGCTTGATGCCAAAACGGTTTTCGGAAACAAAATTCAAGGAAGCAAAATCAGACTCGGCACACTGGACGGTGCGGTGATCAAAAAGGAGAAGCGCATATGAATGACTGGACAGAGGTAAAAATTTCGGTAAATGCCGATGATGTGGACAAAGCCGCCGACATTGCCATGATGGTTGTGCCGTACGGCATCTATATTGAAGATTACAGAGATCTTGAACAGCAGGCATGGGATATTGCCCACATTGACCTGATTGATGAAGATCTTCTTCAAAAAGACAGAAGCAAAGCTTTTGTGCATGTATATATTTCACCTGAGGAGAATCCGCTTGAAGCTGTTGCGTTTTTGAGCGAGCGTTTTACTTCCGAGGGAATCAAAAATGAAATTGACACTTCCGCTTGTCGGAATGCCGATTGGGAAAACAACTGGAAGCAGTATTTTCACTCCATTCCGGTCGGTGAAAAGCTTTTGATTCATCCGACATGGGAAAAGGAGTTTGATGCAAACGGCAGAGTGGTTCTTGATATTGAGCCGGGGCTTGCTTTCGGTTCGGGTACACATGAAACAACCCGTCTTTGCCTTGCCGCCCTTGAAAAATATATCGGCAAAGACACCGAAGTGCTGGACATCGGCTGCGGAAGCGGAATTCTTTCCATTGCTTCGTTGCTCCTCGGTGCAAAAAGTGCGGTCGGTGTGGACATAGATGCGCTTGCTGTGAAAACGGCGATTGAAAACGGCGAAGCAAACGGATTCACTGCTCCGAAATATCAGGTCTTTCAAGGCAATCTGACAGACAGGGTCAGCGGAAAGTTTGATGTTGTTGTGGCAAACATTGTTGCTGATATCATTATCCTGTTTACAAAAGATGTTGCAAAATTCATGAAAGACGAAGCGGTGTTTATCACATCGGGAATTATTGATACAAGAGAGCAGGACGTGATTGACGCGTTCGACAAAAACGGCTTTGCAATCAAAAAGCACCACACGGAAAAAGGCTGGGTCTGCTTTGAATGTGTGAGAAAGTGAAAGACTGTTTAGTCATATAAAAAAATATATAGTTAGTTTTTAACTTTTTATAGACGTTGACATTTTTTTTCAATGATATATAATAGACTTAGGAAGTGTAAAAATGAGCATATCCTCTATTGAAAAGCCAATTGGTTTTCCGATTGAACAGCGAAACACCGGAAAAGGCAATCCTAATGCTGTTTTAACTTTTGACGTTGAACTTAATAACAGACAAAAGAAAATACTTGAAGCCCTTCCGGATTATAACAGCAGAGTCACAGTCAAGAAAAATAATGTCAACATGAAAGATTTAGCTGCTCTTACTGCTGTTACAGGCGATGAGTTTGCAATGTTCACAAAAGGAAACGAAAGACTAATAATCAGAGGTAATGAATACATGGTTGATGTTACTGTTGAACTTGCAGAGGAAATGAACAAAAACGGGTTTAAATGGAGCGGTCATACACATCCGGGAAATACTTTATTTTGCTTAAATGCATCAGACGGTGACAGTAAGATTTTAGCACATTTTAAACAAGATATTTCTTCAATATATAATTCTAAAGGTCAATATACTATCTTCGGAAAGGAATGATTGTTATGACAGAAAAGCAAATGCAAAGGAATCAGGAATATAAATTAAATAATGTTATGCAAAGGGCGTTATCCCTTGAAGTTGCAAAGCCGTTTTGTAAAAGCAATGGATTATCTTTTGATAAACTTAAAAAGCAAAGATTTGATTTCATTTATGGTACAGCGATTTTTTCACAACCATCAGGTGTTGAACCAAAAGGGCTTACCAATGACAAAGAAACCATGCCTTTACCGACTCTTATAATTAAAAACATTGACGGAGAAATTGTTTTTGAGCAAACCGAATATACAGAACAATATCTTGCACAATAAGAATTTTTAAACAATCAAGCACTTTGCAATGCGCAAGGTGCTTTTTCTATCGTTATGATATTTCTTAAATTTCCCTTAATTTTTCCTTACGATAGTCAGAAGCATATTGAATCCTTCGTTTCTTCCCTATAAAATACAGTCATAAGAAAAACGAGGGATAATATGATGAAAGTGTTAAAAAGGATCATTGCTGCTTTTGTGTGCGTTTGCGTTCTTGTTTCCGGCTATGCACTGACAGTAAATTTTTATATGATTTTTCATGAAAAGTCCAAAATGATCACCGAAGAGGAAGCGGTGCAAATGAAAGATGTTGATGCTGTGCTTGTTCTCGGTTGCGGAATCAGAGAGGATAACACCCCGTCGGTCATGCTCAACGAAAGACTGAAGTGCGGCACGGAAATTGTAAAAAAATCAGGTGGCAAACTGCCGCTGCTTCTTTCGGGAGACAACAGCGGAAAAGAGTATAACGAGGTTGCCGTGATGAAAAATGTCAGCGTGCAAATGGAAGTGCCGGAAGAAAAAATCCTGACCGATGATTTCGGCTTTTCAACCTATGAAAGTATATATAATGCGGTCAACACTTTTTTGTGTAAAAAGATCGTTATTGTCACGCAGTCCTATCATATGCCGAGAGCACTTTATATTGCCGAAAAGCTCGGACTTGAAGCCTACGGCGTCAACGCTTATCTTCCGCATTATCCGAGGCAGATTATCTGGTCGCTCAGGGAAGTTCTTGCAAGAAACAAGGACTTCATAAAATGTAATATAAAAAATTTTAAGGGAGGTGAGTTGAGATGAAAAAAGCTTTTTCTTTGCTTCTTGCACTTGCCGTTCTTTTCGGTCTGAATGCATGCTCGGGCAAACAGGAAGCCGAGGTTATCATCGGCGAGAGCGAAAACTTTTCAAAAGAAGAAATTCAGTCGGCGGTCGATCTTGTCTTAAAAAGCGGCTTTTCAAAAGATGCAGGCGCAACCATCACAAAAATTTGGTATGACGAAGCAGAAAGCAAGAATTTTATTTCGGGTTATATGCAAACCGGAAAAGGTAGCGGAAACGGTGTTTCACCGGAAAATGTGATCGTTTTGCTTTCCGATTTTAAAACCGGTTCAAAAACACAGTCGCTCAATCCGAATGATACTTATAAAGACTGGAACTGGATTTTAATCCGAGACAGCAAAAACGGCAAATGGAGAATTGATGACTGCGGTTATTGATGGTCTGACAACTGATTTCTGTATTCTGACTTCTCACAATAATACCCACATAAGCAATAAAGCAGGGAGTTTTGTTTCCCTGCTTTATTGCGTTTATATTGACTTATTTCATTTCAAAAACTTCTTGCACCGGACCTTTCAGATCCTTGTCGTTTACGGGGAACGGCTTTGAAATATCTTTGATGTATTCGGCAAAATGAAGCTTTTTATAGGCGGTGCTCAGCTGATATTTGGAAAGAAGCTCAATGATCAGCTCTTTTTTGTCGCGATTTTCCCTTGGGGTAACGGCGCTAAGTTCAATGACGATTTCATCGGTCGGCTTTACGGCGGAAAGTTCAATAATCGTTTTGCCCGCTTTGGTTGAAACTGTGCTGTTTTCAAAGCCGATTTTTATATTCTTCACCTTTGAGATGTCTTCAAAAATAAAAGTGTAATCTCTTTCTTCCGGCAAAACGGAAAGATCACCGCTTGCTTTTTCAATAACAAAGGTTACGTCCGAGCCGGTTTCCTTGATTTTGAATTTTGTTACGGCAAACGCACCGTCTTTGAAGTTCATGGTTTCGCCGTCGTCTTCATAAAGCTCAAACTCGTTTGTTCCGCGCCAGATTCTGATATTCATCTGTTTTGGATTGGAGCAATCGTTGGTTCTGTCGTTTTTGGAAAGCGGCAAAATGGCGCCCTCTTTTGCAAGAACGGGAATGGATTCAATGCCGCGATACATATCGACGAACTTTTCACCCTCGTAAATATTGCCGTTATAGATGTCGGTCCATCTGCCTTTCGGAAGCCAGACTTTTGTTTTGGCAAGGTTGGTTCGTTTGCTTTGCGGCGTTGTGATGGGAACAACAAGAAGTTCGCTTCCGAAGAAATATTCGTTTTTGATTTCATATGCCTCGTTCTTTTCGGGATATGAATAATACATCGGTTCGCAAAGGGCAATGCCGTCTTTTTGCGTGCGGCGGTTCATAGAATAGAGATAAGGAATCATGGCGTGCCTTTCGCGCATGGCGTTTATTGCTACGCACTTTGCCGAAAAGCTGTATTTCCAAGGCTCTTTACCCATGAATTCATCTTTTGTTGAATGAAGACGCATAATGGGACTATACTGACCGAACTGTACCCAACGGGCATAAAGTTCGTCATCTCGTCCGCCGTGATGATGACCGCCGATGTCATGACTCCACCAGGTATAACCGACATTTGCGGCGGTTATTGTGAAATACGGCTGAAAATCAAGGCTTTTCCATGTTATGAAAGTGTCGCCGGAAAAGCCGAGCGGATAGCGGTGTGAGCCGACCTGAGCAAAACGGGAAAGAATGAGCGGTCTTTTGTTTTCGCCGTTGAATGCAAGGGTGTGATAATGGTTAAGTGCCCAAAGCGGATCAAGACCTTTGATTTTAGTTGTTTTTTCCTGTTGCCAGTCTATCCACCAGAAGTCAACACCGTCTTCTTCATATGGCCTGTGAAGAACATCAAAATAAGCTTCAATAAACTGCGGGTCGGTGATGTCAAATTTGATATGCTTTTTGGTTTTCGGGTCAATATCCATTGCCTTTGCCATTTCGTCATACATATCTTCAAAAGGTCTGACACCCTGAGCCGGGTGAAGATTCAGTGTGACCTTAAAGCCTTCGTCCTGAAGCTGTCTGAGCATGGCTTTGTAATCGGGGAAAAGCTCGGTGTTCCAGCTGTAACCCGTCCAGCCCTGGGACTGAAAAAGCTCAAGCATATTATGAATCGGCAAACCCTCACGCTGATAAAGTGCGTCCTCTTTGCCGAAACGCTTGATAACATCAACCCAGTGCCAGTCCATGTCGATGGTTGCAACGCTGACCGGAATTTCGTTTTCAATGAATTTATCCATCAGTTCAAGATATTCGCTTTGCGAGTAATCTTTATATCGGCTCCACCAGTTGCCGAGGCAGAATCTCGGAACAAGCGGAACTTCACCGCAAAGCTTGTAAAAATCTTTAATACAGCCTCTGTAATCGCTGCCGTAGGCAAAATAATATTCGTCTTTGCAGCTCGGGCGTTCTTTCATTGTTCCGTCGGGATTGATCAGAACGGTTTTGCTGTCATCGACTATGCTTACACCGTTTAGGCTTATAAGTCCGTCTTCAAGAGGAATTGAACCGTTGACCATGTCGAGCGTGCGGTAAGTACCTTTAAGGTTGCCTTTTTCAAAATCCGTTACGATTTTTCCGCCCTTTAAGGTGATGCTTTTCATCTTTTTGGCTTTCAGGTCATAGCAGAAAACAGTGTCCTTTGTTGCAATCACAACATCGTTGCAGTCTTTTTTGAAAGTGAACAAAGGCTTGTCAATGTTTCTGAAAAGTACCGCCTGTGTCGGTTCGTCGGTAAAGTGTTTGGTTTTTGAATACTCAACACGAAGAAGCCTTGAGGTTAAAACCGAAAAGCGAAAGTTTGAGACTGTTACGGTATATTTTCTGTCTGTTTTCGGGTCGGAATTGACCGAAAAGGTTTTGATAAATTTTTCTGATGGCTGTTTCATAGCAAGTCCTCTCTAAATTATTTCTTTCAATAATGATACATCAATCTGCACTTAATTTCAACAGAACAAAACTTTTTCGGCAAAAACAACCAAAAAAACGTCCTTTTTTTCTACACTTTAAAGCTATTAACATTTATTACAGTTTCACAAAAACTATGGAAATAATTTTCGTATTGTGTTAAAATTAATGGAAGTTTATATCATCTTTGTTTATGCCTGAAGAGGGGGATAGCCTAAAATGAATATCATCATTGTCGGCTGCGGCAAAGTCGGAACAGCGCTTGCAGAACAGCTTGAAAGCGAAGGACATGAAATAACCGTTGTTGACACAGATCCGGAGGCGGTGAAAACCGTTACCGATGTCTCAGACGTTATGGGCGTTATCGGAAACGGTGTTGTTCACAAAACGCTTGATGAGGCGGGAATTGAATTTGCAGATTTGTTTATTGCCGTGACAGGCTCTGACGAACTGAATCTTCTTTGCTGTCTGATTGCAAACAAAACCTCATCATGCCGAACGGTTGCAAGAGTGCGAAACCCGGATTTTGTTTCGGAAAGCTCGTTTATCAGAAAGAAGCTCGGAATTTCAATGATTATCAATCCGGAGCTTGAAGCGGCAAACGAAATTGCAAGGCTGTTTTCCATTCCGTCCGCCATTGAGGTCGATACCTTTGCAAACGGAAGAGTGGAGCTTTTAACAACGGTTTTGCCGGATAATTCTCCGCTTATCGATATGCAGATTGAAAAAGCACTCGGAAGACTTTCGGGCAAGATGCTCATTTGCGCTGTTGAAAGAAACGGTGAAGTGATCATTCCGTCCGGTCAGACTGTTTTAAAACGGGGCGATAAAATTTCGTTTGTTACAACAAGAAAAGACTGCGCCGCTTTTTTCAAAAAAGCGGGGATTGCAAGAAATCATGTCAAATCAATTATGATTGTCGGCGGCGGCAAAATTACTTATTATCTGACTCAAAAGCTTTGTGAATACGGCTTTAAGGTCAAGATTATTGAAAAAAGCAAGGAACGCTGTGAATTTCTCAATTCGGTTTTGCCGGGAAATGTTGTGATAATCAACGGCGACGGCTGCGACAGGCGTCTTTTGCTTGAAGAAGATATTGCAGAAGTTGACGGTTTCACGTCTATAACGGATTTTGACGAAGAAAACATCATGCTTTCCGTTTATGTCAACGCAAATTACGATGTTAAAACCGTCACAAAAATCAACAGGCTTAATTTTGAAGGACTTATCGACAAGCTTTCCGTCGGTTCGGTGGTTTATCCTAAATTTATCACCTGCGAAATGATTATCAGCTATGTCAGAGCACTTGAGAATTCTTCTGGCAGTAATGTTCACACACTCTATAATATTGTCGGCTCAAAAGCGCAGGCAATTGAATTTAATGTCAGAACCGAAAGTGCTGTCACAAACATTCCGCTTTATAATCTCAGAACAAAGCCGAACACACTTTTGTGCTGCATCAGCCGCGCAGGAAAAATTATTATTCCGAGCGGCGACGATGAAATCAAAGTCGGTGACACTGTTGTTGTTGTCACAACCGACAGAACGCTTAACGATATAAAAAATATAGTTATTTGAGGGCATTATGAATTACAGAATGATTTTGTATATAACAGGCTGGATATTCAAAATTCTTGCTGCAGCTCTTTTGCTTCCGACGCTTATCGGCTTATACTATCACGAAGCACAGTGGAAGTTTTATATTATTATTGCTTTGGCTTCTTTTGCTTTCGGCTTGATGCTTTCTTTAAAAAAGCCGAAAAAGAATGTTTTTTATTCAAAAGAGGGCTTTGTGACTGTTGCGCTTTGCTGGGTTATTTTAAGCGTTGTCGGAGCCGTTCCGTTTTATATTTCGGGAGAAATTCCGTCTTATGTTGACGCAGTTTTTGAAACGGCTTCGGGTTTTACAACAACCGGTGCAAGCATACTGACTGATGTTGAAGCACTTTCTCATGCGGCGCTTTTCTGGCGAAGCTTTTCTCATTGGCTCGGCGGCATGGGTGTTCTTGTGTTTTTGATTGCTCTTTTGCCCATGACGGGCGGACATATCATGCAGCTTATGAAAGCCGAAAGCCCCGGTCCGTCGGTCGGAAAATTTGTTCCGAAAATCAGACAAACTGCGCTGATTCTTTATGCGATTTATTTTGCGCTGACTGTTTTGCAGGTTCTGCTTCTTCTTGCCGGAGGAATGCCGTGGTTTGATTCAATCACAACCGCAATGGCCACTGCCGGAACAGGGGGATTCGGAATCAGAAACAGCTCCATGGCATATTATAACAGCAATTATCTTCAGGCTGTTGTGACAGTTTTCATGATTATCTTCGGCGTTAATTTTAACGTTTATTATCTTCTTATTTTAAGAAAATTCAAAGATGCACTCAAAAGCGAAGAGCTTCGCTGGTATCTCGGAATTATTTCTTTTTCGGTTGTCTGCATCACGCTTGATACTTTTAAAAGCTGTTACGGCGGACATCTTTACAACGCATTTCATGACAGTGCGTTTTCCGTTGCTTCCGTCATTTCAACAACCGGCTTTTCAACAACGGATTTTGACACATGGCCGCAGCTTTCAAAATATATTCTTTTTGTTTTGATGTTTGTCGGTGCATGTGCGGGAAGCACAGGCGGAGGAATCAAGGTTTCAAGATTGATTATTCTGCTCAAAAGCGCCTTTTATGAAATTGCAAATATTGTGCACCCTCGAGGTGTAAATATTGTTAAACTCGATAAGAAACGGGTTGACAAAAGCGTCATTGCTTCAACAACATCGTTTTTTATAATAAGCTTGTTTGTTTATGTTATCTCGGTATTCGTTATAAGCCTTGACGGATTCGATATGGTAACATCAACAACGGCGGTTGCCGCCACAATGAACAACATCGGACCCGGTCTTTCACTTGTCGGACCGTCCGGCAATTATTCAATGTTTTCGCCTCTTTCAAAAATTGTTATGATTTTTGATATGCTTGCAGGCAGACTTGAATATTTCCCGATGATGGTGCTGCTCAGCCCGGCGGTATGGAAAGGCGGTTTCGCCACAGTAAAAAGGAGGATTTTATGGAAGAAAAGAAATATGTCCCTAAAAAAGAGTCGATAATTTATGCGGTTGCGGCTCTCGGGCAAGGCTTGGTTTATAGCTGTATGTCAAGCTATATCACAGATTATTACATGAATGTTCTCGGACTTAACGCAATGTTTGTTATCATGCTGATGCTGTTTGCAAGAGTCTGGGACGCTGTCAATGACCCGATGATGGGTATGATTGTTGACAGGCACAAGACAAAATGGGGCAGATTAAAACCCTATCCCGTTATCACGGCAATTCCGATTGCCATTCTGACAATTCTCATGTTCATTCCGCCAATCGGTTTTGATCTTTCGCAAAAGAGCACCGGAATGTATATCTATGTTGCGCTTGTATATGTTCTTTGGGGAATGGTCTATACTTCAAGTGACGTTCCGTTCTGGAGCATGCCGAACCTGATGACGCCTAACCCGAAAGAAAGAGGCAACATCATCTCTTACGGACGAACAGTAGGCGGCGTCGGCTCTGCCGTTACGGTTGTTCTTCCGATAATCGTCGGTTTCTTCCTTGCCAAAAGTGAAAATGCCGATGTGCTCAAATATGCCATTATGGCAATTTCTATGTCGGTAATCGGTATGCCGCTGTTCTCACTTTCAACTCCGTTCATTAAAGAGAGAATTGACATTCCGAACGCTCAGAAAAGAGATCCGGGCGAGCCTTCAACGCTTTCAAGAATTTTCCATTGTAAGCCGCTCATGCTCGTTGTTATTTCCGGAATTTTAAGCTTCGGCAGATACATGCTTCAGGCAGCTGCTCCTCACGTTGCAAGATATGCCGGCTTCTATATCGGCATTGCAGATCCCACAACGGCAACCGTTGAACAGCTTAACAAAAATATCTCCACCGTTCAGCTTGTCATTCAGATTTGCGCCGCAATCGGAATGTTCGGTTCAATGCTTCTTATGCCAAAGCTTTTCAAAAAATTTGAATACAGATCTCTTATGATAGTTTCATGTATCGGCGGCTTTGCGGCAAGCGTTGTTTCGCTTATCGTCGGCTGGTTTACGCATAATCTTTTCATCTGCATTCCGTTCATGATTATATCAAGTATTCCTCTGGGTGTTATCAATGTTGTTTCCGGTGCGATGGTTGCTGACTGTCTTGACTATATGGAATGGAAAACCGGGCATAGAGACACGGCTCTCGGTTCGGCTTGCCAGTCATTTGTTAACAAGCTCGGAAACGCACTGGCAACCGTTGCCATAATTGCAATGTATATTGCCGTTCACATTGACGTCAACAAGCTCAATGCAGGAAGCGGTGAGGCTGTTGTTAACATTGCAAGAAACCTCACAACATCTCAGAATTTTGCCATGTTCTGCCTTGTGACAATCGTTCCGGGCATCAGCCTGATTCTTTGCGCAATTCCGCTGTTCTTCTATGATATTGTCGGCGAAAAGAAAGAAAAAATCACAAGAGAGCTTGCAATTCAGAGAAAAGAAAGAGGAGTTGCCGTTGAAGAGGTATAACCGAAAAAAGTGTCAGCAGTAACTTCTCGGTGAATATATTTTATTATTTAATTTGAAAGGATGGTTTTATTATGCTTTATCTTCCCGTCATCAGCGGTGCTGTTTTTCTTGTTTTGTTCATCATAAAATGCAGAAACGAAAGATCCGTCAGCGGCGTATTTTTGAAGAATATCACAAGTGTTTTCTTTGTTATGACAGCCGCAATCGGAATTTTCAAAAATCCCACTCAGTGGCAATACGGAATTTTCATTTTAATCGGTCTTGTTTTCGGAATGCTCGGCGATATATATCTTGATCTGAAGTGGGTATATCCCGATGATATGAAATCCTATCTCAATTCGGGCTTTATTTTCTTCGGTTTCGGTCATTTGTTCTATATTCCGGCAATTTTCCTGACGGCAGGTCTTGGCCCGAAAGACATGATTATTCCGCTTGTCGCAGGTGTTGTGATTGCC
The DNA here is from genome assembly GCA_051880655.1 of Acutalibacteraceae bacterium. Classification (GTDB taxonomy): domain Bacteria; phylum Bacillota; class Clostridia; order Oscillospirales; family Acutalibacteraceae; genus UBA6857. Next base: position 15,636 of record JBJEOJ010000188.1, on the reverse strand, counting down.
GTAGGTAATCTGCTTCTTGAAAAGCCGATGAAACAGGATTTCGGTGAATTCAGATTCATTGTAACGGTTTACGGATTTATTCTTGCTTTCATGGCGGCATCTGCTGTTGTTGCGGCTTTCAAAACGGGCGAAACAGCATTCATTGTTTATGCCATAGGCGCAGTTTCGTTTATGCTTTCCGACCTCATTTTGTCACCGATGTATTTTGCAAAGGGTAAAAACACACCGATTAATTTCATTTTGAATCATGTGACATATTATGTTGGTCAGTATATGATTGCATTGAGCATCGCTCTGCTTCCTGCAATTGCATAAAAGCCGACAGATAAAAAATTAACAGGTGATTTTCAGTTTGAATCACCTGTTTTTTGATTTTAAAAGCACGACTCCAGCGTGGCTACGATGTTGACATTATTCAGCTTTTTGGTAAGCAGCTGATTAAATCTGACGCTTTTGGTTTTTCCTTCGGCTCTTAATTTTGAAAGCTCGGCGCTGATTTCTTCCTGCTGAGTCTGAAGCCTTTGATAAAGTTCTTCAATTCTTCCGAGCCGTTCAATTGCCGCTTTTTCGTCTTTACAGCGATAGCCGTTTTCGTCTTTTGTTGTGAGAATTTCTTTCATGCTTTTCACTTCCAGAATTTTCTGTCAAGGCTTCGGTATTGCACAGCTTCCGAAACATGCTCAATTTCAATGTTTTCGCATCCGTCAAGGTCTGCAATCGTTCTTGCAACCCTGAGAATTTTGTCATACGCTCTTGCCGAAAGCCCGAGTGCGTCAAAGCTTTTTTCAAGCAGATTTTTTGAAGCCGTATCCAGTTTGCAGAAAGTTCTTGTAAGGCTCGGCGTCATCATACCGTTGCAGCTTACGGTTGTTCCGGCAAGGCGGTTTTGCTGAATTTTTCTTGCGGCATTAACACGCTTTTTGATTTCTGCGGAGCTTTCGGCGGGCTCGTCATCGGAAAGCTTTTTAAAATCTACCTGCGGAACTTCGATGTGAATATCAAGGCGGTCAAGCAGAGGACCGCTGACTTTTGCAAGATATTTGGCAGGCGCACCGGCAGGACAGGTACACTTTTTCGTCGGGTGACCGTAATAGCCGCAGGCACACGGATTCATGGCGCAAACGACCATAATTTTACAAGGATAAGTCAGCGTGCCCGAAACTCTTGAAATTGTGACATGACCGTCTTCAAGCGGCTGACGCAGTGTTTCCATGGATATGCGTGAAAATTCGGGCAGTTCATCAAGAAAAAGAACGCCGTTGTGTGCAAGGCTGATTTCGCCCGGTCTCGGAATACGTCCACCGCCGGAAAGTCCCGCTGCAGAAATGGTATGATGCGGAGAGCGGAACGGGCGCGATTTAATCAGCGAAACATTGTCACCCAAAGCGCCGGCAATGGAATAAATTTTTGTTGTTTCAAGGCTTTCTTCAAATGTCATGTCCGGCAAAATTGAGGGAATCCTCTTGGCAAGCATGCTTTTTCCCGAACCGGGCGGACCGATCATCAACGTGTTGTGACCGCCTGCCGCCGCAATTTCAAGGGCACGCTTGACCTGAAACTGCCCTTTGACATCGGCAAAATCAAGCATAAATTCTTTCGGATACTGATACTCGCTGTAAAAATCCTTGCCGGCTTTTTGAATTTTCTCTTTGCCTTGCAGATGTTTTATCAGCTGTTCAACGCTTTTGACGGGATAGATGTCAATTCCTTGAACAACGCAGCATTCATAAGCATTTTCAGAAGGAATGAACAGCTCTTTGATGCCGTTTTCTTTGGCGTGAATCGTCATCGGCAAAGCACCGTTGACTTTTCTTATTTTTCCGCTTAATGAAAGCTCACCGAAAAAAGCGCACGCAGAGGTATCGGCATGAAGCTGACCGCTTGCAAGCATCAAAGAAACCAGGATCGGCAGATCATAAACAGGACCTTCCTTTTTCTTGTCGGCAGGGGAAAGGTTAACCGTGATTCTTGTGCACGGATAATCAAAACGGCTGTTTTTCATGGCGGCGCGTACTCTGTCGCGCGATTCGCTGACGGAAGCGTCGGGAAGTCCCACAATGTCAAAGCGGGGAAGTCCCGTTTCAAGCGAGGTTTCAACGCCCACGCTGTAGGTATTCATGCCGAAAAGGCCGATGCTGTTGACTTTTGCAAACATAATATTTTTATGCGCCGCAGACAAGACACCCTGAACCCAATCAGTTTGCCGCCGGCGGCGCTTCCTTTCATTTAATTTTGAAAAACGGCTCATTCGTCCTCTTTGATGGCACCGATTGAAATTGCATATTCTCTTTGAAGCTCATCTGTCGGTATATATTTGTTGTCATTTTCGCCGACAGGTCTTGTTATTACGATGATGTCAAAAACAACCGAAAGCGCAAAAAGGGCGGCTCCGATATAGATTCCGAACTGAACCGAACATTCGGCCGTGCCGAGTGCGGCTGTGTTATATGCTTCGCAGAATTTTGAAAGCATAAACGGAGAAAGCGAATAAAGCACAAGACTCAGAGTATGCAAAACGGCATGAACCGGATTTTTGATTCTTTTGCTGACAAGCGGAACAAGGAAAAATGCAATTACGCCCAGAAGCAGGCTCAAAAATAAAAAGCCCAGAGCAAGCAAACCGAACATTCCGACCTCTTTTTCCGTTGAAAGCAGGGAGAAAATCTGCTTTAAGTCAATGTCCTTATTCGTGAAAAGCGTGATAAGGCTGATTGATTTTATGCTGAGATCACCGTTTTGTGTGCCGCTGAGTGAAAGTGACGCAAGCGGTATAACATAGCCGATAATCGGAAGAAATGCGCAAATGAGCCTGATGATGCGAAGCGGTGTTCCGACAGCGGCATATTTGATTCTGTATAGGGTGGAGTGAAGCTTGAAGAAAGCTTCTTCTCTTTTGTATGCGTCCTCTTCAAGACGCTTTTCCCATTCATAATTCGGAATGCTGATTCCGCAGTCCGGACACTCCGCTTTTATATTCCAAAAATGAAGTTTTCTGTTGCAGTTAGGACAATGGGCCATAATTTTGCCGAGAAAGCAGAAAAACAGAATTTTGTTTCTGCATTCTTATCCTTTCTTTTTTATTAGCTTTTTTGGGGTCAATTTCGACAAAGCTTACTATGATTTTACCTTTTAAAAAGCCTTGTGTCAAGGAAAAATGAAATATATTTGTGTTTTTTAACAGATTTTATGTCGAACAAAAATATTTTTTCATTAAATTTGTCAGATAATCTTGAAATTATATTTATCCTATGTTACACTTTTAAATAATGTGTATATGAATTTTTACAAATCAAAATGAATTGATTTGAAATCAAAATAAAATGAAGGGAAGCGTCAAAATCGGTCAAAGCTTCTGATTTTTGACTTATTCATGACGCACGGAAAAAATGTCAGATCAAAAAATAACAGAAAAAATTGAAGAAGAGCTGACGCAGGAACAAGAGCTTGAAACAATTCAAAAAGCCCATAGGCGTTATTTGCGTCCGAAAGAAATTGTTGCTTTCTGTATCGTGAACTTCGGACAAAAAAATCTTGATGAATTCATCAAAAGCAATCTGCAGTTTTTTATCGTTCAGTTCTTCGGTCTTTCATCAAAGGCTTTTGCAAACATCAACCTTGCAACAAGCATTTATGATGCGGTTGACGACACCATCTCCGGTCTTGTCATTGACCGAACAAGAACCCGCTGGGGCAGGGTAAAGCCTTATCTGATTTTGCCCATGCCGCTTTGGATCATCTCAACCATCATGCTTTTCAGCACACCGTCTCTTTCGGGAACGGCTCAGGTTGTCTGGGTTGCGGTTGCCATGCTGATGAAAGGTCTCGGAATGTCCTATTTCCAGGCGTGGTATCTGATTCTATATAACAACACGCCGAATCTGAGCGAACGAAATAATTTAATCACAACGTCCGAATTTGTCAAGCTTTTCGGAACATGGCTTGTTTCATTTTTGCCGATTATGCTTGACGTCGGAAGAAAAAACAACATTTCCGAGCCCCGCATTTATAACGGCTTTGCATGGTTTTGTGTAATCGTTTCGGCGGCAACGTGTATTTACGGCTTTTTCAATATGAGAGAGCGTATTCCGCTTCAGTCAAGAGAAGAAATGAACGAGGTCGGCGTTTGGGAATCCATGAAGCAGGTGTTCAAAAACAAGCCGATGTTCTCTCTTGTTTTTGCAAACTTTTTCAACGATTTCAAATCTGTCGGCGGAGCGGTTGAAAAATTCTTCTGGTTCAACTGCACGGGTGCTTATTCCTACGCAACGATTGCCGGTCTGTTCACGGGCATTCCCAACTACATAATGACGCCGCTTACAGGTAAATGGATGAACAAATACGGTGCAAGAAATGTTGCAATTTTCGGCGGACTTTTCGGCGGTATTGCTTATGCGCTGATGTTCTTTATCGGCTATGCGCCGTTTGGCGGCACATTTGAATCGCACAAGGTTCTTAACATGGTCTGGATCACGCTTGCGCTTACCATATGCGGACTTCCCAACAGTATTCTCAGAGTTACAATTCCTGCCATCACCGGCGATGTTTATGACTACATGGAATGGAAAACCGGAATGAGAAACGAAGGTCTTGTCAGCACAGTCAGCGGCTATTTCCAGAAATTCGGTTACAGCGTAAACTCATGGCTTGCCGGCATGGTGCTTACATGGATCGGTTATCAGCCTTTGACAGACGCATCGGGCGCAGCCATTCCACAAACAGATCCGCATATGCTAAAAGGTTTGTGGGCAGTTTTCGCTCTTGCACCGGCTGCTGCAAGATTTTTGACAGCAGTTGCTTTCATGTTCTTCTCCGTTCACGGCAAGTTTAAAGAAGAAATGCTTGTTGATCTGGAAGAACGCCGCAAAATCAGGCTTCAGGCTCTGAATGAAAATGAGAGCAAAGAAGATGAAAGCAAAGAAGAAGCATAAAGAAACGGGACAAGGCAGTCGGCCTTGTCCCTCTTTTTTGTGTTTTACAAAATTATTTTTGACTTTTTATCTGACGAATAATTCCCGAAAAAATCAAAATTAGACCTAAAAGAATACCTGCAAGTAAAAGAATCCATTTAATGTTTCCGTCAACTGTATCGACAGTCCAGAGATTCAAATTCAGTTTTGGCCAAGGCAGATTTTCTCCGAGAACCATATTTGTTACATTGTTGATTGAAAAAAGATAAGCACCTGCTATTATTGATGTAATTCCTGCTCTGATGAGATGATTGACTTTTATATATCTGCAAATCAGAAAAATCATCCAAATAAATCCGACATTGTATAAAGCGATTTTTGGCATGGTTTTCCAATATGAAGCACTTGAAGTATAAAAGCCGATGCAAACAAGCATAAGTACAAATAAAACGGTCTCAACGCTCAAAACGAATAGTCCCTTGTTCTTTTCCCAGAACTTTGTCAGTGTGACGGTGTGGGCAATATAAGGCAAAAATATAACTGAAAGTCCAAAAAGAACAGATGTTCCTGCAACAAAAAACCAATTTCCTTTCGTATAAAGTGAACATGACAATAAAAGCAGCAATAAGCTTCCCGTAAAGCTGAAAATAGTTATAACGCCTTTTTGTTTTTCGGCTATTAACGGAACAACCGAAAGCGAGGCGAAAACCATGAGTGAAGTTAAAACAATGAAAAACCAATCAAGGGCGTGACCGAACACAAGATTAATAATCAGACAAACAATAATCGGAACACATAAAACACCGGCAATGCTTGCACCGACTGTGAAGGTCTTTCTTTTTTGCGCTTTTTCATGGTGTAAAATAACCTGCTCTTTTTCAATTTTTAAGGTGTTTTCATAATTGCTTGATTGTAGGGAATTCTTAATTTTGGCACATTCTTTGCATTTTGGAAGATGTTCTTCAATCATCTCAGTGCTTGAAGAACTGCACGCGTTATCAATATAAAGCGGCAAAAGATCTTTTATAATTTCACATTCTTTATTCATTATCATTATCAATCCTTTCTCTGATTTTGAGGCGTGCCCGGTGATAAGTGACTCTTGCCCAACTTTCGGATTTTTGGAAAATAGATGCAATTTGAGCAAACGGCAACTCACCGAAAACCCTTAAAGAAAAAACTTCTTTATATGGTTCTTCCAAGTTATGAAGAATCAGATGTATTTGATAGGCAGAGTCTGAATCGGAAATAGCTTTTTCAATGTTTTCTTCCGATGTAATTTCGTTGCTTTGCTTTGAGAAGTCAAATTTTTTTCGTCGGCGCATTTCATCAAAAAAGATGTTTTTTGCAATTGAGCACAGATATGTTAATTCATCAGATTCTCCGCGAAAAGAGGACTTTGCCGACAAGGCTTTATAAAAAGTGTTTTGTGTTATTTCTTCGGCAATGTCACGACTTTTTGCAAGAGTCATAACATAGGAATAGACTTGCATATAATAGGTGTTATATATTTTTTCAAAGTCCATAAGATTTATCATCACTTCCTTGCTTTCATCGGTTAGACGCAAAGCGTTTGATTTCGTTACAAAATTTTTTAAAAATCAGCAAAAGGCAGGGACAAGGCGATCGGCCTTGTCCCTCTTTTTATGGCTTTTACATATTCATCATAACCTCATAGAAAAACCGGATCAGCTTCGGAATATTTTCAAGCGGTATTCGTTCATCGTCGCTGTGAATGGTTGAAAGCAGACCGCCGCTTAATACCGGTGCAAATTTATAGATATTATCTGCAATTTCATCAAAAAATCTTGAATCGGTTCCGCCAATCATGAGATACGGCGCAACAACGGTGTTTTCAAAATTGTTTTCAATCGCATTTTTCATAGCGTGCCAGTATTTGCCGCTTGCCTGCGCCTGCTTTGTGGCTTCAGAAACATTCACAATTCTGATTTCAAGATTCTTGTCGCGCGAAGCTTTTTTCATGTGCTCAACGGCATCTTCGCTTGAAACCCCTTTTGCAAGGCGGACATTGGCAACTGCTTTGGCTTCGGTCGGAAGAACATTGGCTCCCTTGCTTGCGCTCAGCTGCGTGAAAGCCATTGTTGTTCGCAAAAAAGCGGCGGCTGTGTTGTTCTTTTTACAGATTAATTTTAAAACCGGTGAAAAGCACCATAAATTTGCAAGAATCAGCCTGATGTAAAAGGGAGTATAAGGTGCAATTGTATTTACCATTGCTTTGACCGGATAGCCTATTTTCATTGGGAACTGCTTGTTTTCAATCCGGCTGATGTCTCTTGCAAGCAGTCCTGCCGCCGTGTGCTTGGGCGGTCTGCTTGAATGACCGCTCTGACCTTTCACATTCAGCTCAACATCCATCGGACCTTTTTCGCAAATGCCGATTGCCGCAAGGTCATAAGGAAAAACGGAAAAGCCGAGTTTATAGATCATTCCGCCTTCGTCAAGAACAAACGCAGGGTGTATGCCGTTGTCTTTGAGATATTTTACAATGGACGGTGCACAGTCTCCGGCGATTTCTTCGTTGCAGCCGAAAGAAAGATAAATATCATTTTCAGGCACAAAGCCTTTTTTCAAAAGCACTTCGGCACTTTCCATAATGGCAAGAAGCGTGCACTTGGTGTCAAGAGTGCCTCTGCCCCAAAGAAAACCGTCTTTTATAATGCCGGCAAACGGGTCAACCGACCAATTTTCTTCATTGACGCTGACAACATCAAAATGCGACATAAAAACCGAGGCTTTGCCGTTTGTTTTGCCTTTGATGCGATAAAGAAGACCGCCTGCAATTTCTGTTATTTCGCATTTTTCGTGTACGGTCGGATAAAATTCCCGAAGCAAAGAGCGGAATTTTTCAAATTCTTTTTCGTCAACCTTGCTTTTGTCTTTGTCGGAAACGGTTTTGCACTGAATCATTTTTGAAAGATGTTCTGCCGCTTTTTTCTCGTCAACTTCAATTTTTTCGGCGGGTACTGCGTTGTCATTACTTTTCTTTTTGCAAAGCGCCGCCCTAATGAAAAGAACCGCAAGCCATAGGATAAACAGTGCGGCAATGATATAGAAAGCTGTCATGGATTCTTTCCTTTCCTTTCTGTGTTTTTAAAAATCCAAAATCAAAAGCGGCCGATCTGACCGCCTTTGATTTAAACAAGTTTAAGCTTATACATAACCTGTGCGCCGATGAGTGAAAGAGCAACGCCCACAAAGATTAAAATGCCGATTGAAATTGTGCCTGCAAAGATAAGCAGAATTGAAACGGCGGCAATCGGGAAAATGGATATTTTCCAATGCTTGATGAAATAGGTTGCGGCGATCGCACCGAAAATTGTGTAGGTAATCTGTCTGAATGCAAGGGAAGCTGCGCCGGTGCTGATTGTTTCTTTGAATTTCGGATTAAAGGCAAAGATGAAAATAAAAACGGCAATAACGAGTGTTGTGACAATTGCCGAGGTTGCAATGGCAATTGTTGAAATGACTTCGCCTTCTTCGGAATTTGCTCTGACCTTTGCGTTTTCCATGGCATTGAGCGCGCATGGCATTTTCAGGTTTGTGATGTTGCCGGTGATGAATGAAAGATAAGTTCCGCCTGCGCCGAGAAGTGGTGTGTAGGAAATAACTTCAAGCACGGCACTCGGATAAAACAAAATGGCAACCGAGCCGAGACCTTTCAGAACAATTTTTCCCTCCGGCCATGAACCGAAATGAACACAGATTGCCGTCGGAACCATCAGGAAAACCAAAAGAGCAAGAATACACCAGATTCTGCCGTAAAAATGAACGCTGTCAAGATAAGTTCTTTTTTTCATTGTGTGTTTTCTCCTTTCCTTTATGTTCTCCACTCAATGGCGGCAATTTCGGGCGCATATTTTGCGATTATGAAAACCACAAAAATTGCAAGCACCATGCTTATCGGCATGGCAAGAGCGTCAAGCCATTTCCACTGCGCCTTTTTGTTGATGAGCGTCAGAATAAGCATGAATATGACCGAAGAAATGATGGCGGCAATTGAAAGAACGCCTGCGCCGTCGGCAACAACATCAGCGTCTCCGACGCCTGCAATACCTCTGCCGAGGAAAGCGGCAATCAGACCGATGAAAGCGGCGGCGGACATAATATCTGCCCAGTGTGCATTTTTGTTCACGGCACCTGAAATGCTTTTGTGAATTTTCTTGATAAAAATCGGAACAAGAATCAGCGGAAGAATACTGCCGAGCGTCATAACCCAGGCAACGGCTGAAAAAACTTTCGGGTCTGTCACTTCGCTTCCGATTCCTCCCGAAACGCCTGCGGCCTCAATTGCCGCCTCCGCCGCAGGAACTTCATAAGTTATGGAACCGATAACCGAAAGACGAATCCACGGAAGAACATAGCCGAGTGCAACCGAAAGTGCAAGCACGGTTACGGCGATTCCGATTGCCGGAGCAATGGAAAAAACTGCGCTTGAAGTGATTGTACTTTTGATGGTTTCTTTTGTAATCCCCAATTCTTTGCCTCGTCTGGCGGCTCTTATGAGAAAGAAAAGCGACTGAGCAATGACAAAAATAACAATGCCGATTGCAAGCATAAACATAAAGCCGTCGGATTTAAAATCGTTGAACATAAGCTCTCTCCTTTATTTTAATATATTTTTAATTATCATAACATTACGGAAGATTTTAGTCAATTGATTAAGACATATTTTATAAAAAAGCTTTGATTATTTTCTCTTTCGTGCTATAATTGTTACACTGTTTTATTCAAATCGAAAGGAACGGCTCGTTTTATGTGCCGTGTTAACATTAAATATGAACAAACAAACCTTTAAAAAGCAGGTTGCAAGACCGCTGAAGCCGGCAACAACCATTGCAATCAGCTTTATTGCCATAATCATTATCGGAACACTGCTGTTTATGCTGCCGTTTATGACAAGAGACGGCAAAGGACTGAACTTTATGCAGGGACTTTTTACTGCAACTTCAAGTGTGTGCGTAACGGGGCTTACGCTGATTGACCCAGCCGTCACGCTTTCAAGATACGGTCAGGTGCTTCTTCTGATACTGATTGAAATAGGCGGCATAAGCATGATAACCTTTGCTTCGTTTTTCCTTTTTGTTTTCAGAAAAAGATCGGGACTTCGCAGTATGCGCCTTGCTCAGGAATATACGAACATGGATTCGTTTTCGCAGGTTCGTCCTCTTGTGCGTGTAATTATTTCAACGGCGTTTATCTGCCAGTTTGCGGGTGCGGTTCTTCTTTGTTTCCGCTTTGTTCCGCTTTACGGTCCGAAGGGAATCTGGATTTCGCTTTTTACCGCCGTTTCGGCATATTGCAATGCAGGCTTTGACATTTTCGGAACGCAGATGGAATTCGGCTCGCTGATTCCCTTTGAAAAAGACCCCTATGTTCTGTGCGTTGTTATGGCGATGATTATTCTCGGAGGTCTGGGCTTCTTTGTTTTTTATGATTTGATAAATTACAGAAAAACAAAGCATCTGAGCCTGCATACAAAGGTTGTTGTTATAACAACGCTTATTTTGATTGCTTTCGGTTTTGCAGGATTTTTCATCGGTGAATATTCAAACGAAGCCACAATCGGTAATCTTCCGCTAAGAGACAAAATCATCAATTCGCTTTTTCAGTCGGTCACAACAAGAACAGCAGGCTTTGCTTCGGTTGATATTGCTTCGGTGCGGGATGTCACAAAGGTAATTATGATTGTTCTGATGTTCATCGGTGCGGGAAGCGGCTCAACCGGCGGCGGAATCAAAATCACAACTTTTGCCGTTCTGATGATGACGGTTGTTTCCGTTTTAAGAAACCGTGATGAAACGGTTATTTTCGGCAAAAAGGTTAACCGCAAAATTGTTTCCAAATCACTTGCCATTGTTGTTTTGGGTCTGATTGTTGTTTTTGCCGTTTCGTGTATACTGATTGCTGATTTGCCGCAGACGGGCGAAATTGATTTGCTGTTTGAAAGTGTTTCCGCTTTTGCAACAGTCGGTCTTTCTGCCGGTGTTACAACTTCTCTCGGACTTTTGGGAATTTTAACGATTATCTTGACCATGTTCATCGGACGTCTCGGACCGATATGCTTCATCATTGCACTGAATATCAAAGAAGATAACAACAAAATGGAAGTTTTGCCCGAGGGCAGAATCATGGTAGGATAACTTATATATCATCATAAACAAGACCGTCTAATTCGTCGATGCCGCAAAGCTCATAGAGTGCTCCGGCAAAGGTCAGGCGGTCTGCTTTTTTTGCGCAAAGTTTTTCATATTTTTGCGGCAGAGTGATTATTTTTCCGCTCATAACGACGGTTGACAACATTCTGCGTTTTTCATTTGTGAACAAAATGCCTTTATATGTCATCGGCAAAAAAGCACTTTTGTCGCTGATGATAACGGTGCTTTCCAGAACACTTTTGTCAAAAGCGGTTCTGATTACAAGGGAAATTCCGTATTGAGAAAGCAGCCTGTCGGCAAGGCGGGAATAATCGTCAAAGCAACTTGTGATGATTTTTATCGAACAGGCGAGAGTGACAAGCTCTTCGATAAGATCAATTACATAGCCGTTTTCGTCGAACACGGTAATATACAGTCTCGTCGGCTCAAGTGACATTTTTTCAAGAACGCTGACTGCGCTTTTAAACAGAACGCGAAACGGATAAACCGCAGGCTTAAAGCGTTTTATCGGCGAGCTTTCGGGAAGATCAATTCCGTCGGGCAAAACTGCTCTTGCGCAAAGCTTGCCAGCCGCATTTTCAACGGCTTTCCACGGAATTTTGCCCCGGTAATCGGCGGCGGTTATTTTATAAAACGCGCTGCCGGGTTTGAGAACGATTTTTTCCGCACGCACATCGGCAGGGTGAAGCAGGTCATAAATTTTGTTTTTTAAACAGCTTTCTTTTTCTTCTCTTTCAAGCATAAAAAACATCGGTTGTGACGTTCCTTTCCGTTTGGTTTTCCTTATGATTTTATGCGTCTGATGATGAAAGAATGACGAAAGGAAAAGAGGCTGCTGTATGAAAACATCAAAATCAAAACAAAATGAACTTGACAAAAGGCTTGTACGGTGATAATATAACAGATGTAAGCGCAGAGCTTACAAAACGCCACAAATAACAGGGGAGCTGATGTAATTCGGCTGAGATTAAGGCTGTTCGCCTTTGACCCTAAACCTGATTCGGATAATGCCGACGTAGGAAGTTTAAAAAAAGCTTTTTCGCCATGGAGTTATCCGTGGCGTATTTTATTTTTTAAGGAGGTTGACAAAATGAACGCAAGTGTTGCAATTCAGGTGCTGCCCAATGCAGAAAATGAAGACGAGCTGATAAGAATTGTTGACGAGGTAATCGACTACATCAAAAGCACAGGCTATAACTATTATGTAGGTCCCTTTGAAACAACAATTGAAGGCGACAGCTATGATGAACTTATGGACATTGTCAAAGAATGTCAGAAAGTTGCAATCAAGGCAGGCTGTTCCAGCGTTTCGGCTTATGTTAAGGTCGTTTATAAGCCCGAGGGTGGTGTTCTGACAATTGACAAAAAAGTTACAAAACATCATCAGTAAGTCTGCGCCGATTCTTTCGGTTGCGGTGGTTGTGATTATCTGGCTTGTTGTCAGCGAGGGCGAAATCGTGGCATCCTATATGCTTCCGTCACCCGTTGCTGTTGCGAAAGCGTTTGTCAACGATTTTCCGCTTCTGATGTCTCATGCGGCGGTCACGCTTCAGGAAGCGTTTTACGGACTTTTCATTGGAATTGCTCTGGCGTTTGTGATTGCAACGCTTATGGACAGATTTCCGTTTTTGTATAAGTCGCTTTATCCGCTTCTTGTTATCACGCAGACAATTCCGACCATTGCCATTGCGCCGCTTCTTGTCTTATGGCTCGGCTTTTCCATGGCGCCTAAAATCGCTCTTGTTGTTATCACAACCTTTTTCCCGATCACAATTTCGCTTCTTGACGGCTATAAAAGCGCAGATCCCGATGCGGTCAATTTAATCCGCAGCATGGGCGGCGGAAGATTTCTTGTTTTCCGCCATATTAAAATGCCGTCGGCTCTTCCTCATTTCTTTTCGGGCTTAAAGGTTTCCGCTTCCTATGCTATTGTCGGAGCGGTAATTTCCGAATGGCTCGGCGGTTTTGAGGGACTCGGCGTTTATATGACAAGGGTCAAAAAAGCCTATGCTTTTGACAAAATGTTTTCCGTAATCATTTTTATTTCGGCAATGAGCCTTGTTCTTATGATGCTGATTTCACTGATTAAAAAGCTTTGTATGCCATGGGAATCTAAGCGCATTGTTTCCGAAGAATAAAGCGTATCAAGCAAAAATTCAAACAATAAAATCAAAGGAGTTTTCTTCATGAAAAAAATTATTGCAGTGCTTCTGGCACTTGTTCTTGTTTTCTCGTTTGCTGCCTGCGGCGGTAACGGCGAAAATTCAAACACCGAAAAACAAAAAATCACGGTTTGCCTTGATTATACCCCGAACACTAATCACACCGGACTTTATGTTGCTTTGCAGAAAGGCTATTATGACGAAGCCGGTCTTGATGTAACAATTGTTCAGCCGCCCGAAGATGGTTCTGTTCTGATGTGCGCTTCAGGTCAGGCTCAGTTTGCAATCAAAGAGCAGGACGGTCTTGCAGCAACCTTTGCCAGTGATGATCCGCTTGGCGTGACAGCAGTTGCCGCAATTTTGCAGCATAACACTTCGGGTATTATGTCAAGAAAAGGCGACGGAATCACTTCTCCGAAAGGTCTTGAGGGAAAGACCTATTCCACATGGGACAGCCCGATTGAACAGGCAATGATTAAATATGTTATGGAAAAAGACGGCGGAGATTTCAGCAAGGTTAACCTTATTCCTTATAATGTAACTTCCGACGTTGACGCAATTGCAAACAAAGACACAGACGCAATCTGGGTATTCTATGGCTGGGCAGGCATTCAGGCTGAAGTTGAAAATATCCCTATGGATTATTTTGACTTTGCAAGCATGGACAGCGTTCTTGATTTTTACACACCGGTTATTATTGCAAACAATGACTATCTTGAAAGCAACCCCGACACCGCAAAGGCTTTCCTTGAAGCGACTTCAAAGGGCTATAACTTCGCCGTCCAGAATCCCGAAGAAGCAGCCGAGCTTCTCATTTCGGGCGACACAACAGGTTCGCTTAAAGATTCAAAAGAACTGGTTGTTGCAAGTCAGAAATGGCTTTCAGAGCAATATATTGCAGACGCTGAAAAATGGGGCGTTTTCGATGCCGAAAGATGGGACGGCTTTTATGCATGGCTTTGGGAAAACAAGCTGATTGAAAAAGAAATCAAGCCGGGCACAGGCTTCACAAACGATTATCTTCCGTCATAAGTTATGGGCTATCTCAAAACGCAGGGCATCAGCAAAAGCTTTGACGGCAAACTGATTATTGATGATATTTCCGTTCATCTTGACGAGGGCGAAATCGTCTGTCTGCTCGGAGTCAGCGGAAGCGGAAAAACAACGCTGTTCAATGTTATTTCTGGTCTTTATAAGCCCGACAGCGGAAAGGTTTTTCTTTCCGAACAAGACATAACCGGAAAACCCGGCGAAATCAGCTATATGCTTCAAAAAGATTTGCTTTTGCCTTATTATTCGGTGCTTGACAATGTCTGCCTGCCGCTTGTGATTAAAAACGGCATGAAAAAAAAGCAGGCAAGGCTCAAGGCTTCCCCGCTTTTTGAAACTTTCGGGCTTGAGGGTACGCAAAAAAAATATCCGTCGCAGCTTTCGGGCGGAATGAGGCAGAGAGCGGCACTTTTGAGAACTTATCTTTCTTCAAACGGCGTTGCGCTTCTTGACGAGCCGTTCAGCGCACTTGACACTATAACCAAAAGCGCCATTCATGAATGGTATCTTGACATTATGCAGAAAATCAATCTGTCAACGCTGTTTATCACACATGATATTGATGAAGCGATTCTGCTTTCGGACAGAATCTATATCATGTCGGGAGTACCCGGAAAGATAACCGATGAAATCGTGATAAGCGAAAAAAAGCCGCGCACGAATGAATTTACCATGACAACGCAGTTTATTGAATATAAGCGTCAGATTATAAACTCGCTTGGAAAGATATAAAAAAAGCAGTGCAGAACTCTGAAAAGAGACTGCACCGCTTTTTTTCTTTGCCAAAAAATTATATATCCGATTTTTGCAGCAGCTTTTCAACATCTGCCGTTTTCAGCACCTTACCCACAGACACAACTTTTTCGTTCACAACAATGGCAGGCATACTCATAACACCGTACTGCATAACCTTTTGCATATCGGTGATATATTCCACTTCCACAGATAAGCCCATAGTATGCACCGCTTCTTTTGCATTTTCATATTGCTCGTGACAGGATTTGCACCCTGCACCCAAGACTTTAATGCCGAAAATTTCGCCGTTTGGTTTTTCACAGCAATTGTTTGAACTTTCGCTTGCTTCATTTCCCGAACAAGCACAGGCAGAAGCTTTGCTTTCTTCTTTTTTCTTACCAAAGTTAAAAATTGACATATAAAATTACCTCCGTGATTTATATAATAAAATTTTGTATAGCATTGAAAAAATATCCGACAGCGATAATGCCGACCGTGCAGATTGCGATAAAAATGCCGAGCAGTTTCGGCTTTACCGCTTTTCGCAGCATAATCATTGACGGCAGAGAAAGGGTTGTAACAGCCATCATAAAGGACAGCACCACG
>JBJEOJ010000187.1:0-30909 GCA_051880655.1 Acutalibacteraceae bacterium | reverse complement strand
AGTAGCCGTTGTCGTCTTCGTCAACGTGTTTGTGACAGTCAACGTCTGCTCCGCAACGGTCACATTTCTTATCGTTGTCTTTGTCAACGTGACCGAGTGCCGGAATCTCTGTTCCTGTTGAAAGAACCTTACCGCACTTAGCACAAACTGTATTACCTGTGTAGCCTGCTTCTTCGCAGGTTGCGTCTTTAGCGCCTACGATTGTTGTGCTTGCATGTTCGCAAATGTTTTCGCCGCAGTCATCGCAGTAGCCGTTGTCGTCTTCGTCAACGTGTTTGTGACAGTCAACGTCTGCTCCGCAGTTGTCGCATTTCTTATCGTTGTCTTTGTCAACGTGACCGAGTGCCGGAATCGTTTCGTAAGATTTAGCACCGCAAATATCACAAACGGAAACTTTTAATCCTTTCTCTGTGCAAGTTGCTTCCTGAACAACTGTCCATGTTGTGAAAACATGCTGATGATCAGGATCAGCTGTTACACCGTAAATATCTTCAGCAGTTGCACCGGATTCATTTTCACCGATGTCCCAGTGAGTATCTTCTGCATACAAGCTGTAATTGCCATAAATATAAGGTGAATAAAACGGAATATCTTTTACGGAATCAGGTACACCAAACCAGCATTTTGTGACACTGCCTGAATTGTATCCGACAAGACCGCCGACGCTCTGGAAACCGTAAACAATTGCATCTGTAACAACCTCGCACTGAGTGAGTGTTCCCTGATTGTTACCAACCAAACCGCCGATGCAGTAATATCTGTATTTACCGTTGTTGATCAGAAGCTTTGCACCTGCATTGTAGATACTGTCAATTTTACTTGTATTTCCCTTTGTTTTTGAATTGATTCGAATATCGTCAGCAGTGCAGCCCTTGATTGTGCCGAGGTTTGAACCGGCAATTCCGCCGACCATGATGTTGCCTGCAAGATAGCATGATTTAACAGTACAGTTTTCAATTGTGCCGCCTGTGCCGTTCTGACCTGCAATAATGCCGGCTCTTGTATAATCATTTGTATAATACGGCTGTCCGATAACAGTGCTGTTCTGAACCGTTACATCTTTGATTGTTCCCCTGTTAACACCGGCAACAACAGCAATGCCGTCTTTTGCATAGATATAAGCATTGTCGATTGTAAGGTTTTCAATTGTACCGAAGTTTTTGGCAAACAGTCCGTTATATGTTGCGGAAGAACCGTAATCCTGAGTAAGACCGCTTATTGTGTGACCGTTTCCGTTAAATTCGCCGTAGAACGAATCATCGTTTCCGTCACCGTCAACATCGCTCCAACCGATCGGATCAAAATCGCCCAATGCGATGTCATTGGCAAGATAATATTTGCCGTAATAATCGTTTTCGATTGCTTTGAGTTCTTCTGCATTAGTGATTGCTGTCCATGTTTCATCAAAATCCAATGCAAAGCCTGTTAAAGCAATCGGCATCATTGTCATTATCATAACTATTGATAAAACAACAGCTATGACCTTTTTTGTTTTGTTCATAACAAAAATCACTCCTTTTAAATTTATAACATGTCAGTGCTGAAAGTTCTTGTTTTTATTAAGCAAAAAAAATTATTTAAACCGAATAACTCGTTGAGTAATCATGTGTTAAAAATCAGTTTAAAAAATCAAGGGCATATTAGCTTTATAAAAACATGAATCTTCGGCATGCATGTTAATTTTTATATATTATACATTTATATTTACATTTTGTCAACAATCTGTTCAAAATTTTTGCGAAATTTTTGAATATTAATATAACTAATTCTTCAAATAAATAAAACTGTTTCTTTGTTAAAGATAAACAATTTACAATTTGATTTTGACAAATAACGACAACAACCGTCAATGTTCGACCTGATAATACTGATAATTAAAATAGGGGCTGTCTCATTCAGATGCAGAAAGCGTTTTCTTCACCCCGAAGCTGTATATAGATACTGCGAGCGGGTGAAAAAACGGTTAAAAAAGAAAAATGCAACCATTTTATGATTAATTTCAGCATTTTTCTTTTTGTTCTGCGCTAAATGCGACAGCCCCCAAAAGTGATGATAATTTAATTTTGTCTTTTTTAGCTTTTAATTGAAAAACTTATTTTTTCGTCTTGACCGTAACCGCGTTTGAAGCGGCAGAAAGATATTTCTTGCCGGAAATCGTAACCGACGGCTTGACGATAAATTTATATGTTTTGTTTTTTGAAAGTGAAGTAATTACCGCACTTGTCGTTTTTACTGTTTTTTTCAGCTTATAGCTTTTTGATGAAGCGTTATAAACATAGATATTATATTCCGTCGCATTCAGAGATTTTCCCCAGCTTAATTTTACCGAGGTTGTTTTGATGTCTGATGCTTTGAGTTTGACTTTCGGTGACAGCGTGGCGATTTTGAAAGCACTGCTTGATTCCGAGGTATAATAAACGGTTTTTCCGTCCTTTTTTATTTTTGCAAAAGCAACAATGTAATAATATGTCTTGGTTCCTTCTTTAAGTCCTTTTTTTGTATAGCTGTTTTTGCTTACGGTTGCTTCAAGCACCTTTTTTTTGGTGGATTCATTAAGCCTGTAAACATAATAGCCGTTTGCATTTTTATCAGCCGTCCATGTGAATGTGTATGAGCTTGAAGCAATTTTTGAAACTTTAAGGGAACTGACTTTTTTCGGAACTACCGTAACCGTAAGCGTTGCTTTAACGTTTTTGTCTTTTGAACTTGTGCAGGTTATGGTTGCCGTTCCGCAGGAAACCGCTGTGATTTTTCCGCTTGAAGAAACTTTGGCAACCGATGAATCCGATGACTTCCAGCTGCATTTACCATAAGCATAAAACGGAGTCACCTTTGCCGTTATAGTCTTTGTTTGCGAAACAGTAAGCTTTACGCTTTTATCGATTGTAATTTTTTTCGGGGCAATATATCCGCTTTTTGTCAGCGCCTTAATTCTCAGATTCTCGCCTTCACCCTCTTCGTATAAATCATCCCATGATTTACCGTCGCTGCTGATGAAGCTTTGTCCTTTTTTGTTAACCGATTTGCAGTAAACCATTCTGTAAGAATCAAGATATGCAGTGCTGTCGCACATTGCAGTTGAGTTCTTGCCCTTATTGGTTACCTGAATCACAACAGAAAACTTTTCGCCTTTTTCAAGCTGTATTTCCGTCGGCAAGGTAATGGTATGATAACCGGGATACTGCTGTGTGCAGTCAATATAGCTTTCAAAAACAGGTGTTCCTTTTGTTGGCGAACTACTTCCGCTTATATTTTTATAAATCTGATATTTATATTTTTGATTGGCATCATCGCAGAAAAATGAAATTGCCTTGAGTTTTTCGTCTTCGGTGCTTGTGAAAACATTAGACATATATATCCGGTCACGGTCATAAAAAACGCCGAAAGAACATGAGCCGTCATATTGATAGTTCCTGTCATAGGTATCGGTGGTCGTGTAATCAACAAACAAAGCTTCATCGGTCAAAAGTGATTTTTCTTCATATGATACCCAAATATAACCGTTATTACCATAGGAATCACCGTAGCTGTTTTTGATAAGCCATGCACCGTTTTTTGTAGGTTTTGCAAAAAGTCCTGCAATTGTTCCGAAATTGTTTTTTGAATAGTTATCGTCCCAACCGACAATTGTTACTGAATGATTTGCAATGTTATTATATATGTATGACTTTTTGTAATAAGCGTTTGTTGATGAATTCAGATAAAGATCATCATGATAATAAGAAACAGCGCACGAGCCGTACTGCATAATCATCTTTTTGATCGTATCGGTATCTTTAAGCGAAATCCAATAGGCGTTTTCAAGAATTGCACTGCTTTTTCCGTAAGCAAGCGAGGTGCTGTATTTGCTTTTTGGAGTCGCATTCTCATACGGCATAACTTTTTCATCGGACGCACCAATCCATTTTGCAAGAGTAAAGGTTGCAAAATAAAGATTTCCGCCGACATTAAGATAATCAATTCCGCTAAGCTTTGTATAATCGCCCGAAGTGAGTTTCAAAGGATCAACGGCATTCGAATATGTAAAATAAGCAAGATGTGCTTCGGAAAGATCAGTGTTTTCAATGTTGTATTTTTGCGGATATTCGTTTATCAGAGATGTTTCTGAAACCGACATTGCCGAAAAAGCCCAGCATGAACCGTAATCACCCTGATCTTTTACAGAGGTCACAAGCTCTTTTTCGCGTGAATCATATTTTTCAGGTAAAGTTGAAGCACGCCTGAAAATACTGCTTTGCTCTGTGGTGCTTTTTTGTTTTGCTTTGAAACTTATCGGAGCGTAACCGTTTTGTGAGGTTGCGTCTGCCTTA
This sequence comes from Acutalibacteraceae bacterium, assembly GCA_051880655.1. Taxonomy (GTDB): domain Bacteria; phylum Bacillota; class Clostridia; order Oscillospirales; family Acutalibacteraceae; genus UBA6857. The sequence goes on along the minus strand of JBJEOJ010000187.1, from coordinate 26,599 downwards.
TAAATAATTTTTCCGTAATCTGAAGCACCGGCAAAAAACGAAAGCGTAATTGCCAAAAGACAAACCGCTGCAAAAACAGTTATATATTTAAAAATTCCCGAATTAATTCTCTTTGAATTTTCAAAGTCGCTTTTCATTTTGGACGCCTCCTTTTAAATTTCGTTTTTATTTTTTAACATAAATGTATCTATATGAATTTTAACATAAATTAATTAATAAAACAATACAGGAATAAAACAATTCAATTTTAATTTATAATTTAACAATATTGTGACTGACTGATTTATTATTAAAAAAGTTTACTTTGAATCTATTTCTACAAATGCTCAGTTTTTCATTTTGTTGTGTCAGGATATAAAAGCTCAGATGCTATATCTTTTAATTGTAAAGTTATTTTCTTGCGTTGTTTTCCACTTTAAAAAACAGCCAATGTTGAAAATTACGTTAAAAATGTTGATAACATAGGCAGAATTCGTTGAAAACATCTTCGAAAATGTGGAAAACTTTCTTTAGATGTTGAAAACTTTTTTGTGTAAAGAAACACACTTATTCATGTAAAGCTTATTAACTTTACATGAATTACAGGCATATTCTGATTTTTTCAGCTTTGTTTACATGTTTTAACTTCTTATTATGTGTTATAATATAAGAACACCGCAAAACACTCATAAGCCTTTTGCGGTGTTACTGTTATATTATTTTATACTTGTTGAATTAATTAATATGTGATTTCCCAAATCTCATCATCGGAGCCTTCAAAGCTGGCTGTTCCGTTGAATACGGTTATCTTGGCGGCTCCGTTGCCGTCCATCGGCATATTGAAGTGAAGATTTGTAATTTTCCCGTCCGTGTTAACAGTTAAGGTAATTGTTGTTCCGGGATAGTGCATATTGGCATCAGTGATCGTTGCACCGCTGATATCAAGTGTTGTAAGATCAAGGTATCCGAATGCCGCTGCATTATGTGTGGGTCTGGGCTCGGTAAATGTTGTGTTTTCTTCAACAAGCTTAATGGTATAAACTGTGCTGTCGCCCTGCTTTTCTGCCGTTGCAGTTGCAATTCCGTCTGCTGTAAGCTTAAAGCCTTCTTCCGGAGGGATAACGTCCGAAACCTTAACACCGCTTACTTCTTTGCCGTCATCATCTGTTCCGGTTCCGACTCCGCCTGTAAAAGTATAGCTTTCGGTTTCTTCGCCTGCAAGATTTTGAATGATATTGTTAACGATATTTTTTGCTCCCGGAACGCTTAATTCAGTAAGCTGAATTGTAACCTTTTCGGTCTTGTTAGCTGTCATGTTTTGCTCTGTTCTGAGTGCTTCAAATGCATCGGTAACATTTTTAAGAATTTCTTCTTTTGAAAGCGATGAAGGATCAGCGTTCTTTTTTTCTGTTGTTTGTTCTTCGCTTACACCATTCAATGTTGTTTGAACATCGCCTTGCGCAGCCGGAATATCCGCAATTGTTGTTATTTCCACAGCATCTGTTGTTGCTTCGGTTTGAGGCATTGCTGTTGTTGATTGGATTTCGGTTGTTGTCTGGCTTGCTGTTGTTGTTTGTGCAGCAGAAGCAGCAAGTTCTTCACTTAATACCTTTTTTTCACGAATTGAACCGACTTCAAATCCGATAAAAAACAGCCACAATGAAAGCACAATACAAATGACCGCTTTAACTTCTTTTTTCATGTTTAGTTCGTCTCCTCTTTGACTGCCTTGCGGCATTGATAAAAATGCCGTATTTTAAACATCGGCAATACTACTTATATTATACGATACCTAATTTACATTTTTTTGTCAAGACCTGCAGCTTAAAATTCATAATATGTTGATAAAAAAGTTCTAAATTAAAGTGCACAGTATCAGGTCTTGCCTGTCACTGTGCACTTTAAGAATGTCTTGCTGAAATTTTTCTTATCAGTATGTGCGCGCGCCATTTTCGGTTGTGCTTTCTTTTTCTGTGGTCATTTCAGCACTGCCCGAAACAGATTCGCCGGCATCAGTTGTTTCTTCTTTTGAAGTGAGCGTTTCTGTTTCTCTTTCGGTTGTTGTCACATTCTGAGTTGTTGTCACAGCTTTCGTTGTTTCATTGGTGGTACCCGAGCAAGCTGCAAGCGTTGCAAGGCTCATCAGGACTGCCAGCGAAAGAATTACCGAAACAATTTTTTTCATGTGTTATTCTCCTTTGCATAAATTGGTGTTTCCACCGAATAAACAGCGGAAATTTTAATTTTTCCGTGCTGCTGTTACTATATTATACTGATAAGACTGCGCTTTATTCATCGAAATGTGTCGTATCGGTAAAAAAATCCGGCTAAGGATAAATTTCCCGGCCGGATTTGTTAAAATTATTCTTGTTTAGCCCTGAGCAAAAGCGGCAACGGTAAGCATAAACGAACCGATCTGTGCGCCGAATTCCGGTGCGCCGTCCATGATAAGCTTTCCGCTCTTTGTTGCTTCAAGCATATCATCTGTGCCCAAAAGGATTCCCAATGCGCTCTTTAAGCAGTCAAAACGCAAAGTGAAGAACGGCATCGCTCTTTTATATTCGCCTCTGCCCGCTCTTGTTTTACCTGCTTTAACACGTATGTAGGCTGAAACCTGCGGATAACCGTCAACCGCAAAAGCATAAACACGGTCGGGGCTTTTGAGCGCCCAATTGTGAATTTCTTCGTGACCTGCCTTGTTCAGCTGGCTGATGCCGCTTGAAAGCAGGTAGAAGAAGCATTTAACCATAAGCTCCTGTTCGGCAGGATCTTCCGGAGGCTCTTTTGCCGTTAAAAGCGATGACATTTTAAGCAATACTCTTACAAATGAAACAAGTGTTCCGGCCTTTTTGATGCCGTGAATCTTCGGGATTGCGTCAAGAGTAATATTGCCTTTGAAAAAGCCGTTGAGAGCTTCAACGCTCTTGAATTCAAGCTCAATGTGAGGATCCTTTGTAAGACAGGTGTGAACAAGCCATTCACCGCTGTTAACAACAAAATGCATTCCGACCTTGCCTTCGGGAACTTCGTCGCAAAGGGCGCTGACCTGAATTACGGCATGAGCGTGTTCAAAGCATTTTGCAAGCGAGGGAACATCTGTTGCAATTGTCTTGACAAGAGGAAGAGCAGCATTCAAGAAAATTTTATTTGTGAAAATTGCTTCCTGTGATAACATGTTTGCTCCTTTCCGATATGTTTATTTAAGCATATCTCCTCTTTTGAGATTAAAATTCATCGTCCCAGTTGTCGTCTTCTTCAAAGTCTTTCTTCATAACTTCACGAACAGCATTGATAATGCTGTTTGCGTCTATGCCGACTTCAGACATGATATCTTCGTGCAGACCGATGGGAGCAAATTTATCCTGATGACCGAGCATCTTGAATGCGCATGCCTTACCGGATTCAACAACAACTTCGGAAACGGCTGAGCCGAGACCGCCGATTACGCTGTGATCTTCAACGGTAATAATTCTGCGTGTGTCAAGAACAGCCTTGATGATTGCATCTTTATCAATCGGTTTGATTGTGTGCATATTGAGAACACGGACTTTCAGACCGTCTGTGTTTTCAAGGAATTTTGCGGCTTCTCTTGCCTGGAATACGCAAGAACCGCAGGCGATAACAGTAATATCGGTTCCTTCGTGAACTTCAACTGCCTTGCCGACTTCAAAGCCATAGTCCATATTATCATAAAGAACACGGTCAAAACCACGGTTGATTCTGATGTAATAAGGACCGAAGTTTTCATAGGCAGCGTTAACTGCGTTTGCTGTTTCAAATCCGTCTGCGGGAACGATAACGGTGAGGTTGGGCATTGCTCTTGTGATGGCAAGGTCAACAATTGCGTGATGAGTTGAACCTGCCTGACCGAAAGATGTTCCGGCGTGCGTTGCAATGATTTTTGCGTTAACATTCTGATAGCAGATGTCGGTGTGAAGCTGGTCGCAAGCTCTCATGGAAGTGAAAGCCGAGAAACCTGAAATGAACGGAATCATGCCGGCTCTTGCCATACCTGCGCCGACGCCGAACATATCCTGCTCAGCGATTCCGACATTGATAACTCTTTCGGGGCAAACCTTGAGAACATCACCGAGCTTTGTTGATTTTGCAAGGTCGGCAGTGATGGCAACAACCTTGGGGTCTTTCATAATAATATCTGCCAGAGCTTTACCGTAAATTTCAGCGGTAGCAACTTCTGTCTGGTCAATCGCATTATATACAAATCCGCCTGCCATAATTATTTGCCCTCCTTTTCTGCGCGTGCTGCACGCTGTGCATAGCTCTCGTCAAGTTCTTTGTTGAACTGTTCAAAGAGTGCGTCATCAAGTGCGCCATAGTGCCATAAATAGTTGCCTTCAATTGTTTTGATTCCTGCGCCTTTCTTGGTGTCCATGATGATGCATGTCGGTGCGCAGGGCTCTTTTGCTCTTTCAATTGCGCCGTCAATTGCATCACAAAGAGCATTGATGTCGTTGCCGTCAATAACAACGGTGTTGAAGCCGAAAGCAGTCATTTTGTCTGCCAGCGGTTCAAGTCTCATAACTTCTTCTGTCGGTCCGTCAATCATGCAGTGGTTGCGGTCGATGAAAACGATGCAGTTGGAAAGCTGATAATGATTGATTGTCATAAAGCCTTCCCAGTTTGAGCCTTCGTCAAGTTCGCCGTCGCCGGTTGCAACATAGGTAAGATAGCTTTTTTTCATCAGCCTTGCTGCAAGAGCTGTTCCTGCTGCGATTGAAACGCCGTGACCGAGAGAGCCTGTTGAAGCGTCAACGCCGACAACCTTGTTCGAATCAAGGTGCATACCCATTTTTGATCCGCTGAGGTTGAATGTTTTAAGCTGTTCCGGGTCATTAAATCCCTTGTCGCAAAGAACGGGTGCATAGGCAATTGCCGCATGACCCTTTGAAAGAATAAATCTGTCTCTGTCTTCCCACTTCGGATCATCAACTTTGATGTTGAGATACTTGTGATAAAGAACTGTGAGAAGATCCATAATGCTCATACCGCCGCCGATATGACCGCTGCCTGCCCACTGAGTTGTCTGAAGGCAGAGTTTGCGAAGCTCATAAGCCTTTTTTTCAAGGGCAAGCCATTCCTGTTTTGAGAGTGGCATAATGTTTTCCTCCGTTTAATTTTATTTATAACAGACCTGCGCCGTATTTTTGGGCGCGGTCTGTTTTTTGATGATATCAGCCGAAAATTTCGGGATGATTTTTGGCAACGATGCCGAAGCATTCATCGGCAACATCAATGGTGTGCTTAATGTCTTCGTCGGTCAACGAAGCGTTCATGAAATGGTTGTGGTGGCTTGCGATGAAGATTCCTCGGCTTACCATTTCGGAAACCCATTCCTGATGAAGAACAAGGCTGTCATCGTTTGCAATTCGCAGATAGAAAAGAGCAGGTGCACCGGAAACAACAAGGTCAATGCCGTGCTCCTTGCCGGCAGCTTTCAAGCCCTCTGTGAGCTTTGTTCCCTTTTCAAAGAACATCTTGGGTGTGTCGAGCTTTTTCATCTTGTTGATGCAGGCAATACAGGCTGCGAACGGAACAGCGCTGAGCCAATAAGAACCGGTATAGGAAAGGCCGCTCATTGCGCTCTTGAGGAATTCCTTGCCGCAGATTGCAGACATGTTATAGCCGTTTGCAAGTGCTTTGCAGAAGCAGATAAGGTCTGCTTCAAAGCCGAAGAAATGGTCTGAACCGGCAAGGTCAAGACGGAAACCGGCGCGAACATCGTCAACGATGAGAACAATATCGTTCTTTGTGCAGATTTCTCTGACTTTCGGCCAGAAGCCCTCAACCGGGAATGAGTTATCATAGAAGTTGCCGTGGTCATAAGGCTGAGCAATCAAAGCGGCAATTTCGTTCTTGTTTTCGGCAATGACCTTTTCAAGAGCCGGAATGTCATTCCACGGAATGATAATGTTGTTTGCAACGTCCTCTTCAAGGACGCCGGGATAGTCTTTTTTCATGCACCAGGGGGAAACGCCGTGATAATAACCCTTGAACATGATGATTTTCTTTCTGTGTGTATAGGCACGCGCACACATGATTGCACCCTGAGTGGCATCGTTGCCGTTCTTTGCAAAGAATGCCCAGTCAGCGGTGTTTACTGTGTCAACAAGAAGTTCTGCACATTCAAGCATAACCTTGTTCGGTGTTGTTGTGCAGTTGCCGAGCTCAAGCTGAGCCTTTGCGGCAGCGTCAACATCATCGTCGCAATAGCCGAGAACATTCGGGCCGTATGCGCACATGTAGTCGATATATTTGTTTCCGTCAACGTCCCAGCAATATGAGCCTTTTACCTTATCGGAGAAAAGCGGCCAGTTGGAAACGGGAATGAACTGTCCTTCTGCGGGACCGAGATGTCCGTAAATACCCGAGGGAATTACTTTTGTTGCTTTTGAGAACAACTCTCTGCTTTTATCGTGTTTATAAACCGGAAAACCCATTTTGAAACCTCCTTATGCTAAATAAAGTGCGACTCTGTCAAGAATTCTGTTGACATTGTCAATCATACTTACAAGACCGCTCATGGTTACGGTGCCTTCACCGATGCTTGCAACGGCGTTGATGTTGCCGTCAAAAAGATCTCTTGCAACCTTAATGGAATCAAATTCCATTTTTGAGCGATAGGATTCGGGCTTCTGCTTAATGGTTACCATGTGTCCGTCTTTTACTCTGATGGTTGCGGCAACACTGTTTTTGATTCCCATTTCGATGATTCCGTCGGGAATGTTGCTTGCGCTGAACTTGCCGATTTCATCGTTGTTGCCGATCTGAGAAAGAGCAACAGCGATAAGATAGAACATGATTTTTGTGCTCTTTTCAAAGAACACTTCGTCTTCAAGATCCTTGGGATCCGGTCTGAGATATTTTGTGAGAATATCGGTCAGCTTTGTGAAATTCTTGAGCAAAAAGCCGATTTTGGAAAAGCCTTTTGCCGGAATGGGCGTTACTGTGCCGTCAATCAAACCGTTGAACTTTTCGCATGAAGAAAACGGAAGAAGAACGTCGCAGTTTGCGATTCCCTGTTCCATTCTGCAACGGCCGTTTTTGAAGGTCAGTGTTGCAGCAGGTCCCCCTTTGACACTGATTGCAACCGAAATCGGTTTCTTTACCTGTGCAAGCTTGCTTGCTTCTTCGTCAAGCTCACAAAGGTTTTCCAATGAACCCAGGATACCGTAAAGATTGATGTACGCTAAGGTTTTGGCATCTGTCATAATAAATCCTCCTTATACTTTAACAGTTAGGTGTAAAATACGGATAACTGCTTAATATATACGCTTAATATTTTATCAAAAATATGCTTTACTGTCAATGGTTATCGGTCATGACGCAAAGAAAAAATCTATTAGAAAATATTAAGTACGCAAAGGGAATATACTTCAATTCCCGAAACAAAAATAAAAAGATTCAGCAGAAAAAAGCCGAATCTTTTTTGTCCTGATTTAATTACTTGTTAAGATAAGCGATAAATCTTTCAAAGCCCGCAAAGCCGTTTTCGTCACGCTTATAAACACCGGCGTGTTCAAGCACCTTGGCAAACACTATGCCGATTTCTTTCTTGAGAATATCCATTGTGTTTTCTGCGGTAAACTCGTATTTATCTTTAAATGATGCAACCCAATCGGCGTGCTTTGCAATCGCTTCGATTTTTGAAATATCTTCGTTTTCAAGAATTGCTTTTTCAAGCAGGTTCATTTCGTTTTTCAGTCTTGACGGCAAAACGGCAAGACCCATAACTTCAATCAGTCCGATGTTTTCTTTCTTGATGTTATGAAGCTCTGCGTGAGGGTGGAAAACACCGAGCGGATGCTCTTTGGTTGTGATGTTGTTGCGAAGAACAAGATCCATTTCAAATTTGTCGCCGCGTTTTCTTGCAATCGGCGTTACGGTGTTGTGCTTTTCGCCCTCGGTTTCGGCAAAAATAAAGCATTTTTCATCGCTGTATGAACGCCATGCAGTGAGGATTTTATCCGCAAGAGCGGTCAGCCTGTCGGTATCCTTTCCGGAAATTCGGATGACGGACATCGGCCAGTTAACGGTTGCACATTCCACATCTTCAAAGCCTTTTACGGTGAAATATTTTTCCTTTTGCGCTTTTGCCATCGGGAACTCATAATTTCCGCCCTGAAAATGCTCATGAGAAAGAATGGAGCCGCCGACAATCGGCAAATCTGCGTTGGAGCCGATGAAATAATGCGGGAAAAGCTTCACAAAATCAAAAAGCTTTTCAAAAGCCGCTTTGTCAATTTTCATCGGGATATGCTGTTTGTTGAAAACGATGCAGTGCTCGTTATAATAAACATAGGGAGAATACTGAAATCCCCATTCACTGCCGCCGATTGTGATTGGCATAATGCGGTGATTCTGTCTTGCCGGATGATTTCTTCTGCCGGCATAGCCCTCATTTTCGGGACAAAGCAGACATTTCGGATAACCCGACTGCTTAGCAAGCTTTGCCGCCGCAATTTCTTCGGGACTTTTTTCCGGCTTTGAAAGGTTAACGGTGATATCAAGTTCGCCATACGGACTTTCGCTTTTCCATTTGAGGTCTTTTTTTATGCGGTAGCGGCGTATGTAATCGCTGTCACAGCTTAATTTATAATAATACTTTGTTGCTTCCTCGGGTGATTTTTCATAAAGCTTTTTAAACTTTGAAATCACAAAGGACGGTCTCGGAACAAAAATGCTCATCAGCTTTGTGTCGAACAAGTCGCGACTTGTTGTATCGTTTTCGATGATGCCTTTTTCCGCTGCAAAATCAAGAATTTCACAAAGCGTGCTTTCAAGGTTAACATTTTCAAAATCCTCCTGCGGCTTTTCATATTCATCAAGTCCGAGAAGTTCAAGCACGCGGTTTGTTACATAAATCTCATCATCTTTTTCGATAAGACCGCATTCGAGCGCATAAGTTACCAATTTTTTGATGCTTTCGTAAATCATATCTTTTATCCTCCGATAAGTAATTAACCGATCTTTTAAATAATACACCGACACCGAGCAAAAAATCAATGTTTTTATTAATTTATACAGAATTTTTTTCTTTTCGGCTGCTTTCGGATAATTTTTATAATCAAGCAAAAAATTCAAAAAGCTTGAAATTTATGGTGTTTTTTCTGTGTCATAAAACCGATTTATCACATAGTATGAATTGAAATCCGCACATAATTCGGAGGTAATCACATGGCACAATATTGCACATTTTTGGGCGCAAACACTCCGTCCGGCTTCTTTTCCGTTTTTGATGAGCTTTATAATCCTTATAAAAACCGCCATGCATATCTGATCAAAGGCGGTCCAGGAACGGGGAAATCAACTTTCATGAAAAAGGTTGCCGCAGCAGCGCAGAAAAAAGGGTTCGACACCGAACTGGCATTATGCAGCAGCGACCCGAAAAGCCTTGACGGTCTGATTGTTCCCGAACTTTCCTTTTGCATTGCGGACGCAACCGCACCACATATTATTGAGCCGACTTTTCCCGGCGCAAGTGAGAACATAATTAACACAGGCAGCTTCTGGAACAAAAAAGAGCTTTTTGAAAGAGCAGACGAAATCAGAGCCTTAACCGTTGAAAATTCGCTTTATCACCGAAGAAGTGCAGGCTTTCTCAGCGCCGCAGGCTCAGTTTCCGAAGACACACAAAGATTATTCAGCCAAAGCATTGACAGCGCAAAAATTGCTTCCTTTGCCGTTCGCTTTGCCGCAAGGGAAACACCTAAAAAGAAAACCGGAAAGCCCGGCAAAAAAATGCGCAGATTTATCAGTGCAATTTCACCCGACGGTCTTGTTTTTCTTGACAAAACCGTTACGGCACTTTCTTCAAGAATCATTGCCATCTGCGATGAACACGGCGCCGTTTCCGGCATGGTTACGCAAAGAATCGGTGAATTTGCCGTCCGCAACGGTTATGATGTTATCTTCTGTCTTTGCCCGATGAAGCCGCGAGATTTTTGCGAACATATCATCATTCCCGAAGTCGGGCTTTCCGTAATCACGAAAAAAAGCGCCCACAGAACAAAGCTTAATTTCGACAGAAGTATACATGCGGAAAGATTTCTTGAAAAAGATTTTCTCAAAACTCACAAGAACCGCCTCAACTTCAACGAAAAGCTCACAGCCGAACTGACCGGAGAAAGCATCGCTTTGCTCAAAAAAGCACATCAGGTTCATGACGAACTTGAAAAAATATACATCGGCGCAATGGATATGCAAAAGCTTAATGAATTCACCGAACAGTTCATTAAAGAAAACATCATAAGCCGCTGAAAAACCATCGTTAAAACGATACCGCAGCAAGGTCTTTTTCCAAGCTGCGGTATTATTATATTAATTTTTATCAGTCTGTGCCGATTATTTTGAATTAAGAACAGTTCTGAGCATTCTGAAAACGCCTCTTAAATAACTGAAAATTGAATGGAGCACACTCCAGAATGTTACGCTGTCTTTTTGACTTTCGTCGGAACTGTCTTTGGTAACTTCGCTATACATGAAGTTGCCGTCTTTGTCATAATAATATGTTCTTGAATTTTCTTCAACGGTATAACCGACGTTGTCAAGCGGATCGGTAAACTGCGTGTAGCCGTCACATGAATAAATATCGGTTATGCTGTCGTCAACAATGAGCCTTGCGGCAAAATTCTTGACATCTTCTCTGCTGTTCATCGCCATGTGGCTGATACCCTTATAATACCATGTGTTTTCGGGAAGGAATCCGGTTGAAGCGTCAATCACACGATCGGGAGAAATGTGATTGTGTGAGGGGTTATTGCAATAAGTATGCGGTGAAACATAGTCATCGGGAAGCGTTTTTCCCATGTCTGCGGCAGTTGCGCCCAGAGACGGTGATGACGGATTGAGCAAATCGTCAGCGTTGTGCTGTGAACACTCAAAAAGACTCGAGAGGAAATATCCGACGCCGTAGCTTGCAATTGTGTGAACGATAACTCCGTTATCCATAAGGGTTGTGAGGTTGTTTTTGAAATTGCTTCTTGCCTCGTCATAACGGTCTGTTTCCGCCTTAACCGCTTTGTGTGCCTCATCGGAAATCAGCTGTTCGCTTGCAAGCTTATAATCGTCAGCCGGGCAAAGCGCCCACATCATTGAGCTGTTCTTGACAAGAATGTCGCGTGCGGCGGCAATTGCGGCTTTGAGCACGTCTTTCTGCGCACTTTCGGAAAGAGCAAGCTGAACGGCAATACTGATCTGATAGGCTGTGTCCTTGTCTTCAATAAGTGACGGAATCACTTCGTCATGAAGTGCATCAATGTCATAAACTGTTACATGGTCAAGCAAAACATCGCCCACAATTTCCGAGCCGTCAAAAGCAGGAATCATGTTGATGATTTTCTTGATATATTTATAATCTTCCGGATAAAGGTCAAGATATTCAATAAGAACCGTTCCGCCCTGGCTGATCGGAACAAGACAGACTTTGTCTGCTCCGGTCTGCGCAAGAACAACGTTATGAATATAATCATGAAGTCCGTCAGCCGCTTCTTTGATGCTTCCGAATGAATCATAGGCATAATAATAGCGCACATCATCATAATCGGAAAGACCGTTTATGGAAACATGATGATAAACCGTGTTTTGCTGTTCTTCGGGAAGAAGAGAATAAGGCTTATCGAAATTTGTTACGACCTTGTTATAAACAGGCGTTCCGTCATCGTTCAGAGCAAACGGCTTGAAAAGCTCATACATATAGTCACTGACAGCTTTTGAAAGTCCTTTATCTTTTCTTGAAACAACGGTTTTAAGCGCCGGTGAAGCAAGAGCCGAAAGAATGCTTTTTGCATCAAGACCGGGCAAATCAAATGTGTTGATCTGACCGAGATAAGTGCCGTCATCATCATAAACCTTGGTTTCGCTCTGACCGAAACCGGGAATCAGAATAACCGGCGTTTTGTCTGCCTCTCCTGCAGCAAACGAAACGGCCGCGCAGGAAAGCACGATGCAAAGACTCAGTAACAATGAGATTGCAGCTTTGAATTTTTTCTTCATTAAAATGTCCCCTTTTCTTTAATAAGATAAATGAATTATAGCACCGGGGAACTAATTCGTCAAGTGTTGCCGAAACAATAAAAACTTATTTTCTGCTGTTATAATCCTCGTCTATGTTTCGGCGCCAATCTTCCTGAAGCGGAACCGCCGCTCTGAAATTGCAAACGGCTTCGCTGACAGCATCAAACAAAACTTTGGTTCCTTTGCGGTCGGCATGATAATTAACCGCTCTTTCTTCATCAATTCCGAAGTTTTTTGCCGTTGTGACCGCGTCAATATTTGCACCGATAAAAAGAAATTCCCAGCCGTATTTTTTCTTTTGCTTCTCAATCATGGCTTTGACCTCTTTGGAACTGTAACGGTGGCTTGCGTTTTCCATTCCGTCGGTCGTTATAACGAACATCGTATGCTCGGGCACATCTTCTTTTCTTGCGTATTTATGAATGTTTCCGATGTGGTGGATTGCGCCGCCGATTGCGTCAATCAGTGCTGTGCAGCCGCGTACGGTATAATCGTCGTCGGTCATTTTTTTAATTTCATCAAGCTTCACTCTGTCATGAATCACTTCGCTTTCGTTGTCAAAAAGCACTGTTGAAACATAGCACTTTCCGTCTTGCTTCTTTTGCTTTTCGATCATGGCGTTAAAACCTCCGATGGTGTCGCTTTCCAGTCCTGCCATTGAGCCTGAACGGTCAAGAATGAACACAAGTTCGGTGATGTTGTTTTTGATGTTACTTTCTTTCATAATAAAACCTCCAAAAAAATTAATGCGGTATTCGGTTAACCTCTTAACCTTATGACCGCATTATATCGTCTTTTCGGTTTTAAAAGGTCGCTATAAAAGCGACAATCAACAGCCCAATAAACTTTGATCAAAAGCAAAAAGAGCTTCGTTGATTTCAAAAATATTATAGTTTCCGTTCTTTATAAAAAACTCAATGATAATATCAAACTTATTGCTGTGAGAAAGCGCAAAACCGGCTTTCAAAAGCATTTCTTTTGTTTCCGCAAGCGACAGTTCCAGCGCAACGGCAAAAGCAATGACCGTGTTTTTTCTCGGCTTATAATGAATATCGCTTCTTATTTTTGAAAACAGCTTCCGGTCAATGTTTGCCTTTTTATAGCACTGTGCGTCGGTCATGCCTTTTTCGTCAATTTTGCGAAGAAGCATCTGAGAAAAGCTTTCATCAATCTGTTCGAGCGCTTCATCAAGGCTTTCTGCCTTTACTTCATCGGTTTGACAAATAATGTTTCTTTCAGTTGAAAAGGCGGAAATCGGCATATCAAAATTTTCCGGAACATCACTTCTGTTTTCGCCGCTTTCTTTTGGACGGCGGAAAATATTGTTAATAAGTCTTGAAGATAAATTGTCGGAATGTGTTTCAACATAATTATCGTCAATATAGCTTTGAATATCCGAAAAAAGCTTTTCTCCGATGTTATATGCCTTTTTGTCAAAGATAACAATATAAACGAGCATTTCATTTTTGAGCAAAAAGCTTCCGATTACATCAACGGCAACTTTAAGTGCCTGATCCTTGGGGTAAAGATAAGCACCCGATGAAATCAAAGGAAAAGCAACCGATTGACAACCGTTTTCCAGCGCAAGCGCAAGCGAATTTTCATAGCAGGCTTTGAGAAGCTTCTCTTCGCCGTCTTTTCCGCCGTGCCAGATCGGTCCGACGGTGTGGATCACATACTTGCACGGCAAATTGTAAGCACCCGTAATTTTTGCCTGACCGACTTTACATCCGCCGAGCGTTCTGCACTCTTCAAGCAGACCTCTTCCTGCGGCTTTATGTATTGCTCCGTCAACGCCTCCGCCGCCGAGCAGACTTGAGTTTGCGGCATTCACAACAGCGTCACATTCAATTTTTGTAATATCGTTTCTGACAATTTTTAACGGCATATGGGAAGACCTCCCTCAGATATTTTTATTTTCGATTTTTGCCTGAACTGTTCTCAGAATCAAGAAGGCAACCAGAACCGATGTATAACCCACAATCGCACCGAAAACCACATCGGTCAAAAAATGGGCGCCTGCCATCATTCTTGAAAGTCCCATTGCGGCAACATAAAGGAAAGAAAAAGCAAGCAAAATCGGTGTGAATTTTCTGAGCTTTTCAAAAGCTTTTGCAAAAAGAAAACTTAAAAAGATCGCACAGCTGTTTGTTGTGTGTCCCGACGGGAACGAATCGGTATGGCTGTAAATATCGGACCCTGTGCCGATTTTATACCAAGGAGAAAATGCCGAAAAGTCAGTGTTTTCCGCCATTTCGCAAGTCAGCGGCGAATGAAGCATAACAGTTTTTGCGTTACTCATACCGTTTTCGTCAACAATACCGTTTGAAAAAGCAACCATTTCACGAAAACGGATTCGGTTCATAATCGTTTTCAGTTCTTCCGTAATTTTGAAAAGAATTCCGAGGGCAATTCCCGCAACTGCAAGATATTCAAGCTTTCGGATTGTCTCTTTGTCAAGACGGGAAAACGCAAGCACACCGATTACGGCAACACCGACGCTGATCAGATAATAAATAACCTCACTCCAATCGAAAAAATCGTTGAGCACATTGGCAACAAGCTTTCTCCAGCCGACAACGGCAAGAACAAAAAACAGCACATCAAGAAATTTTTGAGCAAGAAAGCCGGCTGTTTTGTATGCCTTGCTTTCTTTGTCAAACTCCGTTTTCACAAAGGGTAAAAAACAACCAATCAGTTTCAGCAAATGGTCAAGCGAATGATTTTCCAGCAAAAGCACCGTAAAAATCGGTCCCCACATTCCCCAATAAACCGACTGACCGAACGCTTCAAGGTAAATGACAAAAGAGCTTTGCGGATTAAAAAGTGCTTTGTCAATTTCAAGGTCATAAAATGTGCCGATTGCCATCATCAGAACAGCCGCTGCATAAAATGCAACCGATATAATTATAAGTTGTTTGTTTTCTTTGTTTTTCATCATATTTTTCATCACTTCAGATCGTTTCAATTTTAATAAGACTTGTGTTTCCGGAAACGCCATTTGTCACGCCGCCGGTGATGACGATATTGTCGCCCTTTTCAAGCTTCATGAGACTTTTTGCAACTTTTGTTGCCGTATAGAAAAGCACATCGGTTGAGGGGTAAACTTCACACATAACCGGCGTTACGCCCCAGCTCATGGCAAGCTGACGCCAGGTTTTTTCATTGACCGTAAGACCGATTATGTCAACCGGCGAACGAAAGCGTGAAACCATTCTGACGGTTGTGCCCGAAAGCGAGCAGACAACCATAGCTTTTGCACCGATGTCAATGCCCATTCCGCAAGTTGCGTGGGAAATTGCATCAACGGTGTTTTTGATTTTAAACTTTGATGTTAAAAAACGTTCCCGATAATCAATGCCCTTTTCTGCCTGTTCGGCAATTTTGGACATCGTCTGAATGGTCAGCACGGGATATTTGCCGGCGGCCGTTTCTCCCGAAAGCATAATGGCACTTGTTCCGTCATAAACTGCGTTTGCAACATCGGATATTTCGGCTCTTGTCGGTCTCGGGTTATGAATCATGCTTTCAAGCATTTCCGTTGCGGTTATCACACGCTTGCCCCAAAGGCGGCATTTTGTTATCAGCTGCTTTTGAATTCCGGGAAGCTCTTCAAACGGAATTTCAACACCCATGTCTCCTCTTGCAACCATAATTCCGTCACATTCCGAGCAGATTTCTTCAATATTCTGAACCCCTTCGCGGTTTTCAATTTTTGCAATGATGCTGACGCTGTTGAGATCGGCGCCGCTTTTTGAAAGAAAATCCTTGACATCAATCAGATCCTGTTTGCAGGAAACAAACGAGCAGGCAATAAAATCAACGTCGTTTTCCATACCGAACAGCAAATCGCTCTTATCCTGCTGACTGAGATAAACACTGCTGAGCACCTTATTGGGAAAACTCATGCTTTTTCTGTTTGACATTTCGCCGCCTGCGATTACTTTCGTTATAACATCGTTTCCCGAAACCTCGGTGACTTCAAAAATCAGAAGACCGTTATTGACAAGAATTCTGTCGCCTTTTTCCATGTCTCCTGCAAGTCCGTCATAATTTACGCTGACACGGCTTTCATCGCCGACAATATCACCGGTTGTGAAAGTGAAGGTCTGTCCCTCTTTGACATTGATCTTGCCGTTTTCAAAGGTTTTGATTCTGTATTCCGGACCTTTTGTGTCAAGAAGAATGGCAATCGGCATATTCAGCTCTTTTCTGACTTTTTTAATCAGATTGATTTTTTCAAGATGATCTTCATGAGTTCCGTGTGAAAAATTCAGTCTTGCAACATTCATTCCGGCAAGGCACATTTCTCTGAGCGTTTTTTCATCGCCGCAGGCAGGACCGATTGTGCAGACTATTTTTGTTTTTCTCATTATCAATACCAAAAGGCAAACTCCGCATAAAAAGCGAAAAGTTTTGCCGTTCCTTTCATTTCAAAACTACCTCAGTTTAATTATATACAAAAGCTTTGGAATTTGGAAGATGAAAAAAGAAAAATGTTAAAAAAACGGCTGCCGGAATGAACCGACAGCCGTTTTTTACGCTGTGTTTTCTGTTATTTTTTAATGTCAACTCTTATATAATCCGACAAGTCACCATATACCTTTTTGCCGTCAACCAATTTATATGCTCTTATTTTATAAAAAGCATGGTCGCCGACTTCCAGTCTTTTCGACACTACACTATCATCAGGCTTAATCTTAACATAATAGTTAATATATGATGTTACATTTGCATCTTGAATGTCTTTGATTTTATAATACTTACTGTTCGCCAAACCTTCATTCGCAAAAATTTCATAGCCCGAAACGCCAGGCTGCTTTTTCCATTTCAGTTCAACCTTTTTTCCGCTTAAATTTTCGGCAGATTTAAAATTAAGCTTGTTAATTTCTTTTTGAACAACTTTTGTTACAGCTTCTTCTGTCGTGGAAAGTTCAGGTTCAAAATAATAGTATTTGCCGTCAATATATTTTTTTGCAAGAATTTTATAATAATACGGCTTGTTTGTTTCTATGTTGTTATCGATGAAAGAATTGTTTTTTGCTCCTTTGATTTTTGTGAGCAGCTTATATTCTCCGTCTTCTTTGTCGGCTCTGAGCACATCATAGCCTGTTGCTCCGTCAACCTTTTTCCATGAAAGCATGACTTTTCCCGGCTCGGTTTCCCACAAAGGATATATTTGAGGAATTTTAAATTTGACATACAAACACATGCTGTTTTCAAAATCAGCTCTGTAGCTCTTTCCTTCAAAAACCTTGCGCGGACGGACATAATAACGATATTCCAAATCCGGCATAAGAATGTCTTTATCGATATAAGAAGTGCTGCTCTGACCTTTTACGCTGGCAATCAGATGAAGCGGCTCAACATCAATACATTTTACCTTAACTTGTATTCCGTCTTTTCCCAATTGCGTCTCAAATTTGCGAACGCCTCTGTAAATGTCATAATAAGTTACACTTCCGGCAGGACGGTAATGATATTCATCTGCATTCTTCCATGTAATTTTAACGGATCTCAGATTAATTGAATCGGCATTACAGTTAGCAACCGGCTCCGGCTGAAGAACTTCGACTTTATATCTGACAACTGTACCTTTTAAATTGCCTTTACCCTTTATGGTATAAGCAATTGTTCTTCCGCCCACTTCTTTTGAATTCTTTTGGACCTTGGTGCTTATTACGGTATAATGAACGCCCTCTTTGAGTGTTTCTTTTTCATCTATTGAGGTAATCTTAATTTTTGGAATGGCTGTGTCACCTTTATAAACAGTACTTCCGCTGAATTTAACCTTATAATAATTATTAAAAGAATCAAAAGATTTTTCAATGCTTCCGATGATTACTCCGTCAGACTTCACAAGATAATCAAGCTTGTTTTCCTTTACATATTTGTGACTATAGGAATTTTTCGGGCAAATAAATAGCAGCGGGTAATCATCGCCGTCTATAGGATCGGACACAAAAAATAACTTTTTTATATTTGAACTTATTTTTTTTATTGTTTCGGGAAACTCAATTACAGTAAAAGACATACAATAATCATTTCTAAAAGAGTTGACTTTTTTACTGACATCCGGATCGAAAGCAAAAGAGGTCACTTTTTTTCCCTCAATTTTTGACGGTATTCTCCAGATATAACCGGATTTTGCACCGTCAAACTCATCTTCATCAGCAAAGAAATCATTACGATAATTAAATCCGCAAACCGTTACTTCGTTGTTTTTTACATAATAAATTGATCTGCTGTTTTTATCTGTCTTATATTCTATCTCTGCGGCAAAAGCCGTCGGTGCAGAAAACAAAACCGTTAAAACCGTCACAAGCGAAAGAATTGCCGCTGTCAGTTTTTTCATGGGGATACCTCCTGATAATTTTTTATTATTCAATATTGATTTTTCTTTTTCCTCGAACAATTATGTTACTATAAACTTATCACCTGCTTTTTCGTTTCATTTTTCAAAACGATATTTTGTAATTGAATTATACCCGTTTCATATTTTTTGTCAACAGAAAATAGCAATTATTAATTATTTCAAAAGGAAATTCGTATATATGCATAAATTTCATTATGAAATATTAGGTATTTTTACCATTTAAAAATATATAGCCTTGTGCTATTATTTCAATTTAATTCATTCACCACAAAAACAGCAGACTTGCCAAAAAAGCAGTTCAGTGCTAAAATAAGCAAAAAGCCGACAACTCTTAATCGGTTATCGGTTGGTTATTTTGGAAGGAAGCGCAATTTACCATGAATGTTCAGGACAGATTTTTGAAATATGTTTCTTTTCCCACCATGTCGGACGAAACAAGCAAAGAAACGCCGAGCACAAAAAAGCAGCTTGCTCTTGCAGAATATATTGCAAAAGAGCTTTACAATATGGGAATTGAAAACGCTCATGTTGACGAAAAAGGCTATGTTTATGCTTTTGTCAAGGGCAATGTTCCCTGCGATGAAACAATCGGACTGATTGCTCATATGGATACCTCTCCCGAAGCAGCCGACTTTCCGATTAACGCGAAAATCGTTCGCTTCGGCGGAGAAAAAATACTTCTCAACGCTGAAAAGCAAATTTATCTTTCACCCGAAGAGTATCCGAATATGCTCAATTACATCGGAGACGAGCTGATCGTAACCGACGGAACAACGCTTCTCGGCGCAGACAACAAAGCAGGTATCAGCGAAATCATCAGTGCTGTTGAGTATATTATCGAAAACGACCTGCCGCACGGAAATATTTCCTTATGCTTTACTCCCGACGAAGAAATCGGCAGAGGCGCAAATTTCTTTGACCTTGAAAAATTCGGTGCGGATTATGCCTACACCGTTGACGGAAGCACGCTCGGAACTGTTGAATTTGAAAATTTCAACGCCGCAAAAGCCGTTGTAACAATCAGCGGCGTTAACATTCATCCCGGCTGTGCGAAAGGAAAAATGATAAACGCCTGTTCGCTTGCCTGCGAATTCGAAACAATGATTCCGAAAACCGAGCGACCGGAAAGCACCGAAGGTTATGAAGGTTTTTATCATTTGCTGAGCATCAGCGGCGAAATTGAAAAAGCAACAATGAAATATATTATCCGCGACCATGACAAAGAAAAATTTGAAAACAAAAAGCAATTTATAAGATCGCTTTGCGATGTGCTGAACAAAAAATACGGCAAAGACTGCTTCAAAGCCGAAATAACCGACAGCTATGCTAATATGAGCGAGATCGTTTCGCAACATATGTATATCGTTGAGCGTGCAAAAAAAGCGATTGCCGAAAACGGCATTGAACCGAAAATTGCACCGATCCGAGGCGGAACAGACGGCGTTCGTCTTTCGTTCATAGGTCTGCCTTGCCCGAATTTATGCACGGGCGCAGAAAACTATCACTCACGTTTTGAATATATCAGCGTGCAGGTGATGCAAACCGTGACAAGAATTATCACATCGCTGATAACCGATGTAATATATAAACCGGAAGAAAACTGAATGAAGCAAGACGGCAAAGTTACATGCTCTGCCGTCTTGTTTTATCAGTATTCAGTTCTGACCTTCCAGTGTAATGCACCGCAGGCGCAGTATTGTTCATTTTTGTTTCTGAGAAAAATGTTTATTATTGTTTTCACTTTCCAGAACAAACGAATGAAAACATTTTTATTGTGGCACATACAAGGACATTTATCGTTTTCTTCATTTATCAATGAATAAAAATACTT
The DNA here is from genome assembly GCA_051880655.1 of Acutalibacteraceae bacterium. GTDB lineage: Bacteria > Bacillota > Clostridia > Oscillospirales > Acutalibacteraceae > UBA6857. The sequence goes on along the minus strand of JBJEOJ010000187.1, from coordinate 6,380 downwards.
TGGAACACCGTTTTGTGAAAGCAAGTGAATAAAACCGTTTTCGGTGCTTATTAATTCCGAGTTCCCGTTAATTGTTTTCATGCCGCTGTAGCTGTCGGATTCAAGCTGCATATCGTGTGAAACCTGAAGCCAGACATTATGATTGAAAAAATAGGTGGTGTCTGCCGCCGTGTCAAAAGTTGTGAAATAATTTTTTTCGGGGCGGGCGGCATATTTGCAGATTCTCTCCCAGGACGGTTTTATATAAAGCCCGTAAAGCGCATAAGAATCATTTTTGCAGCCGATGAGCCATGTCGGCGTGTTGCTCAAAGCCTTTGCCTCCTCTTCGGAAACAGTAAACGGCGGCACCATAATTACAACGGCAGCGGCAAAGTTTTCATATTTTACCGCAAGATTAATTGCTCCTTTTGCACCGAGACACCAACCCATAACATAAATTCTGTTTGTGTCAACATTCGGGTGCTTTTGTGTAAAATCATCAATTGCAGCTTTAAGCGGTGCTGTCAGTTTTTCGGAATCCCAACATAACAAGCGTTCCTCAGGCGCTCTTGCAATCAGAATGAATGCTCCGCCGCTTGAAATAAAACGCTGCTGATATTCCTTGCCCGACCAATAGGCAAATTCATTTGCAAGAAGCTCTTTTCCCTGATATGTACCCTCACGTGCTCCTGCCATGATAATGACAAGCGGATATTTTGTTGTGTCAGAGCTGCTTTTCACCGGAGAGAAGAAGCTGTAATCAATTGAAAATCCGTCTTTTTTCGGTCCTGCATCTCTTGAAAACTGAGCACGCAAAGCGGTCAGACCGTCATTTATGCTGACATCGTTATTGACTGCTGCGCATAAGAAAGCAGAGCAAAAAATCAAAATAACGCTCATTGCAAAGCTTATGATTCTTTTTTTCACCGCTTTCACCTCTTATCAGTCTTATAATTTAATTTTAGTTATGTGCTTATGTTATGTCAATGAATAAAATTTTAAAATGATTTCGTGTTTATTAATAAAAACCGGGCGGATTTCGTCCGCCCGTAATATATATAGTATAATTACCAATGAGAAACTCCGCAGTCACAAACCTTCTTGTCTCTTACGCCGAAAATCTTCCAGAATATAACCTGTATTTTCCAGATGAATTTTACAACACCTGTTTTATGGCAGTTGCATGAGCAATCAGAATTATCATATTGAAGATGCTGCAATGAAAGCCAATTGATTATTGATGCGTTAATTGAAACGGTATTTCCGTTTCCGTCAACGGTTTTGATTCCTTTGTAGCCGTTTTGATCTTCCGTATCGGTTTCAACATATTTCCATGTCAGATGCTGCAACAAAGCTCCGGCATCCGGTGCACTGTCAAAAGAAGTAAAGCGGATTTTGGATTTATCGGCACTGTTATCTTTAAGATTGCTCCATGAAGTCTGCGAATAGCTGTAAAGAGAATAGGAATCCTTTTTGCAGCTTAAAATCCAGACTGCTGTGTTTTTCAGCTTCTTGGCATCGGAAGAAGAAATTGAACAGCGAGGTGAGCAAAGAACAGCACCTGCTATACTGTTAGGATAATTAACCGCAAGATTGAGCGCACCTGTTGCACCTAAGCACCAGCCAATAACATAAATTCGGGTTGTGTCAACATTCGGGTGTTTTTGCGTAAAATCATCAATTGCAGCTTTAAGTCTGGGAATAAGGCTTGAAGCGTCCCAATATAAAAGCTTTTCTTCCGGGTCACGGGCAATCATCAGAAATGCTCCGCCGCCCGAAGCAAAACGCGGCTGATATTCTTCACTTGACCAGCGTGCAAATGAATTTCCCGTCAGTTCTCCGCCCGGCTTCTTTCCCTCTCCGCCGCCGGGAAGAAAAACAACAAGCGGATATTTTGTTGAATCCGAAGAGGATTTGACCGGTGAATAATAGCTGTAATCAATAGCATAACCGCCTGCAGACGGACCGCAGTCACGAGACCATTGAGCACGAAGCGCATCAAGACCGTCACTGAGCTTAACCGCACCGGAAGCAACGGAAAAGACCGAAAACAGCATAAGTGTGCTCAAAGCAATTGCAAGGATCTTTTTTAATGTTTTTTTCATGTGTTTCCTCCTTTTTAAACGAAAGAATGAAAATGTATTAACATTATATCGGTTTTTAAAATAATTTTCAAGCATAAGCCGATACTTTGATTAAAACAATCAATAAGCTTATATTTTAATTGCTTTTATTTCGTTTTGAACTTTGACGAAACTGTCAATAATAATATTGTTTCAGCAATCTACATGGAAACAAGTTTATCGGAAAATATTGTCATACCGTATAAATTAATTTAAAATATTTATTAACTCAGCGTCCGTGCTGCAAAACACGTAAAAAATTAAAAAAAGTTTTGAAAAACACTTGACATTGGCGAATTCTTATAATATAATGGTCAAGCGCTGTTGAGAGCGTGTATGTGGCGGCATAGCTCAGTTGGCTAGAGCATTCGGTTCATACCCGGAGTGTCGTAGGTTCGAATCCCACTGCCGCTACCAACTTGCAAAAATTACGAGCTCCGGTTTTCCGCCTCGTTAATATATATTTATGGCCCGGTGGTCAAGCGGTTAAGACACCGCCCTTTCACGGCGGTAACACGAGTTCGATTCTCGTCCGGGTCACCAAAAAGAACCTTCAAAAGGTTCTTTTTCTTTTATATATAAAGTTAAACAGCCGATCGGGCGTTATCTCACACCTGACCGGCTGTTTTTTTATCAACTGTTTTTGTGTTTTGAAGCGAAGCAACTCCACTCTCCAAACTCCACACTGCTTAGCTTTCGCTTCTTATTTTCTCAAGCTTTTTCTCCATCGCTTTTACTTCATCAAGAACGCACTGCGGCGACGGTCCGCCTTTGACGGTTCTCTTCTTTACGCAGTTATCGAGGTCGATTGCCTGATAAACATCTTCATCGAACAAATCACAAACGGCTTTATATTCTTCAAGCGGCAATGTTTCAAGCGTCAGACCTTTGTCAATACAGGTGGCGACAAGTCCGCCGACCGCCTTATAAGCATCTCTGAAAGGAAGTCCTTTATAAACAAGATAATCGGCACAGTCGGTTGCGTTAATAAACCCTTTTGCCGCCGCATTCCTCATGTTCTCTCTCAGGAATGTTGCCGTGTCAAGCATTGCGCTGAAAGTATCAACGCAAATAAGCACGGTGTCAACCGCATCAAAAACAGCCTCTTTGTCCTCCTGCATATCCTTGTTATACGCAAGCGGCAAACCTTTCATTACGGTTAAAAGCGTCATGAGGTCTCCGAACACTCTGCCCGATTTGCCCCTTACAAGCTCGGCAATGTCGGGGTTCTTTTTTTGCGGCATAATGCTGCTGCCGGTTGAAAATGCATCATCAAGCTCCACAAACTTAAACTCCCATGAGCACCACATGATAACCTCTTCCGCAAAGCGGGAAAGATGCACCATAATAATAGAAAGCACCGAGAGAAGTTCAAGAACATAGTCTCTGTCCGAAACGCCGTCAAGACTGTTGTCGCTTACACCGGAAAGGCCGAGAAGCTCTGCGGTATATTCCCTGTCAAGCGGATAAGTTGTGCCGGCAAGCGCACCCGAACCGAGCGGCGAAACCGCCATGCGTTTTTTGCAGTCGGAAAGTCTTTCAAGGTCACGAACAAGCATATCGGCATATGCCAGAAGGTGATGACCGAGAGTGACCGGCTGTGCACGCTGAAGATGTGTATAGCCCGGCATAACAGCGTCATGATATTCATTTGCCTTTTTCACGATCACTTCAACAAAATCGCAAACGGAAGCTTTGATTTTTTCGCATTCATCAAGCAAATACAATCTTAAATCAAGAGTAACCTGATCGTTACGGCTTCTTGCGGTGTGAAGCCTTTTTCCGCTGTCGCCGATTCTTTTTGTCAGCTCGCCCTCAACAAAGGTGTGTATATCCTCGGCGGTCATGTCAATTTCAAGCTTACCGTTTTCAAGATCTTCGGCAATTTCTTTTAAAGCACCAACAATTTTTTCGCTTTCACCCTTGTCAATGATGCCTTGTTTTCCGAGCATCGTTGCATGTGCAACAGAGCCTTTGATGTCCTGCTGTGCCATGCGGCAGTCAAAAGGTATGGAAGAATTGAAATCATTTGTTTTTTTGTCAAGTGTTTTTTTGAAGCGTCCTGTCCAAAGTGGCATGGGTGTTCCTCCTTGTGATGTATCAATACTTGTTGTATTTTGAATATAATCTATAAAGTATTATTCTGTTTTTGTTCAAAAAATTTTTGCGGATTCTTATCAATATACTGCCATATTAAACTATACTCTTTTTCATCACGAATAATATGATCATAATATAATTTTTGCCAAAATGAAAATCCGGATTTTTTTGTTACATATCCTTTCATTTGGTTAATTACAGTTGCAACCGTAGGGGCGCGCATTGCGCGTCCTTGCTCTTGTTCCGGCTGCTCTGCCTTAATCGTTAAAATCATGTGTAAATGATCAGGCATGATCGTATATTTATCGACCTCAATCATTGGATAAAATTTGTTTATATTTGAAATCGCCTCTGCAACAATAATACCGTAGCGTGATAAATTATCTTCAAATTGAGGACGCGCAATGCGCGCCCCTACATTTTCCCATAAAATAGATTCACGATTTTTCACACAGACCGTTATAAAATATGAACCGTGTGATGAATAATCATATGTTTTTAATCTGTAATCTTTTCTTTGATGTAACATAAATTCAAACAAAAATACACAACAGAATAAAATCCTTGTTGATTCAAAATAAATTTTTATTATAAGGTAATGCTTTGATTTTCCCATTATACCACGCACCGGGACTGCGTTCAACACAGCCCCGGTGTTTTTTATTATAAACATTGCTTTTGTTTATTTGTTAATGTCCCAATCCTTGGAAAGCATTGCCTTGACCTTGATCGGCAGACCGAACAGGTTGATGAAGCCTTCGCTGTCAGCCTGATTATAGCAGTCGTCCTCGTCAAAGGTTGCCATCTCAGGGCTGTAAAGGGTATAAGGTGAGGTTGTGCCGGCGCCGATTATGTTGCCCTTATAAAGCTTGAGCTTGACTTCGCCGGTAACAGTTTCCTGCGTTTTGTCAACAAAAGCCTGAAGTGCTTCACGGCAGGGAGTGAACCACTGACCGTAATAGACAAGCTCGGCATATTTCACGGCAAGCTGTTCTTTCAAGTGAGCCGTTTCCCTGTCAAGGCAGAGAGTTTCAAGGCGGCTGTGAGCGGCATAAAGAATGGTTCCGCCCGGAGTTTCATAAACGCCCCTTGATTTCATGCCGACCAGACGGTTTTCAAGCAGATCAACAATTCCGATTCCGTTTGCGCCGCCGATTTCGTTGAGCTTTGTTACCATTGTTACCGCGTCAACCTTTTCGCCGTTAAGCGTTGTGGGAACGCCTTTTTCAAAACCGATGGTAACATAAGTCGGTGTGTCAGGAGCTTTTTCCGGCGTTACGCCCATTTCAAGAATTTCGTCATACTTGGGCTCGTTTGCCGGGTCTTCAAGGTCAAGTCCCTCGTGAGAAAGATGCCAGAGGTTTTTATCTTTTGAATAGTTGGTTTCTTTTGTAATTTTAAGAGGAATGTTGTGAGCAATGGCATATTCGATTTCATCTTCACGGCTCTTGAATTCCCATGTTCTCCACGGAGCGATGATTTCCATATCGGGAGCAAAGGCTTTGATTGCAAGTTCAAAACGCACCTGGTCGTTGCCCTTGCCTGTGCAGCCGTGGCAAATTGCGTCAGCGCCCTCGGCTTTTGCAATTTCAACAATTCTCTTTGCAATAATCGGACGTGCAAAGGAAGTTCCGAGAAGATAAGAGCCTTCATAAACCGCACCGGCTTTGAGGGTCGGATAAATATAATCTTCAACGAATTCTTTTTTGAGGTCTTCGATATAAAGCTTGGAAGCACCTGTTTTGATTGCTTTTTCCTCAAGGCCGTCAAGCTCTGTGCCCTGTCCGACGTCTGCCGAAACGGCAATTACTTCTGCGTTATTGTAGTGCTCCTTAAGCCAAGGAATAATGATTGATGTATCAAGTCCGCCTGAATAAGCAAGAACAATTTTTTTAATCTCTTTCATGTTCGGTTGTCTCCGTTCTGTTCATTTGTTTTTCACAGTGTCAACTGTGTGTTATGTTATGATTATACGCATTTTTATGCAGAAGTCAAGCGCTTTTTGCATAAAAAGTTGATAATTATTCATTTTTATTGAATATAACCATAAAAAATATGAATAAAACCGGGCTATTGTGTATTTTTAATAACAAATAGCCTGCTTGGAGCTTATGACAGTTTGGAGTGTGGAGTTTGGAGTGTGGAGTGTGGAGTTGTTTCAACTTGAAAATTTCTGCT
>JBJEOJ010000186.1:0-6668 GCA_051880655.1 Acutalibacteraceae bacterium | reverse complement strand
GAATCCTATATCACATTCGCTTTCAAACAGCATGATGTCTTTCACCGAGCAAAGCGTATAGCTCTGAGAAGCATCAAAATCTTTTTCAAAGGTCAGAACAACACTTCTGTAATCATCAAGCAGTCTGCACGAAACAATTTTGTTTTGCGGGCATGAGATACTGTCCGCAACAACCGTCTGATTGAATGTGACTTCAAGTTCATTCTTTGAAAGCGTTTTGACATATTCGGTTTTCATGAATTTCATCTTCTTGCCGAATGACAAAATCTTCGTCTGATAAGGTGCAAGCATAACGCTGACCGTGTCGCCGTAGCTGTATTTGCCCTGAGAGCCGTAATTGTTATACGGCAAAATCACGCAAAATCTTGCATCTTTTAAGCTTTGCTTTGCACCGATACTGCTGTCAAGGCGCAGAACATAATTCTTCTGTTCGCCGCTCGGATTTCTGAGCATAACAATGCCCTCATCTTCTCCGAAAGAACCGTAGCCGTAAACCTGCATGGAGGACGGCTTTGCTCCGAACATGGTTGAATTTTTGAGCAAATGAAGATTTTCACGGATAAAGCACAGAACACTGTTGTTGATTCTCCATTTTTCTTCGTTCATCAGATCATAGCTGTAATAAAGCTCCCAGAATGCGTTCCCTCTGCCGGCCATTGAAAACAGATATTCGCGAAATTCTTCATCAGTCATTCTGACCTTTGCTTCGTTTGCATAAATCGGGTCATGATTATAAATTCTGCTTTGCGGGAAAACAAATTTTCTTTTGCGCAGGAAATCATAATATCTGTCGTCGCGGTAAGTCAGCATCATGTCTTTTTTGGAAGCACCGGTCTTTTTGCCGTTTTCATCTTTTTCGGCAAAGCCCATATCATCACTGACCTGCATCCACATGCAGTTGACAAACTGAAGCATCCATGGACTCGGCGGCGCATAGCAGGTAAGATTAATGAACACACCGCCGTCGCTTTCTTTTTCAAGTCGATTGAAAACGCCGATCCAGCGCTCCCATGCCTGACTGTAAAAATACATATCGTCTTTTCCGCCGGTCATATGGTCATGATTGGAATTGCGGCACGGTTTTTGCATAAATCCGTCAAGCTTCCAATATTTCAAACCGAATTTCTTTTCATAATCAACCATAAGGTCGGAAACTTTTTTGATATATTTTTCGCTTGCAACGTCAATATCAATGGATTTCTTATTGACAAAGCCGTTTCCTGCTTTTTCAATTCTTCTTGCAAATTTAATGGTGTCGGTTGTGTAACCGCCGCGAGGTCCGAGCCACATGCCGAAAGAAGAGCCGAAAGCTCTTGTCAGCGCCGAGGACGGATAAAGCTCGTTCGGGAATTTTTTGTTAAAGCACCAGAAATTCTTTTCATAATCGTTCCAGCCGTCATCAACAACATAGCAGTCAAGCGGCTTTGAACCGACGGCAGTCATTGCCTTTTCAATTTCAAGAAAAGACTGCTCAATGTTTTCGGCTGAAATGTTCAGCATATGGTCATACCATGAATTATACTGCGTCTGAAATTCAAGCGGCTTCGCAATTTTTTCAATGTAATCAAAAAGAGCCGTATGTAAAATTACTTCATCATCGCTTTGCGCCACACCGCAGACAGCTTTATAGGAAGTATATTCGCCGTTTTGAAGAAGATTCGGGAGCGTCTTGCCGCTGTAATACTTAACGGTGAGACTGCCGTCAATTACCGTGTTGACCGTTGCCGGAAATTCACAGCCGAAAAATGCACTGTCAAGAAAAACCGGCTGTCCGAGAGAAAGCGCCATACCGCTGATATGTGATTTTTCCTGAGGCGGCAAACATCTTGTTTTTGTATTGATTCCGGAATGAATCGGGAAGAAGTCAATATAGTCAAGCACTGTTTTTTCGCTCGGATTTTCAGATGCAAGCTTAATATATTTTCTGAACCAATGCTCGTTTTCCGCCGTTTCATAAACAAGCGTAACAGCAATCTGGCTACCCTTGACTTTTACGGGAGCAAATTCAAAGAAAAGCTTCTGGGCACCGTTTTCTTCTTTTCCGTAAGTGTTTGTGATTTTCAGTCCGCTTGCCGTAACCTTTTCACCGAAAAAGCCGCCCTTGAAATTAATTTCAAAAACTTCGGAATTTGCTTCGCCCTGAATATTTTTGCCGTTTAATTTGTTGGTTAAATAAAACGAACTGATTCTTGAGCCGGAAATTTCAAAAGTAATTTTTAAAGAAGCGTTTTCAAACGTAACACTGTTCTTTTCAATAAGAAATGACATTTTTCCGTTGCGGCGTCCTGTTTTCGCCGCTTCCTTTCATTTATTTGAGCCTTTAATCAAATGCTTTTCAGCCGATTATGCCGTTTGCCCATTCGATAACATCGGAGCACACTTCATCAAAGGCATCTTTTTCGTTAAGAATTTCATGTCTGCCGTTTGCATAAAGGTGCATCGTTACATTATCCTTGCCGGCATTCTTCAGCCCGTCATAAACCTGTCTTACGCCCTTGCTGTAATTGCCGACGGGGTCTTCTGCACCTGAGATGATAAGCACCGGAAGCTGTTTGGGATAATTTTCAAACCAATCCTTGCCGGAAACGCTCCCCAAAAGATCGAACATATCGCGGTAACCGTAGGCGGTGAAAAGGAAGCCGCAAAGGTCATCTGCAATATATTTGTCAACCTGCTCATGATCCCTTGAAAGCCAATCATAAGCCGTTCTGCCCTCAAAGCGTTTGTTATATGAACCGAAAGCAAGCTTATCGATGAATGTGCTTCTGTAATGAGTGCCTTTTCTCCCTGCAATCAGTGAAGCGATTTTTGAGCCGAGACCTGCAGCAGGATTCGGTCCTGAAGTTCCGCAGAAAACAGCGCCCGAAAGCTCCGAAGCATATTTGAAAGAAAAGCTTCTTGAAACGAATGAGCCCATGCTGTGACCGAAGAAGAAATAAGGTTTTTCGGGAAAATCTTTTTTGGCAATCTCAAGCAGCTGATGGCAGTCCTCAACGAAGTTTTTCCAGCCGTCTTTTTCGCCAAAATAGCCGAGCTCATCTTTTGAAGAAACGCTTTGACCGTGACCGAGGTGGTCGTTGATATAAACGGCAAAACCGTTTTCGCAAAGGACATCGGCAAACGGCTCATATCTTTCAAGATGCTCAGCCATGCCGTGTGCAATCTGAATAACTGCTTTCACAGACGAAGTGTCCTGCGGTGTATAGCAGGCGGCGTGAATATCGGCAAGACCCGATACTGACGGAAAGGTGAATTCTTTTTTTGTTGCTTTCATAATGTATTCCTCCTGTTTATTAACGGGTTTTAAAATTGCTTGCAAATTGCCGAAAAAAGGCTTAAAGCAATTCATATTTTATTAATTATATCATAAAAAACACCGCTTTTCATAGCTTTTACGCAATTAAATTCTATTAATAATCAACAAAAAATCATTGCTTTTTTTGTGCAAATAAAAATTTTGTTTTTTTGAATAGCCGAAAGATAAAACGGAAAAATATATTCAGGCAATCAAAACCGATTTTTTATGACTGCGGTATAAATGCAACAGACAAAATTTTACATTAACAAAATCAAAGAAAGGAAGCTTCAGAAAATGAAAAGCAGGCTTAAAACCAAAGTGATGATTTTTCTTCGCTTTTTTGCCGTATTTGTTCTTGTTTTTTCGCTTTTAAACATGGCTTACAACTATGAAAGCGGTCAAACGCAAAACGGCGATTATGTCTATGCCCTTTCAAAGCTCGGCTCACGAGGCGAAGAGGTCAGAAAAATTCAGACAAAACTTAAACAGCTCGGATATTACAGCGGCTCGATTGACGGAATTTACGGCACACAAACCCAGAAAGCGGTCAGAGCCTTTCAAAAAAACTGCGGCATAACCGTTGACGGAATTGCAGGCCCGAAAACGCTTAAATTCCTCGGTCTCGGCTCGTCCTCATCGTCCTCCTCTTCCTCATCGGGTAAATATTCAAACAGCGACATTCAGCTTTTATCAAAGCTGATTGCGGCGGAAGCGCGAGGAGAAAGCTATACCGGTCAGGTGGCAGTCGGCGCTGTTGTTCTCAACCGTGTTACTCATTCATCTTTTCCGGACACGGTTGCAGGCGTCATTTATCAAAAAGGTGCATTTTCCTGCGTCAACGATTCCAACTGGTCTGTTTCAGGAAATGAAACCTCACTAAAAGCGGCAAGAGACTGCGTGAACGGTTGGGATCCGAGCGGCGGAGCGATCTATTATTACAACCCGAGAAAAACAAGCAACAGCTTTATGCTTTCAAGACCGGTTATTAAGACGATCGGAAACCATGTTTTTTGTAAATAACGGATTGGTGCGGAAGGTATTATAATTCCGAATTAAAAACAAGCTAATCCGCCGACTGATTCTTTTCAGCCGGCGGTTTCGTTATTCATCTAAATAGTATTTTGCCTGAGCGTTCCAAAGCTCGTTATATTTTCCGTTTTTCTCAAGAAGCTTTTGATGCGTTCCGTATTCAACAAGCCGGGCTTTGTCAAACACGGCAATGTTGTCGCAAAATGTACAGCTTGAAAGCCTGTGAGAAATATAAATTGCCGTTTTGCTTTGAACAAAACTGTTAAAGCGGCTGTAAATTTCGCTTTCGGCAACGGGGTCGAGTGCCGCTGTCGGTTCGTCAAGAATAACAATCGGTGCATCTTTATATAGTGCCCTTGCAAGGTCAAGCTTTTGCGCTTCTCCGCCCGAAATTTCAACGCCCGATTTGTCCAGATCTTTGTATACATGGGTATTCTCGACATCTTTCATACTCAGCACGCGGTCTTTTATGCTCGCCTTGTCAAACGCATCATACATTTTTTCTTTGTCATAGCTGTCGCCGGCAAAAATGTTTTGTGCAACCGTTGTTGAAAAAATTTTGAAATCCTGAAAAACAACGGAATATAGCTTCATCAAAGCGTCTTTTGAATATTCCTTGATATTGATGCCGTTAATCAGGATTTCGCCGTCCGTCACATCGTAAAATCGGCAAAGCAGTTTGATAAACGTTGTTTTTCCGCTGCCGTTTCTTCCCACAACGGCAAGTTTTTTCCCGTTTTCAATTTTGAGATTGATATTCTTTAAGGCATAGTTTTCACTTGCGGGATATTTGAACGATACATTTTTAAATTCAATTTCAACTTTTTCGTCTGAATCAAACTCTTTTTTACCGTAGGTCATTTCATCTTCGGTATTGATGATGTCAAAATAATAATTGATCAGCGGCACCATTCCTTCGGTTTTTCCGAAAGTCACCGCCATTTGCATAATGCCGTTTATTATCTGCATAAACGCACCGCAATAAAGCACAAGTGAGCCGGTTGCGAAAAGTCCGTACAGACCCTTGACGCCAATGAAAAGATAAACACCGAAGCCGACCAATGCACCGAGTACGGCAACAAACGAGCTTGAAAGCGCTGTTCGCATCGACGCACTTCTCAGCACCTTTTCGCCGTCGTTCAAAATGACGTCCGTTGCCTCATGTTCAATTAAGCTTTGCTCTTTATAAAGACGGATTTCCTTTCCTGTTTTGTAATCGGAAAACAGATCAATAAAAAAGTAAAACAGACGGTCGAGGCGGGAATATTCATCAGATGCCTTGAACCACGCTTTGTTCATTCTGATGGCAACAATCAGAATGATAACCACCATAACGGCGATTGCCCCGAAAATGAAAAGCAGAAAAACAGGCTTTTCAAAAAACGAGTCTCCGGTTGTCTGAAAACCGATTTTAAAAAGCGGTATAACAATAACTGACGCAATGATAAGCGTTAAAAGCCCCGAAACGAAATCACGCATCATCCATGAAAACTGAACAAACGAAGAAAAAACTCTGTTTTGCGCTTCGGAATGTTTGTGAATCAGTTCTTTAAAATCATTGTCCTCAAGCTTTTGATATTCCGTTCTATATAGCTTGAAAGCAACATTTTCAAGCTCTTTGTTATACATAATCGAACGGTATACATACTGAATGTCACCGAGATAGCTTGATAAAAACATCAGTACAAAATTAATGGAAACTGCCAATGCAATATAAACGGCAAGCTGACTCATTTTTGCGCCTAAATCAAGCAAATCAATAATTTTTGCCGTGAACCAGATGTCAACAAACGGCAAAACAGCCGTGATAACCGCAACTGTCAGTAAAGTCGGAATCAGCCTTTTTTCAAGGCGATGCATTTCTTTAAAGGCGGAAATAATCGTTTTCATTTTGCTCATCATGATTCAGCCTCCTTTTGCTCTTTATAATAATAGCTTTGAAGCTGATACATTCTGTAATAGGCACCTTTTTTCGCTATAAGCTCTTCATGCGTTCCGCTTTCGGCAATTCTGCCGTCTGAAATGAATAAAATTCTGCTGCAAAAACGCGTTGACGAAAGCCTGTGCGAAATGAAAAACGAAATTTTGTTTTCGGTCATCTCGTTATATTTCAGATAAAGCTCATTTTCGGCAATCGGGTCAAGAGCGGCTGTCGGCTCATCCAGAACAAGAATCGGCGCATTTTTATAAAGCGCCTTGGCAAGCAGCAGCTTTTGCTTTTCACCGCCCGAAAAATCGGTTGCATCTTTATAAACTTCCCTGACCATCAGGGTGTTTTCTTTGTTTTCAAGTGAGTTGATTTTATCTTTTATTCCTGCCTTTTCAAAAGCGGTAAACAGCT
>JBJEOJ010000185.1:0-31673 GCA_051880655.1 Acutalibacteraceae bacterium | reverse complement strand
CCGCATAGCCCCCCTGAATCTGTAAATACTTTGCTTGACATCACCGACACGGAAAAGATTATTCCTTGAAATTGAAGTGAAAAGCATATCCTGCGCCTTATTTGTATCCTGATATTCATCAATAAGAATTTCATCATAATCAAGCGAAATTGACTTTGCCAAATCGGTTATTTCATAATCTTCGCCCTCACCGGGTTTTACCAGAAGAGAAAGAGCCATATGTGAAATATCGTTAAAATCCGCAATATCTTTTGCACTTTTTAAATCTGAAAAATTTTTGTAAAACAATTTAGCCGCACCGCAAAGCTGTTTTACCATCGGAGAAAGATAGTCCATATCCTGCCTGAATTCGTTTTCATCGCAGCACATTATATTTCCGGTTGATAAATCTTTTATTATAGATTTTACCTTTTGCCTTATGGCATCGATTGTTTTTACATCACTGTCTCCCTTTAATTCATTGGGAAGTTTTGCTCTTGTTTCAAGTTTAAAAAGCGGTATTCTCTTTCTTGCCGAATCCCAGTTGAAAGCTTTAAGATCTTCCGAGATTTTTTCAATATACATATAATCAATGTCAACCGCTTTTAAAAATACATCTTTCAAAGGCTGATATTCATTAATAATGGCTTTTGCATTATCAAGAAGTTCAAGACAATAATCAATAGCCTGTGAAACATAATTCATGATTATTTTTGCATATGTACTTTCCTTTATATCGCCTGCATTATCATATTCTTCTCCGACCTCATCAAGCCACCTTTCAGGAAACGGATATGACATTGAAACATTATATAGTTCGTAAATCATATCGGCAAGAAAGCTGTCATCTTTCCCCTTGAATAAAAGTTCAACCAGATTCAAAAAATCTTCGTCTTTTTTTGCATAAAGCTCATCGAGCGTCATGTCCATTGCCTGTGCTCTTAAAAGTTTCAGCTCGCCGTCATCGGCATTTTTGAAATCAGGCGAAATGTCAAGAAGTTCAAAATTATCACGCACAAGTTTGCTGCAAAAGCTGTCGATTGTGCAAATCTTTGCCGACGGTAAAAGCATTTTCTGATTTATTAAATTTTTATCGCCCGGATTAAGTTTCAGCTGTTCTTCAACAGCCGCACTGATTCGCTGTCTCATTTCACTTGCTGCGGCACGGGTAAAGGTTACTATAAGCAATCTGTTTGCATCACACAGATTTTTCTTATCGGTAATTCTTTCAATAACACGCTCAACAAGAACAGCGGTTTTTCCGGAACCTGCCGCTGCGCTGACAAGCACACTGCCTCGTCTTGCATCAATTGCGTCAAGCTGTTTTTCAGTCCAGTTTCTCGGCATCTTCCCTGCCCTCCTCATCAAGCTTAAACAAACATTGTGAATGTTTGAGTTCTTCCAAATATCTGACCTTAACGCCCTCAGAACTCATGCAAACGCTTTTATAATCGCAGTAATCACAGGCACAACCGCGATTTTTTCTGTAAACAGGTCTTGCGGGTATGTGTCCTTCATGAAGTTCATTTCCCATGTCAGCCATTATTTTATCCATTTTTTTTGCAAGAACACCCATTTGTTCAAGACTTATGAAATTGCCCGAAATTTTACCGGAGCGTTTATCCACCGAAATCGGAATTATCAGAGGGCTTAAGCTTTTACTCATGCCCTCAATAACGGTTTCATCATCAAGGATCATTCCCTGCATCTTACCATCAGCAATTCGCTTTTCGGTAATTTCATTTTCACTGTCGTTACGATTAATTTTGTAAGAATCAAATCTTGCAGGAACATATAACACTCCGGCAGGAACAATATTTTCTCCGTATAAACTTTTACCGGTTCTGCAAATACAAACAAGATAAAGAAGCATTTGCATACTGAGACCTTGAAGAATATCTGAAAGAGAAAAAGTCTGTGTTCCGGATTTATAGTCAACAACTCTGATATATGTTTTTCCGTCTTTATCCATTTTGTCAACACGGTCAACAATTCCGAAAAGTTCAATGAATCCGTCTTCGAGTTCAACCTTAAAAGGCTTGATCTTTCCGTCATATTCGATTTTCAGTTCAAAATCACACGGTTCAAAATCGCTGTCGGCAAAATCGGCAAAAAGTCTTTCAATGATTGCAGACATTGTCTTGCGCATACGGGAATAAAGATACATAAACCTTTCGGATTTATCCGATGTACCGCCCATGTATGTTTCTATATATTCTTCAAGCAGCTGATCAACTTCGGCTTTAAGCTCGTCACGAGGCGCATCAAGAAAGCTCTTTGTGTCGTATGATTTAAGAAGCTTTTCAAGAACATAATGAACAAGCGTTCCGCTTTGCGCAGGATCAAGTCTTGCAATTTTTCTCGGTTTTGCTTTCATCGCCGCACTGCAAAAGAACATAAACGGGCATTTTTCATAATTTTCAAGTTTAGTTGCCGAAAGTCTTATGTTTTTTCCAAACAGTTCCTTTGCTGTTTCTTTGTTTTCAAAGGCGAAATCCTTTCTTGTGCTGGCCCTTTCAATTGCTTCAATACGGTTTTTATATTCATCTTTTGTTGAAAAATATTCCTTAAGTGCTTTTGCTTTCGGAGTATTGCTGTTCCAGTTTTTTGCCAGAAGTTCAAATGCAGCTTTTTCGCTTTCCGTTCTGAATTCATCATCAGCCGCAGAAACATTAATTATTTCTGCCTGCGGCAAAATTTTGCGAATTGAAAAAACAAGTTCCGATTCAACCATTTTTTGACCGGCGGTATCTGTAAGCGCCCAAGAAACAAACAGTTTTTCTCTTGCTGAGCAAATAGTGTTATATACCATAAACCTTTCGTTCATGGTCTGACTTCTTGCGTCATCTTTGAGTTCAGGCAAAAATTCGCGAAGCCTTTCCTTTTCAAAACCGCCGAAAATTCCGCTTTCTTCAAAAGGCTTCGGAAACTTTTCCTCGTTTGCTCCGACAGCGAAAATAACCTTAGGCATAATTGTTGCAATTCTGTCACAGCTGCAGATATAAACCTCATCAAATCCGTCCGGAAGCTTTCCGAGACTTTGAACGGACACAACAAGCATAAAAATTTCTTTGAGTCTTTTTGGTGTTACGGTTTTATCTTCAAGCACATTTGCAATCTGATCAAGAACATTCATAAGAATATCCCATACCTGTTCCTGTTCCTTTGCAAGCTCAAAATTTCCGCTTTCTTCAAGCTTGATTGCATATGCCTTTAAGTTTTCGTCAATATGATTTTCAGTAAGAAAATTATATATGACCGTCATTGCCTGTTTTCCGTCGGCACCTTTCATATTTTCGCAAAAAGCTGTGATCGGCTGCGTAATTTTTTTGCGCGTTTCATTCAAAGCGGCAAGTCTCTGCGCTCTGTCTTCGTCCATTTCGATTCCAAAGCCGTCAGGATTATCGGTCCATTCCTGTTTCCATCCGTTTGCGTTAAAGTTCCACATCAAAGCATAATTTTCGGCACACGCAATCTCATCATCGGAAATTCCGGAAAGTCCTGTTTTGAGATATGCCATCAGATTTTCTGTTGAGAAGCCGTTTGTAAAAATTTCAAGCAAAGAGCGCACAGCAATTATCAGCGGCTCGTTTTCAATGTTTTGCCTTTTGTCTTCAAAAATCGGAACACCGTATTTCTTCAGACTGGTTCTGATTTGTTTTTCATATGGCACTTCATTTCTGTATACAACCGCAATATCACGGCATCGGTATTTGCCGGTTCTTATAAGCTTTTTGATTCTCGAAGCGGCATAGTCACATTCTTCTCTGACCGTCGGTGCAAAAAAGAGCGTGACGGCATCGGATTGCTTTTGATAAACACCGGAAGCAGGATTATATAAATTTTGTTCAAGAAACTGAAGCTCTTTAGCATTATAAGTTTCAAAACCGTTTTTTTGATCGGTAAGATATATAGTTTTTGCCGTTTTAACACTGCGCTTATCCGCTTCTCTTTTAATGCGCCTCATTGCATAATTTACGCAGGCAAACGGACTTGAATCGTCAGAGTTCTGAATATCATCTGTGCAGGCCGTTATATAAACATCGTTTGCATCACGAAGCATAAGGCTGATTATCTTCATCTGCTGAGATGAAAAACTTCCGAAATCATCAATTGCAATTGTTTTACCCGAAAAGAAATCATTTTCAAGCAAAATGTTATATACATGAAGCAGCAAATCATTTTCATCATAAAATGACTTTTCGCAAACAGTGTTATATGTATCATAGATTAATGCCGTTTCAAGTGCTTTTTCTTTGAGGATTCCGTCAGGCAGAAATCCTGCCGCAAGTCCAAGCTGCTTCGGTGTTACGGCATTTTTTTTGAAATCGGCAACCTGAGAAAGCATCTTTTTGACAAACGACATATTGGTGCTGTGCTTTGAAAAGAAATGCAGTCTGTCATTTATGCTTTCAAGAGCAAGCGACATTATAACTGCATTTGCACCATCGGTAAGAGGAGGTTTGTTAATACCGCGGCAGGTTTTAAGAACTGTGTCAGCAAGACGGGAAAAGCTAAGGACTTCAACGTTGCACGCATCTTTCGGACCGAGAGCATCAAGTATTCCGATATCGCTTTCAAAAGTAAACTGCTTTGGCACAATCAACAGAACCTTTTCGTTTTTCTCTTTTACAAGATCGGCAATAAGCGAATGAAGATAGTTTGTCTTTCCGCTTCCCACCCTGCCTGTTACAAAATGAAGCATTTCTGTCTCCTCCTTTTTCAAAATCAATTAAACACAACCGCACCGTTTTTTTCAAAAAGTCGTTCAACGGCATCTTTCAAAGCCCGATGCTTTGGCATTGAAAGAGACGGGTCTTCATCAAAAACAGTTTTTGCCGCCTGTCTCGTCTGTTTAAGCGTTACCATATCTTCAAGTAAATCGGCAATTCTCATCTGCGGTAAACCGTGCTGTTTTGAGCCGAAAAAGTCGCCCGGTCCGCGAAGTTTCAGATCTTCATCGGCAATCAGAAAACCGTCGTTTGTTCTGCACATAATTTCCATACGCTTTGCCGCCGATTCACCTTTTGAATCACTGATCAGTATGCAATAGGATTTTTCTTTTCCTCGTCCGACACGTCCTCGCAGCTGATGAAGCTGCGACAATCCAAACATATCAGCGTTTTCAATTACCATAACAGCAGCATTAGGAACATCGATTCCGACTTCAATAACGGTTGTTGAAACAAGAAGCTGGATTTTTCCGCCGACAAAATCTTCCATGATTTGCTTTTTTTCTTTCGGTTTCATTTTTCCGTGAAGAAGCCCGACTTTGTATGAAGCAAACTCTTTTTTGGAAAGTGATTCGGCATATTGCGTTGCCGCAGTCAGATTGCTTTCGCTTTCTTCAACAAGCGGACAGACAATATAAGCCTGAAGGCCTTTATCAAGATGTTTTCTGATGAATTTATATATTCTCGCTTTATAAGATGAATCGACCGCAAAAGTGTCAATTTTCTGCCTGCCTTTCGGCAATTCGTCAATAACCGATATGTCAAGGTCGCCGTAAATAATGAGCGACAGTGTTCTCGGTATCGGCGTTGCAGACATAACAAGCACATGAGGATTGTTACCCTTTTCACAAAGCGAACCCCTCTGGCGTACTCCGAAACGGTGCTGTTCGTCCGTTACAACAAATCCGAGTGAAGAAAACCGAACATCATCGGTAATGATTGCATGAGTTCCGACAATAACATCGGCGTTTCCGCTTTCAATTGCGGCTTTTGCTTTTCGTTTTTGCGATGCAGTAAGCGAACCTGTCAGCAAAACAATATTCATGTTTTCCGGAAGCATTTTCTTTAGCGTTTGAAAATGCTGTTCGGCAAGCACCTCTGTCGGTGCCATCATGGCACACTGAAAACCGTTTTTAACCATGCTGTAAATCAGAGCGGCTGCAACAACGGTTTTGCCCGAGCCGACATCACCCTGAAGAAGTCGGTTCATTGCTTCGCCTTTTTTCATGTCAGATACGCTTTGATTGATTGCTCTTTGCTGTGCGTTCGTCAAATCGAAAGGCAATGATGAAACAAACTGCTGTGTATAATCGATTTTCATTACTGAAGGCGTTTTTTCACGCTCGCTCTTTTTTAATTTCATCAGTCCGCACTGAAGAACAAACAACTCTTCAAACACAAGTCTGTGCCTTGAAATTTCAACATCTTTCATATTATTCGGAAAATGAATATTTTTCAAGGCGTATTGCTCATGACAAAGCTTATATTCCTGCCTGATTTCATCGGGAATCGGGTCTTCATATGAAAGCTTATTCTGAGCACTAAGAGCATTTTTCATGATTTTTCCGATCATTTTTGAAGTCAGACCGGCAGTTTGCGGATAAACGGGAGAAAGCATTAAATCTTCACGGCACGGTTCAATGATCGGGGAAGACATTTCAAAAGAGCCGTATGAAACCGTAACCTTGCCGAGAAAAAAATATTCTTCGCCCTCATGAAGCGATTCGGCAAGGTATTTGCTGTTGAAAATTGTGATATGTAAAATACCCGTTTCATCAGCCGCAAGAAGCTTATAAACAGTCATATTTTTCCGGATCATACTTTTTGAAACCGAACCGTCAACAAAAGCTCGGACGCAAGCCGTTTCTCCGGCGCAAAGCTTTGAGATTTTTTTTACATCGGTAAAATCTATATAAGAGCGAGGATAAAAATGAATCATGTCATAAAGATTATGCACGTCAAGCTTTGAAAGAAGCTTGGCGCGCTTTTCTCCAACACCCTTTATATATTGAATATCGGTATCATATCCTGTCATGGTTTATCCTTTCTTCATGACTGAACAGTATTTTTCATAACCGCCATGTTGTCAATTTTTATATCGGTCAGTGCACCGAAAGAAAGTGCATGTTCAATTGCTCTGTTCGGAACATTTGTGTGAAGATGAACTTTGATGATTCCGTCATCGGACACAACCGCAACACTGTTTCCGATTTTTTTAAGATTGTTTTCAAGCAATGAAACCGGAAAGTCATGTTCTTTCATAACAATAAATTCGGTACAGTAAATATACTTATCCTCTTTTTTTACAGCAAGCTTATTGAAGCTTACATAAGGTTTTTGAGTGCTGTGATCTGTTTTACCTGTGAGAACTTCATTAACTGCGAGAATAATAAGATAAAGTCCCTGCGCTCCGGAATCGGGAAATTTGCCGTTTTTCAGTTCAGGCATACAGCTGCAAGTGTTTTCGGCCGCCTTTCGGCAATTTTCGCATATATCCTGCCACAATGAAACAAAATCTGTTTTATCACTTTTTTCTGCGGCATCTCTTGCCGCTTCCGCAACGCAAAGAATTGTTCCGTCAAAAATCGGAGCACTCAAAGCTTCAGCTGCCTGTTTCAAAGCAAAATCAAAAGCGGCATAAATATGAACGGCTTCAAGTTTTCCGAATTCATTTATATAATCGGAAAAACCTTTAAACAAAACAGAAAGGATAACTCCCGAATTTCCTCTTGCATTGCGAAGCATTGCTTTTGAACATATTTTCAAAAGCTCGGCAGGAGATTTATATGTTTCGTTTTTTACTGCTTCCGCCCCTGCTTTCATTGTTCTTGTCATATTTGAGCCTGTGTCACCGTCGGCGACAGGAAAAACGTTCATTTCGTCAAGCTCTTTTTTTGAAAGCGCAAGCTTGTTGTACGCACGAAAAAGCGATTTTATTAATTTTTCACTGTCAGTCATAATATCACCGTATCTTTCAGTTAATGCAGATATGTAATATGTTGAACCGACAACGAAAATCAGTAATCAGCTTTTTTGTTCCCAGGAATATATGTTTGCAAAAACATCGTTTTCGCTGATTTCAGAATCAAATTGAATTTCTCTTGAATAATAGGCTGTGCCGTTTCTGTAACAAAGCGGTATAAATGCAGTATATTCGTCGAAAACATTAATAAAGGTAGATATATCAATTTTTCCACCGGCAAAGTCATAATATGCACCGGCAACGGTTGAATTTGTGTCAATTCCGTAATTTACACTGCCGTCCTTGCTGAAAAATTCATAAAGGCTCATATTGCTTGTCAGCTTTGTTTCACCGAGATACATGTCATAATTTCCGCTTTCAAGACGGCTTAAAAAAGCATCGTGTTCAAGTTCTTCAAGATTTACTCCTATACCTATTTTATTAAGTTCACTTTTAATTTCGTTTGCGGCCTTAATCTTTCTTTCGTCGGATTTGCTGACAATAAAATCAAGCTCCAGATATTCAAAATTTTTTGAACGAATGACGCTTGTGTCATAAGCATAGACATACTTTCCTTCTTCAAGAAGCTGCTGCGCTGCGGCGCTGTCACTTGAAATGTTTTTCTTTGAAAAAGCAGAAACAACGCTCCATGCCGGATTAAACACTGTTGTGCAAACGCTTGCGAGTGAACCGTATGCCTTTGAACAAATTGTGTTTTTATCAAGGGCAAGGCAGACGGCTTGTTTGACTTTGCTGTCTTTTAAAGTTTCACTTTCGCTGTTAAAAGTCAGATATACAAGATTGTTAAGACTGACAGGAACAGTGCTTGCACTGATTTTTATTTGAGAATCATCTTTTGCATGGTCGTCAAAAACAAAAGATAAATCGCCGATTTGCAAAAGATAAAGCTCATTTTCAGCCTTATTTATATCAAAAAGATTAATTCTTTCAAGTTCAACTTCTTCCGCACCGGAATAGTTTTTGTTTTTTGAAAGAAAATATTCGCCGCTTTTCTTTTCCAATATATATCTTCCGCTTCCGACCGGAATTTTATCGTCTGCCGTACCTGAGCTGACAACAGGAAAATCAAGGCAGTTTACTGCATATATGTCCTCATTTTTCAGAAGAAATACAACTTCATTGCCGTTTGCAAGAGCCGACTTGAAATTTGAAAGCCTCGCCGAATACATTTTGCTTTTTTTCGCTTTTGTAAAAGAATAAACAACATCCTGTGCGGTTACAGCAGAAGAATTTGAAAAAAATTCATCATTTCTGAGCGTAACTGTCAAGGTTTTTTCGCCGTTTATATAGCTTTGCGCTATCAGCGGCGATGCGTCATAATTTGAATTAATTTTGAAAAGTGAATCATAAAGCAAAGAAGCAATACGGCAGTTGGTTTTGCTTTTTGTTTTAAACGGATTCAAAGACTGATCGGAATAATATCCAATGGTTATATTTTTTTTAACTGTATCTGTCTGAAGCGTTGTTTCGGATTCAAGCAAGGTTGTTTCTTCGGTTGTTTGCTCTGCATTTCCGGCTTTTTTTGAACAGGCACACAGTCCGAAAGTCAGTAAAACAAAACAAAGCAATAAGCAGATGATTTTTTTCATTATGGTTTAAATGCGCCGCAAGACGCTTCCTTTCATGATTATTTGAGAATTATTCTTTCAACATCCGTGCATTTTCCGCTTTTTTCATCAATTGCAAAAATACAGCCGCAAAGAAAGCAATCCTCACTGTCGGCAGTTTCAAAACGCACCGGAAGATTTGTTCTCATGCTTTTTATAATTATCTCTTTTTTTACGCCTAAAACACTCTGTTCAGGTCCGCACATTCCAAGATCGGTTATATATCCCGTACCGCCGTTTAAAACACATTCATCCGAAGTCTGAACATGAGTATGTGTTCCGAAAAAGGCGGAAACTTTTCCGTCAAGATAAAAGCCGAGCGCCTTTTTTTCCGATGTTGCTTCGGCATGAAAATCAACAAGAATAATTTTGCAGCCGTCTGTTTCCATAAGCGCACGGTCGGCGGCATAAAACGGATTTTCAAGCGAAGTCATATTCATAGTTCCCATAAGATTTATAACTGCAAGCCTGACTTTTCCCAGATCAACAACACTTACGCCCTTTCCCGGTGCTCCGGGCGGGTAATTATACGGTCTGATTATATCGTCTCTGTCATCAAGATAATCATATATTTCATTTCTTCTGAAAACATGATTTCCCGTTGTGATAAAATCAACGCCGCTTGAAAAAAGAAAATCTGCACTTTCGGCTGTTATTCCGTTGCCTTTTGCGGAATTTTCAGCGTTTGCAACACAAAAGTCAATTGCTTTCAGTTTTTTCAAAGCCGGAAGTTTTTTTCTTACAAATTCACATCCGCTTTGTGAAACAACATCGCCTAAAGCAAGAACATTAAATGACATCTTGCCACCGCCTTTTTTGTAAATTAAATATATTCACTTATATCGGCATTATCTTCGGGATAATAGTCCCAGCCGTCATAATAATTTCCGTTATCCTTTGAAATATACGGAATTTCATCAATTACTTCAAGTTTTCTTCCCGAAAGCCACAGCGACGGCGTTATTCTTAAAGTATAACCGCAGCCCGAAGGCGTCATCCATTCATGCGCTTTTGCTTCCGGCAAGCCGCAATTTTCAAGAATTGTCATAATTACTCCGCCGTGAGTTACAATGCAGACATTGTCTGTCTGAGCTTTTATTATTCCGTCAACAATTTTTACAAAGCATTCGCAGACTCTTTTTGCAAATTCTTCGTTGCTTTCACCGAACGGAGGTTTTACACCCTCTTTTCCTTTCAGCCAATCATCAAAAAGCGGCTGCTTTTCGTGAAGCTCAGCGGCGGTTTTTCCGTCGAATTCACCAAAATCATACTCAATCAGATCTTCAACAACAATAGGCTTGATTTTCGGATAAATAAGTTCACAGGTTTCAAGACATCTTTTGAGAGGGCTTGAAAAAACAAACTGTGCTTCGGGATAAGTAAATTCGTCTTTCATATCAAGAATTTGTTTTCTTCCGTCATCACAAAGCGGCACATCGGAATGACCGATATAAAGTCCGTCGATATTCCCCTGAGTAAGTCCGTGACGAATGAGATGAAGCTTATATGTTTTCACTTTTATTACCGTCAGTTGCGAATTTATATTAAAACATTTTGAAACAATTTCGCAGCTGTTCCTTTCCGTGTATTTTTATTTTATGTGCTGTCAAATAATTTTCCGACACTACCTTAGGTTAGATTATACAATATATTGCGCTGAAATTCAACAAAAAACACTTTATATGATTGAAAAAATCTGACAACAATTGTATAATAAACAAAACTGTCTATTATAAGCAGTCATTTTATTAGTAAAGGAACGTTTCAAATGAAAAAAATTGCAAGCTTCACGATTGATCACACAATATTAAATAAAGGTATGTATATTTCAAGAATTGACGGCGACTGCGTAACCTATGACATCAGAATGCGCCGTCCGAACAAAGAGGAAGTTATGACGAACGGCGCTATTCACACAATTGAACATCTATTTGCAACTTATGTCAGAAACAGTCGGTTTTCCGACAGCATAATATATTTCGGTCCGATGGGCTGCAGAACGGGATTTTATTTTATAACCCGAAGCAATGTTTCTTCAAAACAGGCGATTGAACTTACAAAAGACGCCATGAGATTTTGTGTGGAATTTGAAGGAGAAATTCCCGGAGCAACCGAAAAAGAATGCGGAAATTATAAAGATCATGACCTTCAAACTGCAAAAAAAGAAGCTGCAAAAATACTTGAAGTTATTGAAAACTGGACTGAAGAAAAGCTTGTTTATCCGACAAAATAAAGCAAATTTGCAAAAGCTCACGAAATATGTTAAAATAATAATTGAAATTTAATTGATAATTTATTTTATTTCACTGTTGTGACTTTTGAAAGGTATGGTCATAAGTTTGAATAAATTCAAACTTGAAGGAAGAAGTAAGAGTGAAAAGTGAAGAGATGCGGTGATTTTGCCTGCGGCAAAATTTATCATAATTTTTCATTCGGCTTTTGTTCCTTTGGAAAGGAATGGTCATAAAAATGGAAAACAAAAACGATAGTCGACGGTTTCAAAATAACAGCGGCGATCTTCGGGAAAAATATGAATCTTTTAACGAAAGTTTTTATGATGAAGATGATGACATTGTTTATGCCGCTTTTGACGGTCAGGAAGCCCGTTTGATTATTGAGCCGGTTGAAACCGAAATTTTTCAAAGCGAAGCCGTTATCTCAGGCCAATCTAAGCGAAAAGAAAAAAGCAAAGAAAAAAAGGCCGATCTGAACGAACGGCTTTCAGCGTTTGTTGTTTCAATTCCCGCCTTTATTGAAAAAACCGGCGATGTAACTATCAACTGTGTAACCGGATTTTTCAAAAAAATCTGGCCGTTTGTTTCCTTTCCGTTTGTTTTTCTCTTTTCAAAAATTTTAAGTGTTTTCAAAAGTATTTTTAATTTTATTGTTTCTTTGCCGAAAGACTTTTCAGATGAAGTCAAAAGCATGAACTATGAAATAAAAATTATCAGAAAACAAGCCGGCAAAACAAAAAAGAACTCGTTCTTTAAAGCCATGCAAAAATATTTCGTCATTTCGTTTTCACGTCACCGCGTTTTTTGGAAGTCACTTTTCAATACAGCCTTCCCTATTGCAGCCGTTATAATTGTTCTTTTCTTTTTCAGCACTTACGGTAATAAAATCACGGCGCTGAATGTCAGCTATAACGGTAAAAATATCGGATATGTTGAAAGCGAAGAGGTTTTTGAAAGCGGGAAAAGCCTTGCCCGTGAGCTTCTTCCTCAGTCTGACGAGAATAACAGCTCCGATTCACTTGCTAATATTGAACCTGTTTACAGCGTAAGCCGTGTTTCTCTTAATCAACTGAGCAATGACCGCATGATTTGCGAAAACATCATTTCAGCGTCGGAACAATCACTTGTTCGTGCCTGCGGTGTTTATATAAACGGTGAATTTTTCTGCGCAGTGGCAAACGAGGCTGATGCTTCAACTGTTTTTGAATCTATTCTTTTACCTTATAAAAACAGCAGCGGAAAAAATGATATCGTTACCTTTGTTGAAGAAATAAATTATGAACAGGGTCTCTATCCGGAAAACAGCGTTTGGGATTCTCTGACACTCAAAAAGAAACTTAACACGCCGAAAACAGAAGAAAAATACTACAAAGCAAAAAAAGACGACAGTGCAAATCTTATTGCAAAAAAATATTCAATTTCCGTTAAGCAGCTCAAAGCTCAAAATCCGGGAGTTGATTTCTCAAAGCTTAAGGAAGGCAAAAAAATTCTTGTTCAGCCTCAAACTAATTTTGTCAGCGTCAAGGTTATGAAAACAAGAACAAAAACCGAAACAATCAAATATGAAACCGAGAAAAAACAAAGCTCCACAATGCTTAAAGGTACAACAAAAGTTGCTCAAAAAGGATCAAACGGAAAAAAGGTTATAACAGAGCTTGTAACATATATCAACAACATTGAAACTTACAGCGTTGTTGTTTCCGAAAAACAGACTGTTGATCCGGTAAAGGAAATTATTTACGTCGGAACAAAATCCGCAAGCAGTTATTATTCGTATTCATCATCTGATAATGATAATTCGGGATATTCCGCCTCATCTTCTTCAGGCTTTATCTGGCCGACAAGGGGTGCTTACGGCGTATCTTCAAACTTCGGTTACAGAAGTGCTTCAATTTCCGGCTGGAGTTTCCACGGCGGTATTGATATTGTTAAGCCCGGCGGCGGTTCAACAGGAACTCCGGTTATTGCCGCAGCTTCAGGTACTGTTGTTGTTGCTCAGTCAGGCTATTCGGGCTATGGTCACACCGTTGTTATCGATCACGGAAACGGGCTGAGAACACGTTATGCTCACATGCAGCCAGGTTCAATCAGAGTGCGTGTCGGTCAAACCGTCTATCAGGGACAGCAAATCGGAAACATCGGTTCAACCGGCAATGTTACGGGACCGCACCTTCATTTTGAAGTACTCAAAAACGGAACAAAAGTTAATCCGAGATATTATATCGGCTAAAATCGTATATATTAAAAGGTGAATTGAATTGGGTAAAAAAGCATCAAAAGCAACAAAGAGCAAAATTGTTTCTGCCGCATGGAAGCTTTTTTATGAGCAGGGATATGACGGCACAACGGTTGACGAAATAATCGAAGAAAGCGGAACTTCAAAAGGTTCGTTTTACCATTATTTTGACGGCAAAGACGCACTTCTCGGCTCGCTTGCTTATTTGTTTGACGAAAAATATGAGGCTCTTGAAACTGAAATTGACGAAAATCAAAACTGTGTTGATACTCTTTTATATCTCAACCGTGAACTGTTTGAAATGATCGAAAACACCATTGATGTTGATTTGCTCACTCGTTTGCTTTCAACTCAGCTTGTCACAAAGGGAGACAAACACCTTCTTGACAGAAACAGAGTCTATTACAAGCTGCTTCGCAAAACTGTTTTAAACGGTCAGCAAAAAGGAGAAATTACAAATAATAAAACCGTCAGCGAAATTGTTAAGCTTTATGCTCTTACAGAAAGAGGCTTGCTTTATGACTGGTGTCTTTGCAACGGAGAATATTCACTTCGGGATTATTCTCAATCTGTTATACCGATTTTTCTTGAAGACTTAAGAAGTAAAGATTAAATCAAATTAATGAAAATTGTTCAAAAACTTATCCGATGATTTAAAAAAATCGGATAAGTTTTTATTTTGTACATTATTAATTCTATAATTTATTACGGTTATTTATTTAAATAAAATAAGGGAGTATCAATAATTTATTAAATATAAGTATAGACTAAATTCTATAATTTGTTCTCTATTGCATTTCGTTAATTTATGTGTTATTATACTTCAGTAATTTCAAAGGACACAAAAAGAAAGGAAAGGAAAAATTTATGACACTTGAATTAATGGCATTTATTCTGTATTTCGTTGTTGTTATCGGAATCGGAATTTATTTTATGCTTAAAACAAAAAGCGGAGGAGAAAAAGATTATTTCCTAGGCGGCAGACAAATGGGACCATGGGTAACTGCCATGAGTGCTCAGGCATCGGACATGAGCGGCTGGCTTCTTATGGGCTTTCCGGGAAGTATTCTTGCTTTCGGCATGGGTCAGGTCTGGATCGGAATCGGTCTTGCTCTCGGAACGGCTGCAAACTGGATTTTCGTTGCAAAAAGGCTCAGGAATTTTTCAAAAGCAGCCAACGATTCAATCACTCTTCCGCAGTATCTTAACAACCGCTTTGCTGCAAAGGGACGTGCACTTCAGATTATCTGTGCAATTGTTTTCCTTGTTTTCTTCACAATTTACGTTGCTTCAAGCTTCGTTGCAGGCGCAACGGTTTTGACAAGCGTTGTTCCTCAGCTTCAGGGAAAAGAAACAATTGCCCTTGCAATCTTTGCTGTAATCATTATCGCTTACACATTTTCCGGCGGATTTAAAGCTGTTTGCTGGACAGACTTTTTCCAGGGAATCATGATGCTTTGTGCTCTTCTTGCCGTGCCCATTATGATCCTTGTTGTTAAAAATCCCGATACGGCAAATCTGAGCTTTATGAATGCGGACGGAACACTTAATGAGTTTATCAGAAATCCGTTTGCAGCACCGATAACCGATATTATTTCAGGTCTCGGTTGGGGTCTCGGATATTTCGGTATGCCTCATATTCTTGTCAGATTTATGTCAATCAAAAAGCCGTCAATGGTTAAAAAATCTGCAACGGTTGCAATAATCTGGGTTGTTTTGTCTCTCGGCGCTTCAATTGCGATTGCAATTCTCGGCCGTATGCTTGTCGGCGAACAGCTTGTTGCACAGCAGGCTCAGGCAACAATATTTATCGTTCTTGTTAAAGATATGTTCCCGGCATTTATCGCAGGAATTCTTCTTTCGGCAATTGTTGCCGCAGCGATGAGTACAGCCGATTCTCAGCTTCTTGTTGCTTCATCTTCTTTCACAAGCGACATTTACAAACCGGTATTCAGAAAGAACGCTTCGGACAAAGAAACGCTCTGGGTCGGCAGACTTGTTGTCGTTGTTGTTGCTATCATTGCTTTCTTCATTGCAAACAGTAAAGGCAGCGGCGCACAGTCGATTATGGAAATGGTTGACAACGCCTGGGCAGGCTTCGGAAGTGCGTTCGGTCCGGTTATTATTCTTTCACTGTTTTGGAAAAGAACAACATATCCCGGTGCAATCGCCGGTGTTGTAGGCGGTGCTGTTACAGATATACTTTGGAGAGTTTTCCTTTCAGACAGCACGGGAATTTATGAAATTATTCCCGGATTTGCCGCCGGACTTATCCTTTGCATAATAGTTTCACTCATCAGTAAAAAACCGTCAGAGCAGGTCCTTGCAATATTTGAAAAAGCAACCGCTAAAGGCTTTGACGAAGAAAACTGACAGACAGCTTAGCTTTATTCATACAACCTTGAAGCACTCCCGAATTCATTTTTGGGGGTGCTTTGAGGTTTATGTTAATTTACATTCAAATGCGTTATGCTTATAGTATATAGCAAAAGGACAGCCCGTAATAGACTGTCCTTTACTTGATTGAATAATCGTTTTATTGCTTTTTGCTGATTCTCGGAGCCTTTTTAAGCGATGCAACCTGAGCTTCATAGTCACTCTGATATTTAATCTTGACACTGTCAATGCTCTTAACGCCGGAAACATAAGCTTCTCTTGCCGAACCGAGAAGTCCGAAAACATAGTCGTTAACACCATCGATATTGCCTTCGGCCCAATTAACAACATCAGAAATATAATTCTGACAGTTTGCCTTTGTGCCTTCAACAATACTTCTTGATTCCTGCTTTGCCTGTTCAACAATTTCAGCACCGGCAGCTCTTGCCTGCTGAGTGATTGTGTGCTCTTCAACCATTTGCTCAGCCTTGGACTTGGCTTCGGCAATAATTTGTTCGGCTCTTGATTTTGCAGTCGCAATCATTGAAGCAGCCTTGCTGTCCGCCGCTTGAATCGTTCTTGAATGATAAGCGTCAGCATCAGCTTTAACTGCGCTTGCATTTCTTTTTGCATCAGAAATTATTTGCTGTTCTTCATCAATAATTTCATTTGCTTTCATGATTTCGCCCGGGAATTTTTTTGTGATGAGTTTTGTCAGGTTAACGGTTTCTTCAGCATCAACAACTCTCTTTTTCTTTGAAAAGAAATATTTTTTTGCAGTTGAGAGAATGTTTTCAAGTTCAAAAACAAGATCCTCAAAGCTGAAATTGCCCCATTTCCCTTCTATTTCATCTTCTGAATAATCTCTGAACTCTGCCGGTTCTTCATAGTATTGCTCATCGTCATCATCGTCCTGAAAAACGCTGCCAAATTCAAAATCTTCTTCTTCTTGTTCAAATGCCATAGTAAACATTCCTTTCATTTTTGTTTTTGTCAAATTTTCATCTGACTTATTTTCCTAAGCGGTTATCCTGTCATTCACCGCTTTCCAAAAGCTTTTTTGTCACATCGTCGCTGATCTGCGGCGGCAAAAACGGTTTAATATCTCCGCCGAGCTGACCGACTTGTTTTATCATACTGGAGCTTAAAAACATATGTTCGGCACAGGCAGCCATAAAAACAGTTTCAACATCATCGTTTAGTTTTTTGTTTGTAAGTGCCTGCTGAAATTCATCTTCAAAATCCGAAACAGCCCGCAAACCTTTGACAACGGCAACAGCACCGCGCATCTTTGTATATTGCGCAAGAAGACCCATATAAGAATCAACTTCAACATTCTCAATATCAGCGGTGCATTTTCTGATAAGTTCTTTTCGCTCATCAACACTGAAAAGATTATCGCCTTTCTTGCGATAATTTGACATTACAACAACAATTACCTTGTCAAAAAGCTTTGCGCTTCGCTTTATGATGTCAAGAT
The DNA here is from genome assembly GCA_051880655.1 of Acutalibacteraceae bacterium. Classification (GTDB taxonomy): domain Bacteria; phylum Bacillota; class Clostridia; order Oscillospirales; family Acutalibacteraceae; genus UBA6857. The sequence goes on along the minus strand of JBJEOJ010000185.1, from coordinate 14,045 downwards.
GTCCGATTGTTATCGGATCAAAACTGCCCGGATAAATTGCAATCTTATTCATCGTCTTCCTCCGTCTCAGGAAGCTTATAGGTTGTAAGCGCCGTTTTTCCGTATAAATATTTTTTAAACTTTTTAAACTGCCCTGCATATTCGGGAAGTTCTTCATTTACGGGCGATTCACAGATTATAATTGCGCCGTCATTCATGACAGGAGCAATCCGCTCAAGGGCATCCTGCAAAATTCCCTTTGAATACGGCGGGTCAAGAAAAGCAATGTCATATTTTTCCGCCCGTCTTGAAAGAAAAGCCAAGCTGTCGGAATTTATTACAACAGCAGATTTTTCAAATTTTGTTGTTTTGAGGTTTTGTTTAATAACATCTATGCTTTTTTTTGATTTATCAACAAAAACAACCTGCCGGGCGCCACGTGAAATTGCTTCAATTCCGATTTGCCCGCTTCCGGCAAAAAGATCAAGAAAGCTTGAAGACTCAACATCAAACTGAATAATGTTAAAAAGCGATTCCTTGACTTTATCGGTTGTCGGTCTGACATCATCGCCCTCAAGAGTGGCAAGCTTACGCCCTCTTGCAGTGCCTGTTATAACTCTCATCGTTTTCCTCATTTCATAAAAAATTGATTACAGTTAAACACCAAAGCTTAATTCTGACGTAAGGTAAGATGAGTTATGAGCAAAAATCAGCTGTCTGATTTCGGCTCAATGATTACCGATTATTTATTATTACATTTTTCAGACAAAAATGCAACACTATTTGACGATTTTCTTGTTTTTTCCTGTTTTTTCATTCAAGATTCGCCTTTGGAGCAACATTTTTTCTTGCATGATTAAACAATTTTCGGTTATCAAGTGCCCATTGTCTCGGCGTAAATTCGTTTTCATTGACCGCCGAAACAGCACTTGAGATTTCATAAACAGTTGCGTCAAGTGTGTCAAGCTGACTTAAAATTTCAGCTTCCAGAAACATGGGACGAACAGCTGCGCCGAATTCGGGTGTGCCGTGGTGAGATATAATCATATGCTCAACAAGAGTTGCCGTACGTTCGGAAATTCCAAGTTCTTTTGCTTTTTCGCTGACCTTCATTGCCCCCATAACAAGATGACCGACAAGCTCCCCTTTAACGCTGTAACCTGTTACGATACCTGCACTGCTTACATCAAATTCATCGATTTTGCAAATATCATGAAGAATTGCGCCGCAAAGAAGCAAATCCTCATCAACTGACGGGTAAAGCTTAACGACAGCCTGTGCAAGTCGGATGATTGAAAGTGTGTGATAAAGAAGACCTCCGCGCATTGCATGATGAAGCTTAAAGGCGGCCGGCCAGAAAAGCATTTTTTCTTCATTTTCCTTAACAAGAGAATATGTAAGCTTTTTAAGTTCTGCATCTTTTACATTATCAATAACGGCATATATTTCATTAAGCATCATTTTTCCCGAATATTCAGCCGAGGGAACAAACTCGGACGGGTCAATGTTATCATTTTCAATAACATGACGGATTCTGTCAATTCTGAGCTGATCCGCACCGTTGTACTGCGTTACAGTGCCACGGATTTTGACAAGATCGCCCGGAACATATTCACCGTGGATTTCTTCTTTATAATCCCAGATTTTGGCGTTGATTTCGCCGCTTTTATCGCAAAGAATCATGTCGAGATAAGGAACACCTTTAACATTTACCTTTTTGTCGGCACTTCTGACAAGGCAAAAGCCGTCTGATGTTCCGTTTGGATTGTTTGTAAAATTCATATATTACACCTCATTTTATAAAATCAGCTTTTCCAGCCGTTTCCGACCACCTCTCCGATGTCGCCGACCACTATGAAGCTGTTTTCATCAATCTCATTAACCTTTCTGTATATGCGTGAAATTTCAGAAGCTCTTGCAGCACAGAAAAGCAAACTTTTCTGTCTGCCGGTGTAACCGCCCTGCGCCGGCAAAGCCGTGACTCCCCGATGAATTTCATTCATAATGACTGCCGAAATTTTTTTAGGCGAATCGGTTACAACAAACATTACTTTATTGTGTCCGGCACCGCCTAAAATAAAATCAATCATATAACTTGAAACAAAAAGGGCAACCGACGCATACATCAGCGTCTGCACATTTTTATAAACAAAATAAGAAATTGCAATAATAATCAAATCAACAAAAAGAATCATTCGTCCGATCGGAACAGACGAAAACTTTTTTCTGACAAGTGTTGCAACAATTTCAGTTCCGCCCGTTGTTGCACCTGCAAGCATAACAAGCCCGATGCCGAGGCCCGAAAAAATTCCGCAAAAAAGGCATGCCAGCATTCCGTCTCCGACATACGGCGGAATAATTTTATCGCCGATATCGATGGCAAAAGTAAACACAAAAGTTGCCGCCGTTGTTTTTAAGATAAAGGATTTGCCGATTTTGAAATAGCCGGCAACAAAAAGCGGTATGTTCATCACAAACATTGCCGTACCGACAGGAATTACCGGAAACAAGCTTGCGAGCATAATGGAAACACCCGTAAGGCCGCCCTGAACAAAACCGTTCGGAACGCAGAACATATTCACACTGATGCTGTATAAAACCGCACCGGCGGCAATCATCAGCCAATCATAAAAAATTCTTTTACCCTTTGAAGAAGCCAACTGTTCCACCTTCAATAAATGAGCAAAAGAAAATTAACCGTTCTCAGCCTCCCGGCAGATGATTTCAAAAAGCTCACGAAGCCTTTCAAGCTGACCGTCAAGATACAGATAGCCGAAAAGTGCTTCAAGTCCTGTTGCGGCATGATAATCACTTTCGCTCATATTTTTCGCTTTGTGATTAGTATGCGCATTTCTTCCCTTTTTCAAAACACCGATCTCTTTTTCGGTTAAAAACGGCATAAGAAGTGAAACATAAGCTGCCTGCGCCGCCGCATTCACCTGCTGTGCGGCAAGATTATGCAGCTTTTTAACCGGTCTGTTTGCCTGACAAACAAGCCTTTCACGAACAAACAAATCAAACACCGTGTCACCCACAAACGCAAGCGTCAGCGGACTTAACAGAGAAGCGTCACATTTTTCATCATAAAATCTGTTCATATTTTAACCGTCCGGATTTTTTATCAGTTGACAAAGTCAAACTCAATGTCATAAATATTTACGGTGTCGCCCTCCTGAATCCCTTTTTCGCGAAGAGCATCGATAATTCCGCTTGAAATCAGGACACGCTGAAGATATTGAAGAGACTCATAATCTTCCATGTTGACCTGATTGATAATTCTGATTATCCACGGTGCTTCAACATAGTATACACCGTCTTCAACAGTAATTTCAAAGCCTGTGTTCTGCTTTTTCATGATTACTTCAAGAGGAATTTCTTCCTTTTCATAACGCCTTACAGGCGGAAGCTCTGCAAGCTTTGCGGCAACTGCGTTTATCACTTCTTTTGTGCCCTCATAAATCGGGGCGCACATTTCAAAATACTGATAGCCTTTGCTTTCAATATAAGTTCTGAAACGGCTGAGCTGTTCATCGGTTGCAAGGTCAATTTTGTTGCCTGCAACAATCTGCGGTCGCTTGGCAAGTTCGCTGTTGAATTTTTCAAGCTCACGGTTGATTTTTTCAAAATCTTCAATCGGATCTCTGCCCTCGCTGCCCGAAACATCAACAATATGAAGAAGCATCCGGCAGCGTTCAACATGTCTTAAAAATTCATGTCCGAGCCCGATACCCTCGCTTGCGCCTTCAATCAGACCGGGGATATCTGCAATGACAAAGGAACTGCCCTCACCCATTGAAACAACACCGAGAACAGGCGTTATGGTTGTGAAATGATAATCGGCAATTATCGGCTTTGCCTGACTGACAACGGAAATAAAGCTTGATTTTCCGACGTTCGGAAAGCCGAGAAGTCCGACATCGGCAAGAAGCTTCAGCTCAAGCGTTACATCCCATTCTTCGCCCGGCTGTCCGGGTTTGGCAAATCTCGGCGTCTGTCTTGTGGGCGTTGCAAAATGAGTGTTGCCCCAGCCACCTTTTCCGCCTTTTGCCGCAACAAACGGTTCGTCGGTTGACATATCACTCATCACGGCACCGCTTTCGCATTCTCTGATGATTGTTCCTCTCGGAACTTTGATAATAAGATCTTCGCCTTTTTTTCCGTTTCGTCTTGCACCCGAGCCGTCATTTCCTTTTGCGGCTTTATATTTTTTCTTATACTTAAAATCGGCAAGTGTTGAAAGACTGTCGTCAACAACAAAAACAATGTCGCCGCCTCTTCCTCCGTCGCCGCCGTCCGGACCGCCTGAAGCTATATATTTTTCACGATGAAAAGCAACTGCACCGTTGCCTCCGTCGCCTGCTTTGATGTGTATTGTGGCTTTATCTATAAACATAACAGCACCTTGACACAGTTTTTCTGCGTCGGTTCCTTTCAGATATTCTTATTCTTGCTTTTCAGATTATTATACAATATATTATTCCCTTTTTATTGCTGTTAATGAACTATTTTTATCAAATAACAAACTAATTGTGCTGAATCTATGCATTTTAAAGTCTATTCTTTAATTTGACAGTAACTTGCCTTTGTGGTATTATTTTATAGGTTATATCGTTTATAAAAAAGAGATGATTTGCTTTGCAAAACTATCAGAAAGAACTTGAAAAAATTATTGAAGAAAATCAAAAAAGCGGCACTACACCCACTCTTTTGCTTCACTCCTGCTGTGCGCCGTGCAGCAGTGCCTGTCTTGAACTGCTTTCAAAGTTTTTCAGCGTCACCGTTTTTTATTATAACCCGAACATTTATCCCGAAAACGAATATTTTCACCGTGTAAATGAACAAAAAAGGCTGATTTCAGCTTTACCTGCTAAAAATAAAATCAGCTTTATTGAGGGAAACTTTAATTCGCAGGAATTTTACCATGCTGTCAAAGGCTTTGAAAACGAAAAAGAGGGCGGCGAACGATGTTTTCTTTGTTACAGACTGCGTCTTGAAAAGACGGCTGAAATTGCAAAGAAAAACGGCTTTGATTATTTTACAACAACCCTTACGATTAGTCCGCTTAAATCTGCGCAAAAAATCAATGAAATCGGTCAGGAAATCGCCCAAAAATACAGTGTGGAATTTTTGCCCTCTGATTTCAAAAAGAAAAACGGCTTCAAGCGTTCCATTGAACTTTCAAAAGAATATGATCTTTACAGACAAAATTATTGCGGCTGTGTTTTTTCACAAAGGCAATCCGACTGAAATAAACCGAATATGATAAATCACGAAGAAAGGAAAGATTGCAGTTTTGCCCGAATGAGCAATTTTGCATCTGACGGAAATTTTTATGCGTTTACTTGTTATTGACGGAAACAGTATTATTAACAGAGCTTTTTACGGAATTAAGCTTCTGACAACCAAAGACGGACAGTTCACAAACGGTATTTACGGGTTTCTTAATATTCTTATCAAGCTGAAAGAAGAGTGTCAGCCCGATCATGTTGCAATCGCTTTTGACCTGAAAGCACCCACTTTCCGTCACAAAATGTTTGACGGATATAAAGCCGGCAGAAAAGGTATGCCGCCCGAGCTTGCAAGCCAGATGCCGCTTCTGAAAGAAATTCTCTTAAGTCTCGGCTATGCCATTGTTGAAAAAGAGGGGTATGAAGCCGATGACATTCTCGGCACTCTTTCCGCTCAGTGCAAGGGAGACGACAAATGTTTTCTTGCAACCGGAGACAGAGACAGTCTTCAGCTTGTTTCCGACAACACCGGTGTTCTTCTTGCCGCAACCAAAATGGGCAAAGCCGTCACAACCTTTTATGACAAAGAAAAGCTTTTTGAAGAATACGGCGTTGAGCCGAAACAAATGATTGAAATCAAAGCTCTTATGGGAGACAGCTCAGACAACATTCCGGGTGTTGCGGGAATCGGCAAAAAGACCGCCGGAGAACTGATTATAAAGTACGGCAATATTGACTATATCTATGAAAATCTTGACAGTCTTGACATAAAAAAAGGCGTGCATGACAAGCTTGAAGCCGGAAAAGACAGTGCATTTTTAAGCCGCATGCTCGGCACAATCTGCCTTGATGCGCCGATTGATACCGATATGGATCACTATATTCCGAAAGAACCGGACTCTTCAAAAGCGATTAAGCTTCTTGTGAAGCTTGAAATGTTCGGAATTATCGAAAGACTCGGTCTTACAAACGAAATTCATGAAGAAGAGGAAAACAAAACCGAAACAAATGATGCACCGATTGAACTTAAAGAAGAACGGGATCTGACCGGACTTTTGGGGAAACTCAAAAAAGACGGAAAGGCTTATTTCACCGTAAGTTACAACGAAAAAGGTGTGGCGGCATTTTTCTTTGATATTGGCAAAGAAATTCTCTTTGTTCCAAGCGACTGCCTTGATTTTGATGAATTCTGCGAAGCGTTTTTGAAAAGCGACACTGAGAAATATACCTGCGACTGCAAAGAGCTTTATAAGTTTGCCGTTTCAAAAGGGTTTGAAGTCAATCAGATTAAAATGGACACTACCCTTGCCGGATATATTCTCAATCCGTCCTCAAACAGCTATGATCCGCTCAGACTTGCCGCGGAAATGAATATTACGGTGCCCGAAATCAAGTGTGATGAAGAATTTGAAAATCAGATGAAATGCACCTGTGTAATCAGGGCAATCAGCGAAAAATCGGCAGCTGAAATTGAAGAAAATGAACAGCACGAGCTTTTTTATGATATTGAGCTTCCGCTTGCAAAGGTACTTGCCGACATGGAGTGCACCGGTTTTCTTGTTGACGCCGAAGCGATTGAAAGCTACGGCAAAGAGCTTGAAAAAAAGATTGACGACATTCGCAAAAGTATTTTTGAGCAAGTCGGATTTGAGTTTAATCTCAACTCGCCCAAACAGCTCGGAGAAGCTCTTTTTGAAAAAATGGGGCTTCCTGCCAAGAAAAAAACAAAAAGCGGCTATTCAACAAGTGCGGAAGTTTTGGAAAGTCTTTCTTATGATTACCCCGTTGTTGCCGATATTCTTCGATACCGCACCCTTGCAAAGCTGAAATCTACCTATTGTGACGGATTGCTTAAAGAAATTGAAAGCGACGGTAGAATCCGCTCAACGCTCAACCAGACGGAAACAAGAACGGGAAGAATTTCTTCGCTTGAGCCGAATTTGCAAAACATTCCCGTACGGTATGAAGAAGGACGAGAAATCAGACGCTTTTTCACCTGCGAAGACGGAAACATTCTTGTTGACGCCGACTATTCGCAAATTGAACTTCGTGTTCTCGCCCACCTTGCCAACGACAAAACCATGATTGAGGCGTTCAACAACGGTGACGATATTCACACCATTACGGCTTCACAGGTCTTTACCATGCCGGTCAACATGGTAACGCCACTGATGAGAAGCCGAGCAAAAGCCGTTAATTTCGGCATTGTTTACGGCATCGGCGCTTTTTCGCTTGCCAAAGACATCGGCGTTACAAGAAAAGAAGCAGACAACTATATCAAAGGATATCTTCACCATTACAGCGGTGTTGACCGATATATGAAAGACATTGTTGAAAAATCACGGGAATGCGGCTATGCGCAAACGATGTTTCACAGAAGAAGATATTTACCGGAGCTTACCGCTTCAAACAAAATGCTTCAGGCTTTCGGTGAAAGAGTGGCAAGAAACATGCCGGTTCAGGGAACGGCGGCGGATATTATCAAAATTGCCATGGTTCGTGTTTATGAAAGACTGAAAAAGGAATATCCGACGGCAAAACTTATCATGCAGGTTCATGATGAACTGATTGTGGAATGTAAAAAAGAACAGTGCGGCGAAATCACTGCACTTCTTAAAGAGGAAATGGAAAACGCCTGTCAGATGAGCGTTAAGCTTTCGGCTGATGTTCACAGCGGAAAAACATGGTTTGAATCAAAATAAGGAATTGATTTGAGCCAAAATAAATTTATATAAGAGAAGGAGAAATTATGAGCATTTCAGAAAAAGAGATTCTTGCCGGAGTTGAAAAAATGAATTCCTTCGGCACAAGACTTACGGGAAGTAAGGGACACACCGATTTCATCAATTACCTTAAAGATGAAATCAGCAAAATGGGAGTTGAAATTTTCAGCGATCCGTTTTATTTTAACCGTTGGGAAGAAAAGTCTTCCTCGATTAAAATCATTGACGGCGGTGAAGACATCAACATCCCTGTTTCGTCTGCTTATCCTTATTCGGGACAAACCGATGAAAACGGCATAACCGAAGAGCTGGTTTATATTGACAACGCAAACGATTTTGTCAAAGCAAACGGTAAAATCGCGGTTTACAATGTTTCTAATATCAATTTTCTTCCGAGCGAAATTGCTTTTGACAAGCGCTCGAGCCTGCCCGAAGATGTTGTTCTTGAAACAAAATATGAGGGACCTGTTATCACTAGCTTTGTTCATTGCTTTTATGGTATTCTTTCCAAGCTTAACAAGGCAAAAGCTGTTATCCTCGTCTGGGAAGGTCTGCACGATGACTGCATAAAAGGACAGTATCTTTCCTTTATCTTAGGCTATCAGAATGTACCGATGCTCTGGGTCAATGAAACGGACGGTAAAAAAGTCATTGAGGCGGCAAAAGAACATAAAAAAGCAAACTTTGTTCTCACGGCAGAAACAGAGGAAAACGCATTTACCGAAAGCTTTTACTGCATTTTAAAAGGAAAGAATGCCAAAGAAACCGTAATCGTCAATACGCACACAGACGGCACAAACTGTGTTGAAGAAAACGGTCCGATTGCTCTTCTTCAGCTGATGAAAAATCTGAAAGACCGCGAGCTTGAAAGAACACATATTTTTGTTTTCACAACCGGACATTTTCGTCTGCCGCGATTTAAAGATATCAGAACCGGTTCTTTTCAGTCAGCCTCACGCTGGCTTGCCATGCACCGTGAACTTTGGGACGGCAAAGGCGATCACTTCAAATGCGTTGCCAACCTTACGCTTGAACACATGGGCTGTCTTGAATGGCGCGATATAGACGGCGAATACAAATATACCGGAAAGCCGGAGGTTGAATTGGTTTATACCGGCAACAAATTTGTTGATAAGCTTTATATTGACACCGTTAAGGAAAGAGAAACGGTTCGCACAATGACGCTTCGCGGACACAACGCTTTGCATTTCGGTGAGGGTCAGAACTTCTTCACCATGGGTATTCCCGAAATCAGTCTTGTTCCCGCTCCGTATTATCTTTGCGTTGTCAGTGACACGCACGAAATGGAAAAATTTGACGCTGAACTGATGACGCAGCAGACAGAAACCTTTATGAAGCTGATTGAAAAAATTGAAACAATTTCCGCAAAACAACTTGGAAGAAGCGAACCGTATTCCATTGTTAAAGCAAAAAGCGTTTCCGGCGGTTACGATTTCAGTATAAAAGGAATATTAAATAGAATTCAAGATAAAAAGGCAGAATAAATGAAACTCGGTACTATTGAACTTGACAGCCGTTCGGCGGGGCTTGCACCGATGGCAGGCGTTGCGGACATGGCTTTCAGAGAGCTTTGCAAAGAATTCGGCGCAGCATATGTTGTCGGCGAAATGGTCAGCAGCAAGGGTCTTACCATGTGTGACAGAAAAAGCAAGCAGCTTCTTGCTTTATCAGACAAGGAAAGACCTGCCGCCGTTCAGATTTTCGGAAGCGATCCGCAGATTATGGCACAGTCGGCAAAAGCCTGCATTGATTATAACCCTGATGTCATTGACATCAACATGGGCTGCCCAGCCCCGAAAATTGCAGGCAATGGCGGCGGCTCTGCACTTCTGAAAAATCCGAAGCTTGCAGAAGACATTATCCGGGCAGTCGTAAACACTGTGGATATTCCCGTAACCGTTAAAATCAGAATCGGCTGGGATAAAGATAATATTAACGCTGTTGAAATGGCAAAAAGAGCCGAAAATGCAGGCGCATCTGCCATAACCGTTCACGGCAGAACAAAAGAGCAGATGTATGCGCCGCCGGTGGATTTTGAAACAATCGCTCTTGTCAAAAGAAACGTATCAATTCCTGTGATTGCGAACGGTGACATTACTGACGGACTTTCCGCAGCAAAAATGCTTGAAGAAACAGGCTGTGACTTTTTGCTTGTGGGAAGAGGTGCACTCGGTCGCCCGTGGGTATTCAGTCAGATTAACGCCTATTTAAAACATGAGGTGATTTTACCCGAGCCGCCCATAAGCGAACGTATGCGCATTATGATTAAGCACATTGAACGTCTTTGCGAATACAAAGGTGAACGCATCGGCATCAGAGAAGCAAGAAAGCACGCCGCATGGTATATCAAAGGCATAAACGGTGCTGCCTCCTACCGCAAGCAGGTTGGAGAACTTTCTTCGGTCGATCAGTTAAAAGAACTTGCTTTTAAAATTGTTTGTGAAAATTCATAAAAAGGAGATACAATGGATAAACAGGAAATCAAATGCCCGAAATGCGGCGAAGTTTTTGTTGTTGACGGTTCGGGTTACAGCGCAATTGTCAAACAAGTTCGTGACAAAGAATTTGACAAAGAACTTGCAATGCGTGAAAATCAATTCAGAAGCGAAAAAGAAAACCTTGTTAAAATCACCAAAATGGAAAGTCAGCAAGCCTATACGCAGTCGCTTGCTCAAAAAGACAGTGAAATCGCCAAGCTCAAAGCACAACTGAGCAGCTTCAAAGCAGAAAAGGAGCTTGCTGTCAGCAAAGCCGTTGCCGAAAAAGAAAAGGAAATTGCCCAAAGCAAAGAAAAAATCATCAGTCTGAAAGGCAAAATTGAAGCCGAGGAAAAAGACAGCGTTTTAAAACAGCAGGCTATCAAAAATCAATATGAAGAAATGCTCAAAATGAAAGATGAAGAAATTGAGCATTACCGTGATTTTAAATCCAGGCTTTCAACAAAAATGGTCGGTGAAAGTCTTGAACGCCATTGCGAAAACGAGTTCAACAAGCTTCGCGCAACCGGATTTCAAAACGCATATTTTGAAAAAGACAACGATGCAAGAACCGGAAGCAAAGGCGATTATATTTATCGTGAAAGCGACGAACAGGGCACGCAGTTCATTTCAATTATGTTTGAGATGAAAAACGAAATGGACGAAACCGCAACCAAGAAAAAGAACGAGGATTTTCTCAAAGAGCTTGACAAAGACAGGCGTGAAAAAAACTGCGAATATGCCGTTCTTGTTTCCTTGCTTGAGCCCGACAACGATTTTTATAATAACGGTATTGTCGATATGTCGCACAGATATGAAAAAATGTATGTCATCAGACCGCAGTTTTTCATTCCGATGATTACTCTGCTTCGCAATGCTGCAAAAAATTCGCTTGAATATCGCAAAGAGCTTGAAACAATCAGAAATCAGAACATTGATATTTCTCACTTTGAAGATGATATGAATGAGTTTAAAGACAAGTTTTCAAGAAACTTCCGCCTTGCAAGTGAAAAGTTTTCAAAAGCAATTGAAGAAATTGACAAAACAATTTCTCATCTTCAAAAGACAAAAGAAGCCCTGCTTTCTTCCGAAAACAATCTTCGCCTTGCAAACAACAAAGCGGAAGACCTGACAATTAAGCGCCTTACAAGAAACAACCCGACCATGTCGGCAATGTTTGATGAGCTTGAAAAAAACAAAAATAAGCAAGAAAATTAAAGGAGGAAAATGTTATGAATCTTTTTATTAAAATTATCAGTGCGGTGCTTTCTCTGATTATCGGTCTTTGTTCTTCGGCGATTCCGGAAAGAAAATGTGAGCCGAAAATTACGGGCAGCTTTGTTCAGTCATGGCTGAGTGAATACTGGGACGATGAGGACTGGGACAAACAAATCAAAGAAATGAAAGACGACGGTCTTGAGTATCTGGTTTTGCAAAGCGTTGCCGAAAAGGAAAACGGCAAATGGACGGTTTATTATGACAGCGCAATTGATGAATTCCAGGATGCCGAATATGCCGGAAACGATGTGATTGAAAAAGGTCTTGAAGCTTGTCAAAAATACGGTGTCAAAGTTTTTGTCGGACTTGCACTTCACGACAACTGGTGGCTTCAGGGCGGAAACACCCGTGAATATCAAAGCGTATGCTCACTCATGACGCAAATGATTGAAGAGATTTACAAAAACTTCGGTGAAGAATATAATGATACTCTTTACGGTTGGTATTTTACTCCGGAAATCGGAAGTAATATTATCTGCACTTCTTCAATAAGTCAGATTTCAAAAGGTATCAATACTGTTATTGACAAAATCAATGAAGTCAGCCCCGAAAAGGTGTTTATGCTAAGCCCGTTTATGTTTGAAAATTCAAATCTTTATTCGGCGACATCCGTTCTTCCGATGTGGGTCAAGTTTTTTGCAAAAACCAACTTCAGAGACGGCGATATATTCTGTCCGCAAGACAGCATCGGCGCTAACACGGACAAAATTGACAATGCATACAAAATGTGGCAGATGTATGACAAAGCGGTCAGCACTTGCGATAAAGACATCAAGCTTTGGGCAAACTGCGAAAACTTTACGCTTGGCAAAACCAGCCAGAAAGGCACCGGCATATTCACTGGAGAAAACACTGACAGCGTTACCTCAACGCTTGACAGATTTGTTAAACAGCTTGACGCGGCGTCTCGCTATGCCGAAAACATCATTTCTTTCTCATATAATCACTATTACAGTCAATATCAGGCAAGCCGTGTTTTCAAAGATACATACAACGATTATGTTAAAAACGGCTTTATACTTGAAAGTCAGGCTCCACAAGCCGTATCTGATCTTACAGTCACCAATGACGGAGACAAAAAGGTTCTTTCATGGACAGCGGCAGAAGACAACATCTCAATTGCTTATTACAGAATTACCGTTAACGGTAAGTTTCTTGCAAGAATTGAGGCAGATACTGACGGAATCGGTACTGAATTTATTGACAGTGCTTCAAGACCGTTCAAAACGGTTTATACTGTAACCGCTTTTGACGGTGCAGGAAATGCTTCGGAAGCTGCAAGTGTAACATATAACGGATAATTTTATGAAACCGTATTACAGATCAAACAACAGCACCGCCTTTTTTAGTTGGTGCTGTTGTTTTCTAATCGGTATGAAAATCGCCAAATTATAGTTTGTCGCACGGCGACACCGCTCCCGTTCGGGTTGATGCAGAATTTTTATCTTACTGCCTGAGCCATAAATATGCGTTACAGTGGGGACACAGCTTGCCGTGTCCGCAGTCGGGAACAAATTTTTATTTAGGAGTCCTATAAGCTGTAAGCTTTGCTTTGTTTGAGCGGATTACCCACCAACCGTTGTTGCAAGGTAAAACACAGCCAAGCTTGCTCCCTCCGACGGCTGACGCCGCCACCTCCCTCACGAGGGAGGCAAAACAGCTTTTCTATCAAGTCATTGACACCTGGCTTCCTCTTTGAGGGAGCTGTCACGCAGTGACTGAGGGAGCGTTCACCAATAAACTATAATTTATATCATTATTAAACAAGCTCCCGCCGATAAGCGAGAGCTGTTGTTCTATTGTTTATTTTAGCGTCCGAAACCGCCGAAGCCACCGAAGTATTCATCAAAGAAATCTTCAAAGCTTGAAGCTCCGCCGTAATCATATTCACCGGAAGAAGCAACCGTTGTTTCCTCTTCGGTCAAGTCGCCCTTGTCTTCAACAAGAGTTATCGTAACGTCAAACGTTTCCGTCTGATAAGAACGGTTATCAACACGGCAGAGAGTAAGAGTAAGCTGATCTCCGACAGCCCCGGTGTTTATCAAATCAAGCAAAACATCTGAGGTATCCATGTTCTGTCCGTTAACAGCAATGATAAGGTCGCCAACCTGAGCTTTCGTGTTTGCAAGTGAACTGTCTTTTGAAATGCCGGAAATTACAAGTGAACCGGCAGGAAGATTCTTGATTGCAACAACCATGCTGTAAACCTGATAGTTATCAACAGATGCATATTGAATTCCAAGCTTCGGTCTGTTCGGAACATAGCCGTATGCAATAAGATTGTCAACAACTGATTTTACGGTTGCAACAGGAATGGCAAAGCCCATACCTTCATAATC
>JBJEOJ010000184.1:0-6754 GCA_051880655.1 Acutalibacteraceae bacterium | reverse complement strand
AATCAGTTCCTTACTGATTTTTTCGGGACTGTCGTTAAAAACGACCTCGCCCTCATCAAGAACAATCAGTCTGTCTGCATACGCAGCCAAATTTTCAAGACGATGCTCAGACAGGATAACTGTTACTGCATTTTCTTTGCAAAGCTTCAAAAGAACGGAAAGAAGATTTTCCGCCGCCACACTGTCAAGCTGTGACATCGGCTCATCAAGAATCAATACTTTCGGGTGCATGGCAACAACAGAAGCAAGGCACACAAGCTGCTTTTGTCCGCCCGAAAGGGTGCTGATTTTTTTGTCCATTATATCAGATAAAGAAAAATATGAAGCAGTCTCGGCAACACTCAGCCTTATTTGGGAACTGTCTTTTCCTAAGTTTTCAAGACCGAAAGCAAGTTCGGATCTGACGGTGTTTGTCACTGCCTGATATTCCGTGTCCTGCAAAATAAAGCCGATTTCTTCGGCAGACTGCCTTTGCGAAAGTTCTTCAAGATTTGTTCCGAAAAAATCAATTTCACCGCTTTTTTCGCCGTTGGGAGCAAGCTGCGGCTTGAGAAGCCGCAAAAGCGTTGTTTTTCCGCTCCCGCTTTTTCCGCAAAGAACAACAAACTCACCGGGTAAAAATTCAAGATTGATATTTTTCAGTGTCTGCCCCGAATCCGGATAAGAAAAGCTTAAATTTTTTATTCTGATTTTTTCCATAAGCTTTCCTCCCTGAAATCTATTATCATTCCCTCAAGGCAAAACACTGCAAAAATCAGACAGAGAAATCCGGTAAATATATCCGGTTTTGAAATGTCGATGGCAGGGTTATAGACTGCCGAAAGTTTTTTAAATGAACATGAAAAAATAACGACAAACACAATGCTTAGCGAAGTTAAAACACCGTCTCTTTTTGAAAAAACAAAGCGGTTAAACGATGTTCTGCCGTGAAGTCCGTAGCCTCTTGCCGCCATGGAATCCGAAGTGAATGCCGCATTTTCAATGGCACGGGTAATCAGAATGGAAAGGCTGCCCGAAGCATTTTTCAGCCTTTTTAAAAGCTTTCCGTTTTCCGCATCAACACCGATGCCTTTTCTTGCCGTTTCAATTTCTTTTCCCTCGGTGCGCAAAAGCGGAATAAATCTCAGCACCATTGAAAGAATCAATGCCGCTCTCGGTGAAATTCTTCCGAACAGATAAATAAACTTTTCACCCGTCACAATTTCATTGAAGCAATCAAGCCACAGCATAACGCTCGCCGCTTTTACCGCAAAAACAAGTCCGTAAATCACCGCTTCCAAAGTGAAATTATTTCCGCTTTTCATCACAAAAAGCACAGTTACACCGTAGTGACTGAAAAGACCGTTTATTCCGGTAATCAGAATCATCATCGGCAAAAGGAAAAAGAAAAAATATTTTATGGTCTTTTTCCCACGTAATTTTATGTCATATGAAAGAGCACAAAAAAGGCTTGTGAAAAGAATAATCGGATGTGAGCAAACAAGGCTGACCGTAAAAACAACCGCAAAAAATATAAATGATGTAATCGGATGAACATCTTTAAAGCCTGTCATTGTTTTTATGGCACAGCCGTGCCGCTTTCCTTTCTTTTATTTTCCGAGGAGCTTACGAAGAAACGCAAAAAATTCGTCTATTAAATCAGTAAATATATTTGTGCTTTTCTTTGTTACTGCCATAATGTTTCCTGAATCGTTTTTATAATAAAGCGTGCCGTCGCTTCCTGCCGCAATCGGGCTTATGCAGTATTGGCTCATATTATCGGCAGGAGTGAAAAGCTCGGTTTTCTTTGCGCTTTTCTGCCCTGCACTGTCTTCAAACATTGTGATTCCGCCGGGCTTTGCATTATAAGTCAGATAAACATAAATTTTATCGCCATAGCCTGTTGAAACAAGCGCCGCCGCTTGCGGATAGCCGTTCATATCACTTTGATAAATCAGTTTCATATCCGAAGCGTTGATTACAAGAAATTTTCCGCTTTTTCCGCTTTGGCAGCCGACATAAATTCTGCCTTTATAAACGGTCGGTGACGCTGTGACACTGCCTACGGCTTTATAGCTTTTGAGTGAAGAAAGCTTTCCGCTTGAAGAATCGGTTTTGAATTTATAAACATAGCCTGCCTTGCTTGCAATATAAAACGCCTTTGTCTGGCTGTCATAGCACGGCGTGCTTCTGATGTCGCCTTTGACAGAAAGAGTTGAAACGGCTTTTCCGGTGCTTTTGTTCAGACTTAAAATTTTCGAGTCGCCTGTATAACTGCTTTTGCCGTCATCTTTGCCCAGAACAACAAAGTTTTTCAAAACCGCACAGCCTGCCATATAGAAACCGCCTTTGCTTTTATAAGTCCACTTTGCTTTCTTGGCTTCGGTTTCTTTTTTTGTGTCTTCGTCTTTTACGCTCAGGCAGACATAATCGGCATAGTCCTCTTCACCGTTCCAGAATCCCGTGTAAATATATCCGCTGTCATAGGTTATCGGGCAAAGCGATTGACCGCCGAGACTGTCTTTATAAACCCAAAGCGATTTCATTGTTTTATAATCGAAAGCCTGAACAGTTCCGTTGTCAAGCTGAACGAAGATTTTTCCGTCGGCATAGGCAGGGCTGACAATTGCATAACCGATGCTTCCCTGCATTTTTGCGCTCGCGATTTCTTTACCTGTTTTCGCATCTAATTTATAAAGCTTAACGCCGGAAACAACAATCAGCGTGTCACCGACAACAATCGGCGGCGTGGGAGCGTTTTTATAACTGCCCGAGAAGCTTTTTGAAAACTTGAGCATTGTTTTTTCCGTTGGAGTTTTGGCACTTGTTATATAAGACTGAGGAGTGCTCAAAGCACAAACAGGAATCACAGCAAAAAACACCGTGACGATCACAAGCAAAAGCGAAATTATTTTTTTCATTTTGGTCTTCCTTTCAAAATTAAAGCATAAAAAAATGCCCTTAAAAAGGGCATAGCTATACTGTAAAACCTGACTGCTTTTTCATAAATCAATCATTTTCACTGCTTACTTTTCCACTTGCCCAAAAGTATTTTACTGCATGAATTTTCTTCGGGCATTCCGACTGACGGCTCAAAGTCCGATAACGGCAATGGCGGTTGCTGCGGATTTTCACCGCATTTCCCCGAAAGAAAACTTTTTATTAAAAGTATTGTATCACTTATAAACAGTGTTGTCAATAATTCTGATGCTGTTTAACGAAAATCTGATGATGTTTAACGAAAAAACCGATGCAATCCGGGTGTGCTCGATTACATCGGCAGCCTTTTATCTGACCGTTTTATCTGTGCATATGTATTCAGTCAGATCAGATAAATACTGAATACGAACTTATTATAAACCAAAATGGTTTATATGTCAATATACCAATTTGGTTTATGATATAATTTTGATTATGAAATATTTATTTGTATAGAAAATTTATTATAAGAGGGGGAATAAGTATGATTTATGAGCGGATTCGCTCAATGAGAGAAGATAAAGACATTCTTCAAAAAGATATTGCAAAATACCTCAACTGCTCACAAGTTGCCTATTCCCGCTATGAACTCGGCCAGCGTGATATTCCGACAGAAGTGCTCATTGCCCTTGCAAAATTTCATAACACAAGCACCGATTATCTTCTGGGACTGACTGATGTAATCACTCCATATCCTGAAAAATAAAATGCAGACCTTGCAAAAACGCAAAGTCTGCATAATTTTTTGTTTTTATTATTCGGCTGTTTCTTCTGCCGGTGCTTCTGCGGTTTCAGCTTCCTGTTCAGGAGCTTCTTCAACCGGAGTTTCTTCTGCCTGAGCTTCTTCTGCAGTTTCTTCCTGCTCGTTTTCTTTTGCAAGATATTCCGAAGCTTCTTCATCTGCTTTTTTCTTCTCTTCTTCAATAAGAGCGCGGATTGAGAAGTTAACACGGTTTCTTTCAAGATCGATTTCAGAAATCTGAGCCTGAACAACCTGATCAACGGAAAGAACAGACTGAGGAGTATCGATTCTGCGGTCTGCAATCTGAGAAATATGGATAAGACCCTTTGTGCCGTCTTCTGTCATAACAGCAAATGCGCCATATGAAGCAAAGCCGGTGATCTTAACTTCAACAACATCCCCAACCTTGTGGTTAGCCTTGAAGATCTCCCAAGGATTGTCTTCAGCTTTCTTATAGCCGAGAGAAATCTTTTTCTTCTTTTCGTCTTCGGTGAGAAGTTCAAGAATTGTTACCTTAACAATATCGCCGACATTAACAACCTCTGACGGGTGTTTGATCTTTGTCCATGCAAGCTGAGAAATATGTATCATACCCTCAACTCCGCCGAGGTCAACGAATGCACCGTAGCTTGTAAGTGCAGTAACCTTACCTGTGTATTCCTGACCGACTTCAGCCTGAGCCCAGAAAGCATCAGCTTTTGCCTTACGCTCTGCATCGGAAACAACCTTAATTGAACCGATAACTCTTCTTCTCGGCTTATCCTGAGTGTCAATAACCTTAAATTTAACATTCTGCTTAACAAGTTCTGAAACGTCTGCGTTTCTCGGAAGACCTGTTAATGAAGCGGGAATGAAAACACGAACACCGAACGGATATACAAGAACGCCGCCTTTTACAGCTTCGGCAACGGAAGCTTCAAGAATTTCTTCATTTTCTTTTGCTGCAACAATTTTTTCCCAAGCAGCAATTCTGTCATAACGACGCTTTGAAAGCATAATTGTGCCTTCAACATCATTTGTCTTCATGATGATAAGGTTCAGCTTATCACCGATTTTGAGCTCTTGTGTATGATCGGCAGTAGGGTCATAGCTGTATTCCTCAGCAGGAATAAAGCCGGCGTATTTTCTGCCGATATCGACCTGTATTTCATTAGGTGCAATACCTACAACTTCGCCAACAACCTGAGGCTCAGTGCTCATAGAAGTTTCAAGATTTTCTTCCAGAGCCTCGGCAAAATTAAAGTTCTCTGAAGAATTTTTTTCGTTAAGATTTTCGGACATGGTAAAAAGTACCTCCTTTATAATACCTGCAGGTGTTGACGCACCCGCTGTTACCCCAATTAATTTGCAGGAAGCAAAATTAATCTTTTCAAGTTCCTGCGCCCGTTCAATGAGATAGGTCGGGCAGTTTTTTTCACACACTGATTTAAGCTTGACAGTGTTGGAGCTGAAGTGTCCGCCGATGACAATCATTTCATCACAACGCTTCGACATTTCAAGCGCTTCATTCTGGCGGTCACGTGTAGCTCTACATATTGTATCAAAATAAATCGAATTTGTACATACTTTTTTGAAAAAATTTAAGCATTTTTTCCACTCTTCGAGAGAAAAAGTTGTCTGAGCGACAAATAATAATTCTTTATTAGCGTAATCCGGGCACTTTTCAAAAAATTGAAACAATTCTTCATAATTTTTGAACACAAAAGATTCACCCTTGCATCTGCTTCGAAAGCCGCAGACCTCCGGGTGATTTTCGTCGCCTGCAATCATCACAACATTATTTTCGTTTGAATGCTTTTCGATAATGCGGTGAATTTTCATAACATACGGACAGGTTGCATCGATATAAGACACGCCGAGCTGCTCAAGCTTTTCGGTTGTTTGCTTTGTGACGCCGTGAGCACGGATTACAACAATGTGTTCTTTATCTGCCTGCTCAGGGTTTTCAATGATTTTTACACCCTTGTTCGTTAAATCTTCAATCACCTGCGGATTATGGATAATCGGACCGAGTGTGCAGACCTTTTCACCTTTTTCAATTAATTCATAAAGCATTTTGACGGCTCGGTCAACGCCAAAGCAAAAGCCTGCCGTTTTTGCAAGTTCAATTTTCATTTTCGTTTTCCTTTTCGTCGGTTTTCCACAAAGAGCAAATGCTGTCCATAATCATTTTTGATGCGCTTCTTATCTGCTTAGGATTATATTCGCTTTCAAAACCGAGCATATCGTTTTTTATGATTTCGCCGAAACGTATCACAACATCGGGGCGGAAAAGTTCACCCTTGTTTCTGTGTATACTGACGGGCAAAACGTCTGCTTTTGTTTTTCTTGCAAGATAAGCCACACCGTTTTTTGCCTGCTGCGGCTTAAAATCTTTGGAGCGCGTTCCCTCGAGAAAAATTCCGAGCACCCAACCGTTATTGATAATTTTTTCGGCAAAAGACAAAGCTCTTTTGTCACTGATTCCCCGTTTTACCGGAAAGGCATTCATTCTTTTAATGAGCGGACCGAGAAACGGATTTTCAAACAAATCGCTTTTCGCCATAAAATGGCAGGTACGCGGACAAAAGGCAACCAGCATAACCGGATCAAAAAAGCTCAGATGATTTGCCGCAAGCACAAAACCGCCGTTTTCGGGAACATTTTCCTCACCGACGCAGGTAATGTCAAAACCGATTCTGAGCAAAGCCTTTGCCGCTTTTTTCAGTGTGTTATAAATTCTGCTTTCAAACGGTTCGGTAAAATCGGATTTCATAAGTCTTCACCAATTATTTTTATTAAGCCAAACAACTTGTCTGCACTCAATTATATGTTTTCCTTAATTGTGCGAATTATTAATTCAATCGACTGTTCAAGATTAATATTGCTTGTGTCGCACAAAATGGCATCTTCGGCTTTTTTCAGCGGAGCAATTTCTCTGTGTGAATCTGCCCAGTCACGTTTGTTTATGTCGGAAAGAACATCTTCATATTTAACATCCATTCCCTTTTCACAAAGTTCCTTATAGCGTCTGTCTGCTCTTGCTTCAGGTGATGCCGTGAGAAAAATTTTCAC
>JBJEOJ010000183.1:0-1528 GCA_051880655.1 Acutalibacteraceae bacterium | reverse complement strand
AAGGTCAAACGGCTTGATAAAATCCGTAAAATCATTGTTTGCAAGTTTTGTTACGGTCGTTTTTGCCGTTTCGTCAATCACCTGAACAATCTGTCCGTTCCGGTTTTCCAAATGCGTTCTCAGGCTTTCATGCCTTGCAATCAGTTCGTTTACGGCTCTTTCGAGTCTTTCCGGGTCAAGATTTTCCGTCTTAAAGATATACGGAATATTATACAGTGTGGAATTCAGGTTCATACTCTGTGCCGTATAGACACGCATCTGTGCCGGTGTTGCCGGAAGAACATTGCCGTATTCAACCTTTTTGCGTTTGTCCTTTTTTATTTCAAGGGCTTCGGCAAGATCTTTGATTGTTTCACAAGAGAATACTGTTTTAATCTGAACATCAAAGTTTTCTGCTTCAAGCTTACTGATCAGTTCAATCGCTTTCAGGCTGTCTCCACCGAGGTCAAAGAAGTTATCAAGCAGGCTGATCTTTTCACAACCGAGAACCGCTTCAACCGCCGTCGCAAGAATTTTTTCTCTTTCCGTCTGCGGTGCAACATATTCCGCTTTACTGTCAGCCGAATACAAATCTACCTCCGGGAGTGCTTTACGGTTGATCTTTCCGCTTGAGGTCAGCAGCATTTCGTCAAGGTGGGTGAAAATATGCGGAAGCATGTATTTCGGAAGCTTTTCGCCGATGAGGCTTCTGATTTCCTTTGCCGGCTTTTCTTCCCCGGTATAGAAAGCACAGATCAGCTGTCTGCCTTCGGTATTTTTACGGACAACGACAACAGCCTGTGAGATACCGTCAATGCCACAAATGGCATTTTCAATCTCGCCAAGCTCAATGCGCAGTCCCCGGATTTTGACCTGAAAATCATTTCTGCCGACATAGACAATGTTGCCGTCCTCACGCCAATAGGCAAGGTCACCGGTTTTGTAGAGATTGCCTTTGCCGAACGGGTTATCAATGAATTTTTCCGCTGTCAGTTCAGGGCGATTGAGATAACCTGCTCCGACACCGTCACCGGCAATGCAGAGTTCACCCGTGACTCCGATTGGGGTGGGCTGCATATATTTGTCAACTATATAAATCTGCGTGTTGGCTATGGGTTTGCCGATGGTGATGTCAGCTTCTTTTATTTCGGCATTCGTTGACCATACGGTTGTTTCTGTCGGGCCGTAGATGTTGAAAATTTCAGCTTCGGTTATTTCTTTCAGTTCTTCAACAAGAGACATTTCCAATGCTTCGCCGCCGAGAATAATGACCTTGACTGTTTTTAAATAATCAAGCTGTTGTTTATCGGCAATCAGTGATTTCATCTTTGTCGGTGTTGTCTGAATCACATCGGCAGGGTTTTGCTTGATAAGTAAATTCAGCTCAGACTGGAACTTTGCCTGTTCTTCGTTTGCAAGTATAATTTCCATACCGTTTGCAAGCGGAAGCAGGCTTTCGGTAACAAAAATGTCAAATCCGACTGTTGTCACCGAAACGATGTTTTTGTAGCTGTCTTTAATTATCCTGTGCACCACGTTATTATTATTA
>JBJEOJ010000182.1:0-32201 GCA_051880655.1 Acutalibacteraceae bacterium | reverse complement strand
TGAAGCGTCAACAGAGTCCGCAATCGCTTCGGCGTCAGCAGTAAGAAGCGTCGGCGGTGTATCAATAATAATAAAATCAAAACCGATATAAAGCTCATCAAGCAGCTCTTTGAATTTTTCACTTCCGAGAAGCTCAAATGCATATTTATATGAATTCTTTCCGGCAATAAAATACAAACCGGTTTTTTCATCATAATGAATCAGATTGTCGGTTTCTTTGCCGAGAAGCTTGTCGCCGAGTTCACCGTATTTCATTTCTTCATCTTCATTCGGGAAATGGCGGTAAACTGACGGGCGGCGAAGGTCGGCGTCAATAAGTAAGGTTCGGTAGCCTTTTGAAGCAAGGCTCAAAGCGGTGTTAACCGAAATTGTTGTTTTTCCCTCATGCTCATCAACACTTGTGAAAATAAAGCTTTTGCAATCTTTGGTTTTTTTCAGATATTCAACTCTTGTTGCAATCGTGCTTATGCACTGGCTGAAAACATAGCTGCAAAACGGGTCTGCAACGCTTTGAAGAATAGGCGTTTTGTTTTTCTTTGCAAGAGCAATTGTTTCTTTGCTCGCTTTTTCGTGATATACAACTGCGAAAAATTCGCCGTCAACATAGTTTTCCATGTCGCTTTCCTGTTTAACGGTGTCACGAAGGAAAGAAACCGCAACAATAAGAAGTGCCACAGCCAAAGCAAGAGCAAAAGCTCCCATAATTTCTTTTTGTCTGGGCTCAACGGTATTATACGGTGCCGAAGCCACGGTAGGTTCCGTCACAATATTGATGTAAACATCTTGAAAAACATTTTCGGCAAAAATCGTTTTATAGTTTTCAAAAACTGCTTTGAGCGTTTTAAAAGCATCAACAGCAGATTTGCTTTCAGCTGTTATAACAACAAGATTTGTTTCTTCAATGACAGATGCGCTGACCTTTGCCGCAACAAAATCAACAGCGTGTTCGGCAACAAATTCGTCCATAACATTATTGCTGAACATATTTTGCATAACTCCGGCAATTTCAATTGTTTTTGTGATGTTTGATGAAACATAGCCGTTTGAATCCTTAACGTTGACGCAAACCGTCATACTGCTTTTATATCGCGGCTCATATGCAAAATCATAATAAGAGTTGACAGAAACAAATCCGATTATCGCAGCAAGAACAATTACCCAAAAATTATAAAGCAAATCCATAAACACCGTAAACGGGTTAAAATTTGAAAGCTTAATCTCCTTCATTTTCACTGTCCTCACAAATAATAATAAGTCTTTCTTTGCTTACAAGGGTTCTTTCACCGTTCACATCGTCATAAAGCTTGAACCAGACATTGTATGTTCCCGTCTTTGAAAGATTAACCTCGCTGCTGTCAATCTTAATCGAAGGATTTTTAATTTCTTCATCATCATATAGTGCATTTACAAAATATGATTTATAATTCGGTTTCTTGCTTCCCTTTTCAAGAATAAGCAAATTCTCTTTGAGGTTAATCTGATAACGTCTGTTCTTGGTTTCGTTTGTAAAAACAATTGCATCAATATTCCATGTATAAGTATACCCTTTGCTGTTTGAATATTTGAATTTAACCGGTATCGTACCGGACGAGGTAACCCCTGTTTCCGCAATTGCGGAAAGACGCTGATAATCAATGCTGTCAAAGCAATCATCAACTGCCGCACAGCCTTTCACGGAAACAGGTTCGTTTCCGTAAAAAACAAGGTCATCATGAAGCTTTAAAATCGGTTTTCGATAATCAGTATATGTTAAATTTACACTTTTTTTTGCAACATTGCCGTCATTATCAGAAACGCAGAAAGTTATTGTTGAAACTCCCTCTTCAATGAACTGAGAAATGCTTTCAATGAAAACCTTATCAGTTAAATCGCCGTCTTTGTTGTCGCTTGCTTTAACATATGACAGAAGCTTTTCTTCTTCAACATTGCATTTTTCTTCAATATTGTCAGTGCTTATTTCAATTTTCGGAGGTGTTGTATCTGTTTTTACCTTAAAATTAAGAAAAACAGAAAGAGCCATAACCAAAACAAAAACAATTGATGTCATCACTCTTATAAATCGCATTGTAATCACCGCATATTACAAAAAATGTAAAATTCCTTTCTTTTTATTTGAATCCTATCGGCTCATTTGAAAGCACTTTAAGCTGATTTTCCATGAACAGCTTTGAAACATACCGGCTTCCGAGTCTGTATGTCAGCATTTCATGAACCTTATCCATATCGGGTCTGCGCTGAAACGGACTGTGGCAGTCACTTGCAACAAAATGAGCAAGATGGTTATCAAGAAGCCATTTTGCAAAATTCTGTGCATCGGGTCCGTATCTGCCGATCGGACTGCCCTTGTTTATCTGAAGCAGGCAGCCCTTTTCAAGCAAGGTATAAACATTCGTCGGATAAAGACCGAGAAAATCATATCTTTCCGGATGGGCAACAATGGGAACATAGCCCGCTTCTTTAATCTGTGCAATGACATAGCTTACACGTCTGAAATCGTCTTCAAAATCAAATTCAACAAGAAGATACCTTGAACCGTTTATCGGAATAAGTTCGTCCTTTGCGGCAAGCGCTCCGATTTCGTTAACGCCGAAATGTTCCGCACCGCAATAAAATTTCATTTTGCTGCCGTTTTGTTTGCAATAAGAAACAAGCCTTTTATATCTTTCAATTACATCGCTTTTTTTAAGGCGGAACCGACACTGTGAACGGTTCAGATAATGCGGCGTCACAACCATAGCTCTTGTTCCGCATTCATAGGCAAGGTTAACCATTGCAAGCGACTCTTCAAGCGAATTCGAGCCATCGTCAACACCGGGACAAATATGGGAATGTAAATCAATCATAGTGTCGCCTCCCTGCAATTATTCAGCCTTTCGAAAAAAAGCCGAGCCTTTCTAACTTATAATTTTATCATAATATGTTTGTTTTCGTCAACCAAAATGAAGCATATTTCTCTTTTTTGGATTGAAGTATTAAAAGAGAAACGAAATGAATACACAACTTATTCTAATTCGGAACTTATTCTAATTCGGAATTCGGAATGCGGAATTCCGAATTAATACAAGTTCTGCATTAAATCTTTCCAACTTCATAAACTCTGTCGCTTATGTCAAGAACGCTTTGCTTGTGCGTTGTTACAATCAATGTTTTTTTCGTTGCAAATGAAGTGATGTTTTCAAGTATTATCTTTTCGGCGGTTTTATCAATCGCCGAGGTTGCCTCATCAAGAAGAATGATCGGACTTTCGGAAAGAATTGCTCTTGCAATCGCAATTCTTTGCGCCTGACCTTCGGAAAGTCCCTGATTATCCTCGCCCAGTCGACTGTCAAGTCCTTCGGGCATTGCATAAACAAAATCATAGGCACAAGCCGCTTTGAGTGCACTGTTAATTTCTTCATCGGTGGCATCGGGGCGAAGCATGAGAAGATTTTCTCTGATTGTTCCCGAAAAAAGCGAATGTCCCTGCGGAACATAAGTAAATGCTTTTCTTGTTGAAGAGGAAATTTCAAGCTCTTCACCGCTGTCTTTTCCGATCAGAACAGCCTCGCCGTCAGACGTTTCAACAAGTCCCAGAAGCAGTCTTAGAACGGTTGTTTTTCCGGCTCCGGAATGACCCGAAAGCGCAATAATTTCACCGGGAGAAACCTCGGCGCAAAATCCGCCAAGCACAGGAGTTTTTTGGTTATATGAAAACCTGACATCGCGAAGCTCAACAGATACGCCGCTTTTGCTGTTTTCACCAATGAATTTCATAATCTTGCTTTCATCGCATGATTCACTTTCAAGCTGAGTAATTTCCATTACCCTGCCGGCTGCTACCGCTGAGTTTACGGCGTTCGGAACAAGAGAAACAAGCGAACCGAAAGCAGACGAAAGAACAGATGTAAGCTGAATGAATAAAACCATTGTGCCGAAATTGATTGCACCTGCCCATAATCTGTATACGCTCCAGCCGAAGCAGGCATATGAAACCAACATTCCCACCAAGGAAACTGCCGTTGAAGAAATTATGGAAAAGCTGTTTTGCTTCAGCGTTGATGAAGTCAGCGCAGACTGCACAATATTGAATCGCTTTTTGAAATCATCGGTCAGGTCAAACGCCTTGATGTTTGAATTTTCCCTGAATGTTTCTCCGAGAAAAGACATCAGGCTGCTTGAAGCTTTGCGAACACCCTTTGCGTTTTCACGAAGCTTTTCGAGAAAAAACAGCGAAACCGCAACCGTAACCGGTGATCCGGCAAGAGCAATAAATGCCATGGATTTATCATAGCGGAAGATGATGAAGAAAGCGCCGACGAACTGAAACAGCTTTGTCACAAGGTTCGGCAGCCATGTCAGCACACTTGTTGCAACCGTTGCAACATCGTTGTTGACGCGGTTGAGAATATCGCCGGAATGAAACTCAGAAAATTTCTGCCATTTTGCATTCATAACCTTTGAAAAAACATCTGTGCGTATGTTTTGCGTTACCATGGCGCACGAAACCGCAGAAAGACGTGACAAAACCGCATTGAGAAAAATGGTTGCAAGTCCGAACAAAACATAAAAGATTCCGACTTTGAGAACAGAAGAATGATCATAGCCCGTTACGCAGTTAATCAGCTTTTTTGAAAGCACAGAGCCGATAAGACCGGTTGCCGTTGAAACAAGTCCGAGCACAACATAAAGAATGACATAAAACTTATATTCTTTTATATATTGCCATACCCAGTTAACCTCTCTCAAAATCTCTTTGATTGAAATGTTGTCAAGCTTTTTCAGCAGTCTTTTCATCTGTCTCACCACCTTAAAAAATTAAATTAATGTTATTTTTAAAATAGACACCAAACGGCTCTTAGAACCTG
This sequence comes from Acutalibacteraceae bacterium, assembly GCA_051880655.1. Taxonomy (GTDB): domain Bacteria; phylum Bacillota; class Clostridia; order Oscillospirales; family Acutalibacteraceae; genus UBA6857. The sequence goes on along the minus strand of JBJEOJ010000182.1, from coordinate 27,357 downwards.
AACGAGAACAAGAAGCTGATAAACCGTAAACAGCGGCAAAAGTCCCAAAAGCAATTTTTTCGGCTTCTCAATGTCATAAATCGGCTTTCTGCCCCTTTGCGCACGGCAGGCAGTCATGGAATAATAAATACCGAAGCCGACAACGGCTCCTATTGTGTTGTTAATCACATCATCGGTTTCACACACACCGAGATTAAAAATCAGCTGGCTGACCTCTGCAAAAAGGCTCAATAAAAATCCGAGCAATCCGACCGAAACAAAGCTGCTGCGTTTTTCTCCGAGCATAAACGGCAAAGAAAACCCGATCGGAACAAAAATCATGATGTTTTCAATATCCTGTGCAAAAACATCAATTCCGCCGCGTCCTGTTATATATTCACGGTAGGAGAAAAACGGCGCAAGCGCAGTCAGTGTTTCTTCACCTGACGAACGGCGAAAAACAGCCAGATAAACGAAAAAGAACACCGACGCACAAGCTGAAATAATGCCCAATATACGAATATATTTTTCTTTTTTGCAGTATTGCCCGATATAATAAAGAAACGCAAACACGCAAATGCACAAAAACATCAAAACTGTCAGAATAATATCTCGTTTGATCATTGAATAACTTCTTTCATCATTAACAATTTTTAACCGGCCCGATTTTTTTGCCGTGCTTTAAATGGATTTTTGCTTTTATGCTTAAATAAGCCCAAGAAGCAGCAAGCGAAAGAGCAAACACACAAACAAAAAGCAAAATGCAATTATATTCATCGCCTTGCGAGCGGAAAATAACGAGACGGAACAAAGCCACAAAATACATATGAACATAATAAATCAAAGTGCTCAGCTCTCTCAGTTTCTTTGAAACAGTATTACTTTTGGGTATCTTCATCCGGAGAACCAAGCCGAACACACCGAAGCAAAACAGAACGAGGAAAGCGTTTTTGAAACAGCTCAGAGAATGAACCGCATCAATCACAATGCCCACTGTTCCGGCGGCAAAGGAAACGGCATAAACCGTTGTTTTGATTTTGTCCTGACATTTTGCAATCAGAAGTCCGAGCGAAAGCCAGAACATTCCCACAAAAAGACCGTTTTGTGTTCTGAGAAAAATCTTAAAATAAAGCTCAACAACTGCGATGTCTGCACCGCCCGAATGAAGATAAAGGAGAACATTTCCCAGCACAAACATAACAGCGGAAAAAGCAAAAATATGCTCGACTTTAAGCTTCATTTTCAAAAGCAGATATATCAGCGCCATGCCGACCGCCGCCGCAAGCAGATACCAAAGCTGCCATGAATAATAGTTTTCTCCTGCAAACAAAAAGGTCAGAACAAAATCAATTGCGGCTTTTATCGCAGAAAGCCCATTTGTGTAATAGCCTATTACCGTCAGCGGCATATACAGCGCCGTTAAAAGAAGATAAATTTTTGCGAACTTAAGAGCAGTTCTGCCCGCACGTTTTGTTAAGTTCTCATAAGAAGAGGAAAATTTATAAAGCAAAAATCCGCTTGAAACAAAGAAGAACGGAACAGCAAACTCAAAAATCGAATCAACAAAATTCTTGAAGAAATCTATCTGTATCACCGATGAAATCTGCGTGTGAATACCGATAACAAATATTGAAGCGATAAATTTAACAAGGTCAATTGAATTAAAATTTTGTCTTTTTGCCAGTTCTTGCATAATAATCTCCGTTTTTACTGCTTGCCTTTAATCAAAAAGTTCATAAACCTTTTCAATTTCTTCCGTGTTGCCTTTTTTCTCCATTTTGAGATATGCTTTAACCGAGTTATATAACTGCTTATCTTCAATCAGTCTTGAAACCGCATCGGCAACCGACTGCGGATTGATTTTTGCAACAAGACCGTTTTTGCCGTCAATCATCTGATTATATACACATTCAAACTCCGTTGTAACGCACGGCGTATTGAGTATTCTTGCCTCGGCAAGCGTCAGGCAGTAGCCCTCAAAGCGGGAGGTCTGAACATAAATGTCGGCGTTTTTCATGTATGGATAAGGATTCGACTTTGCGCCTAGCAGAATAAAGGTATCCTGAAGTCCGTTTTGTTCAATCTGTTTTTCAAGCTTACTGCGCTCCGGTCCCTCGCCAACTGCGTACCAGACAATGTCATAGCCTTTGTCTTTCAAAATTTTGCAGGCATCAACTGCAATATCATAGCCTTTCACCTGATTCAGGCGGCCTGCGGTTACGATTTTGATTCTCTTTTCATTTTCAAAGACTTTTTCGGCGTCTGCCATTTTTTCAATCAGCTGCGCATTTTGGATATCGTAAATGACACGCATTTTTTCTTCGTATTCGGGAAAAACCTGTTTCATCAGCTCATTGAGAGCCTTAGAAACCGAAACAATAGTATCAACCTTTGAAAAATTTTCAAGGTCATCTTCCCTTTTATGCCCCACAGCAGTGTAATCAGCATTGATCCAGACTGCCTTTTTCTTTGCTTTGACCTTTGTGCTGACATATTTCACGGGCACACCCTGTCCCCATCCGACCGCAAGATCATATTCTTTTTCGGGACTGTCAAAGCAGTTTTTGCAGCACTGCCAATATATCTGCGCATCATGCTTTTTATTTTTTGATTTTGAATTAATTTTTAACATCAAAGCAAGCTTCAGCCTTGCAACAAGGAACTTGAACTTAAACGACAAAAGCTGTTTTGAAAGCGGAAGTCTGCAAAATTTCAGAAAAGGCAAAAGTTCAAGTCTGTGAACGTGTTCATCAACAAGACCGTCAAAAATTCCGCCCTTTGAAAGCACCATCACATCAACGTCATATTTTTCATAATCAAAAAGCGGCAAAAGCGAAACAAGACTTTTTTCCGCTCCGCCCAAGCCGAAAGAATTGATCACAAACAAAACACTTTTCTTTTTCATATTTTTTGACCCTTCCTTTCCGATACGCTACAAGGCACAAAAATAAAGTTAAACAAATTATAATCAATTTTGCCGCAGGCAAAATCACCGCACCTTTTCACTTTTCACTCTTACCTCTTACTTCAAGTTTGAATTTATTCAAACTTATCCTCTGCACTTTTTAAAACCGTGTCAATATACTTCTTTGAATCGTTTATATAGACTTCAAGCTTTTTGTTTACGACTTCATAATCGATGTTTTCGCACGGAAGAAGCGTATCGGCAATTCTGTTTGAAAGACCGAGACTTTCAAGCAGATCGGTCATTCTTGTGTTGATTGCTTCCTGCCTTAAACAAACGAAAAACTGTTTTTCAAAAATCAGCGAAAATGCTGTTGCATGAAAGGAGTTTGAAAGAACTGCCTTTGCGCCGAAAATAAGCGATAAAAAACCAAGCGGTCCCTCCTGTTCAAAACAGCGGTCGCACCAGTCACAGGAAAGCACACTGTAAATTTTCAATCCGTGCTCTTTGGCGTAAGAAACAGCAAGATTTTTGACCGTTTCGCTTCGGTCGAAATCATAAACCAAAAGATAATCATCATCAAATCCGGTCTTTCCAAAAAGCTTCAGCCACTGCTCTTTGCCGAGCAAAAAAACAGGGTCAAGAACCGAAACAGCCTCGCTTACGCCAAGGCTTTTTGCAAGTGCGACACCGCTTTTTTCACGCACAGAAACGAAATCCAATTTTTTCAGCCATGCGCTGATTTTTTCTTCATATCCGTCATAGATCTTTTCGGTCGCAAAGCTTGCGGCATAAGAGGCTTTGACTTTGTTTTCGGGCACAAAATCAAGATAAAAAGCAGGGTCTTTTCCGTTTTTGAAAAAGGTGTTCCAAATCTGGTCACTGCCTGCAAAATAAACATCGGCTTCAGGCAAATCCGCTTTCAGTTCTTCATTTGAAGCATAGGTCTTTTCTGTTACGGGAAGATATTCTCTTGTGAAATCATCAAATTCTTTTTTTCTTTTGGATTTTCGTGCCTTGATTCTTCCCGGAAGCTTTGCGAGGTTATAGGCGGTTCTGATAAGCGGCTTGTCATAAACCGGGTTTGACACACCCGAAAGCTTATAATGAACAAGATAGTCCGGCTTATAATCGATAATTTCGGCATCGTGACCGAGTGAGCGCAAATAGGCGCAAAGCGCATAAGCCTGAAGACTTGCGCCGGTGTTATAAACATCATGGCAGGTTATGGTCTTAATCTTCATCGTTTTTCACCATAGCATATATTTTCTCGATTTCGCAGGCGTTTGTATAATCTCTCTCTTTCGTGTTATCCGAAAGCTTTTGAAGCAAGTTTTTATCGCTGATAATTTCGGCGATACCGTCTGCGCACTTTTCGTTTTCAAGCGGAACAATCATGCCGTCAAAGCCGTTTTCAAGCTGACTTTTGCTTGTTGCAAAATCGGTAATGATCACAGGCTTGTTCAAAATCTGCGCTTCTCTGACTGTTACCGCCTTACCCTCATATCTTGACGGCTGAACATAAACGTCGCAGGCTTTGATATAAGGATAAGGATTGACCTTTTTGCCCAGAATGACAACGCGGTTTTCCATGCCTGCTTCGGCAATTTTTTGCCTGATCAGCGCTTCATCTCCGCCATAGCCGACAAGGTACCATTTTATGTTGAAGCCCTTTTCGGTTATCCGCCTGCAAATGTCGGGTACATTATCAAAATTCTTTTGATTGCTGAAACGGCCGACAGAAAGAAGAACGGTTTCTCCGTTTTGCTTTTTCATTTCTTCGGCCTCAAATTCGTCCGCTCTTTTTTCAACAAACGGCTTTGAAAGAATGTTTTCAATTACGATGGATTTTTCTTTAAGCGACGGGTGCTTTTCATCAAAAGCCTGCTTGCAGCTTTCGGAGACATTCACAATATAATCGAGTTCCTGCCACATTTTTTCATCAAGAACAAGATCAATGTCAACTCTTGAAAAATCCGTGTGAAGCCAGCCAAGCTTAACTTTTGCTTTGACCTTCTGAGAAACTACATAATGCGGATCAATAAAGCTCATTGCAAGGTCATATTCCTTTTCAATTTCAGGCAAAAACGGCATGGCAAGCTTTTGAGAAATAAGCTTTGTCATATATGATTTAGCTATATATTTCTTGCCTTTTATTCTTCCGATAATTCTTGAAAAAGCAACGGCAAAATTTCCGTTTTTAATAACCTGTTTAATCGGAAGCACAAGATTTCGATATTGCGCAAGTTCAAAAACATGAACCTGTTTCGGTATCTCATCAAGAAAGTCTCCTTTTTTTTCAAAAAGAAGCAAATCAACCTCAAAGCAGGTGTAATCAAGACTCTGAAGCAATCCGAGCAGGCTTGTCTCTGCACCGCCGATTTCCATTGTTGAATGAACAATCAATATCTTTTTCATGATTCAAACTGTCCTTTCCAAGCTTCAACCGCCGAAAAATCAATATTTACCTTTGAGATTATTTCAGAATCAATCAAATCCTTTAAAGAAGAAAGTTCATCTCTTGAAACACAGTTATTGGGAATACAGCAAGCCATTGAATCCATTCTTGAATCAATGCGTATAATAATACTTCTTTTTTTGTGCCTCATTGCATAAATTCCGGCATGAAGCCTTGTTCCGACATAATCAACATCGTTTTCAAGAATTTTTTCATAAGATGTTAATTGAGGCTCAATAATTTCAATTTCGTCTGTATCCGTAAGACTTTTAAGATATTCAAAATCATGTGCACCCTGAATCCAAAAATAAAGCTTATTATATTTTCTTTTCAAAAGCTCAACGATTTGTTTATCCTGAGCTTGCGATTTTTTATAATCTGTAAGAGTGAAAACAACATTTTCACTTTTTTTGACGGGAATATCCGAACAAAACTCATCAGTCATTTTCCAAAGCGTCGGACAACCGGTGTTCAAAACAGAAAAGCCCATTTTTTTCATCATTGAATATGCTTTTTCTTCACGCACACTGTGTATGAATTGGTTGGAAAGAACTTTTTTATAAAGCCTGCGGGTGTAAAAATCAGGGTTGTCGGAATTCTGAGCACCAACGCCCATCAGAACACTGCCGCAAAAAGGCTTGCAATTAAAAATATTGATATTCCACTGATTTGTTCTGTTCATCATTTTGTCTGAAAGCAAATTTGTTCCGCAAACAAATTTATATTTTGAATTTGAAATTTCAGAAGCCGAATCCGGAAGCCTGAAAAGACATTCCAACGCATTGAACGAACAAAGATGTGTAGGCGCTTTTAAGACAAAATATTTTTTTGTTAAGTCCGAAAGCTCTTCTTCAATGCACTTCATAATAATATCGTCTCCGCGGTTGGTTGAACCGATACAAGTATCAAGAAGTGTTATTTTATCCAAAGCTGCCGCCCCCTTTAAAACGGAAAATGTCTATATCTGAAATTGATTAATTTTACAGGTAATTTTGAAGTATCCTTTTCCTCTTTTGCACCTGCCCAGGGTGTTTTTTCAAGTGCCTGCCGGTAAAGCTGTTTCAGCGGATGCTTACAGCCCTTCACCCACGGCCGACTTGTAAAACTCGGCGTATAGTGCAAAATTACGGGGTCTTTTTTTGCGTTTTCAATTTCTTCTTCGCTGTAATATTCAGCACTGTTTTTATAGTATTTATTAATTTGCCCTTTATCAAAAACATAATGAATTGTCATAACATTATATTGAAGCGGAAGAATGATTTTTTCGTCTTTCAGAACACCGTTGAGAACGCCCTGATCGTGATGAATCACATTTCCGCCGTGTGCATTAATGAAATCAATGCATCTGTTTTGCGTGTCGTTTTCACGCCATTTTTTCATGTTGATAAGAAGCATACCGGCATTAAAATATTTTTCTTCCGGCTTCATACCGACGGCATTTTTTATGTTGTCGGAAACAGCGTCCTGAACAGCTGCAACCGTTTTTTCACCCATATCAACGTTCCACAATTCTTTGAGTGACTTTTGAATAATCATATCGCAGTCAAGATACAAAACCTTTTCGGCATCTTCTTCAACCATATCCGAAACAAAAAGCCTTGCATAAGAGCTTAATGAAATGTTCCATGCCAGATTAAGCTTTAAAAGTCCGAGCCACTTTTTAAAATCAAACCAGATGATTTCTGCATTTTCAAAGCCCGAAACAAGTGCTTCAAGCTTATTTTTGTTTTCGGCTGAAATTTCATTTTCAATGATATAAAGCCTGATTTTTTCAAAACTCCCATTGTGTTCAAGAAGCGAATAAATTGCCGCACCCATGTGCCTTGCATAATTATCGTCACTTGAAAAAACAACACGCAAAACTTCGCTTTCCATCATTTCTTTTCTCCCATAAGCTTTTGAAGTCTGTGAAGCGGCTTCGTCAGCTTGCTTCTTAAAATTGTTTTCTTGCTCATCCAGCTTTTTGAATACCAGTGAATACTGAGTGTATTTTCCGTTTTATTCAGCGTTCCTGTCGGGTCGTCATACGGATTCATATATTCAGCAGGCAAAATCTCCGCTCCGGCAACATTCTGCCTTTTTCCGTTTTGAACAAGCCCGAGATTCAAAAGCGCCTTTGTGTTAAGGCGCGGACAGCCGATAATTTCAAAATCACCGTTTTCATCGGGTTTAAAACCTAGGTATAAATCAAGCATTGCTTTGACAACGCTTTGATTCTTTTCGGAACCGAAGCCCTCGCCCGTGTTGACATATTCATCGGTTTCAAAGCCGTAAACCGCTTCATATTTTAAAAATTCATCGGGAGAGCGCAAAAGCTCAACGTCGGTGTCAAAATAGAAACCGCCCTGCTCATTGATAACAACAAGCCGCACAAAATCGCTTAAAAACGCATATTTTTTGTTGTCAAGACAATACTTTGCATACGGATATTTTTGAACATCAAAATTATCCTCGTTCCATTCGATAATTTCATAATCGGGACAATATTTTTTCCAGCTTGCAATGCACTTCTGAGCAAATGCAGGCTTTTCTTTTTTGCCGAACCAGCAATAATGAATTTTTTTAGGAATCATAATTTTGCCTCCGTTTAAAAATACAATCCGAGAACACTGCTTTCATAATGCATATTCCAGTTCATGAACATCTGATAATAAAACCAGAAACAATACAGAACACCGAATGCAGCAACAACAATAGTCCTTGTGTTTCCTTTGAAACAAAGCTTAAATATGGCAGGGTATGAAATCAGAAGATAAATCGAGAAATATTCGGCAAATCGAGCCAGAAGAAGTCCTCCGGCAATGGAAGAAGCAAGCATAAAACCGGCATAAATAAAAGTCAGATTTATCACAATTGCATATGTCCGGTTTTCAACAAGCTCTTTATTTTTCCTGAAAATAAAAGCTAAAATGCACGGTATAGCCGCAACAATAAATCTCAGGACATTTACCCCTTCGGCATTTGCCATGATATTCATTCTTGATTCAAATTCAGTATCTTCCAGGAAAATCTGCATTCCGCTCAGAATCGGATCCAGGAAAATCATAGCAACGGAAAATCCTATAATTGCAACATACATCCATCGGCTGAACGGCTTGATAAATGACACCACAAGCGCAATCAGCATTACATAAGCTGACGAGTGGAACTGAGCAGCCAAAAGAATAATAAGCACATACCAAAAATATTTTTTATTTTTAAGGAGTTTGAAGCCGGCAAAGATAATTGTAATTGCAAAGAACTGACGAATTCCGTTAAACATATAGCAAAATTCAACAGATGCGACAAAAAGAAAAAGGCTTATACCCGGCATTTCGGAATAATCTTTTATTATATATAATATCAATGCCATCTGTACTATAGCAACAACCAAAAGGTAAAAACTCGCATTCGGGTAAATCATTTTAATTACACCCTGAAAAATATAAAATGCTCTGGCATTAATATCACCGAAAAAAGCTTCAGACCATGAAAAATTAATGTTATTAAATGAATTAATATAGTTCAGCGTATCCCCGATGTCTCCGGTCCGAAATCCAATCAAAACAACCATCGGAAGCTGAGAAATGAAAAGAGAAATAAAAGTCGGTCTGACATATTCCCTGCCGTTTCTTATGCCTTTTTTAACAATAAACCAATATTTCCATGTGAGAGAAACAAATATTGTCCAAATAAGAATTCCGATCCAAACAATCATTTTCTCTCACCTCTTTCTTAAAACATAATTTTATCAAGATATTTTTTATTTGTTAAGCAGTGCAGGAGCTTTATATTCTTTAACAACACAGCCGATTTCTTTTCTCAGTTCCTCTTCCGTCATGCTCGTTGCCTTTTCCAATACGGCAAGGTGCTTTAAAAGCTCCTGTGCCGAAACCGTTGGAGGGTGACCGATAAAAATCAGGTCATTCGGCGTTTTTTCAATCCCCTCGGAATCAAGAAGCAGTTCTTCAAAAAGCTTTTCGCCCGGGCGAAGTCCGGTATATTCAATTTTGATGTCAACATCAGGTTCAAAGCCCGAAAGCTTGATCATATTTCTTGCAAGATCATCAATTCTGACAGGCTCGCCCATGTCAAGAACAAAAATCTCTCCGCCCTTCGCAAAAGCGCCCGCCTGAAGCACAAGCGAAACCGCTTCGGGAATTGTCATGAAATAGCGTATAATATCTTTATGTGTAACAGTCACGGGACCGCCGGCTTCAATCTGCTTTCTGAAAAGCGGAATTACGCTTCCGTTGCTTCCGAGCACATTGCCGAAACGCACCGCCGCATATTCGGTCCCGGAGCGATCGTTCATCATTTCAATGATCATTTCGCAAATTCTTTTTGAAGCACCCATAATATTGGTCGGGTTAACCGCCTTGTCGGTTGAAATGAGCACCATTTTTTCCGCACCGAAGCTGTCCGCCGCAAGTGCAACATGATATGTTCCGAAAACATTGTTTTTGATTGCTTCAAACGGCGATTTTTCCATAAGCGGAACATGCTTGTGCGCCGCCGCATGATAGACAATCTGCGGTCTGTATTTTTTGAAAACATAATTTACTCTTTCCTCGTCACGCACCGAACCGATGAGCACGGTAAGATTAAGCTGCGGGAAATTTCTTCTCAATTCCTGCTGAATGTCATAGGCGTTGTTTTCATAAATATCAAAAATGATCATCTGCTTCGGCTCATATTTTGCAAGCTGTCTGCAAAGCTCACTGCCGATTGAACCTCCGCCGCCCGTTACAAGAATGACTTTATTTTTTACAAATCCGCTGATCTGGTCATTGTCAATTTTTATGCTGTCTCTGCCGAGCAGATCGTCAACTTCAACCTTACGGATTTTCTGAATATCCACCTCGCCGCTGGCAAGCTGCGAAATTGCGGGAAGAATCTGAATCTGACAATCGGTCTGCTGGCAGATGTTAATGATCTCTCTTCTTTGAGACGGCGTTGCCATCGGCATTGCAATGATAATTTCTTCAACCTTATACTTTTGCACATTTTCAACAATGGTTTCTCTTCCGCCGACAACTTTGATTCCATGAATAAAACGGTTTTGTTTGAGTCTGTCATCGTCAATCAGGCAAACGATTTTGTTTGAAGAATGAAGACTGTTCTGAAGCGATCGAATGATTGATTCTCCGCTTCTTCCGGCACCGATAAGCATAGTTCGCTTTCTGTCTTTGACGGTTCTCATTGCAAGAGTACGAAAAATTCTGCTTGCAAATCTGATGCAGCAGATTCCTGCAATCAGCAAAAGCAGTTTCATAATCGGATAGCTGTTCGGCAAATCATAAGGTGAAAAATAAATATAAACCATTTCTGCCACGACCGAAAAAGTGCAGGCAAAAATTATTCTTACGAGCTCTCCGACGCCGGCAAAAGCCCATAAGCTGTTATAAAGCCTTGATAAAAGGAAAATGGCAATGGTAATTAAAATTGAAACCGGGCAAATCATTTTAAATGACTGCAAAAATCCTGAATTTGCAAGCGCAATATAATCAAACTCAAAACGAAGCATCAATGCGCCGAATCCGCTTAAAAATATTACGGCAACATCAAGAACAACAAAGGCAAGAACCATTACCAATCTGAACTTTTTTGCACTTTCGGAAAACCTTTTTTCTTTCAATTCTTTTCACTCCAATTTAATGCCGACTGAAATTTTCAAACTCTATTTAACCGACAAGCTTTTTAAAAAAGGAATAAACAGCAAGAAACTGCCTGCGGCAGAAAACAAGCCTGATCCAGATCTTTTCAAAAAACTGCCAGACAAAATTGCTCTTTCCGATTTTCTTTCCCTTTCTGACTGCGCCCGTGCAAACAGCAATAATCTGTTTGTTTTCAATCGGGCCCTCTTTTATGCTTTGGGCGTCTCCGACAGCATAAAAGCAGTTTTCTTTTATTTTAACAACCCTGTGAAGAATAAACCTGCCGTTTTTTCTCCGGTAAAAAACGATGTCGCCGACACGCGGCTTTTCTTTCATTTTTTCAAGCAAGACCTCGTCCCTGCCGTCTGCAAGAAAAGGCGTCATGCTGTGCCCCGTGACGATGAGTTTCACCTGCTTACCCAAGGCGATTTCTTTTTCCATCAGACGAACCGTTTCGCTGTCACTGATTCCCGAAGGCGGCTGACCTGCAATTTCAAGCTTTTCAAGCAGCCTTTTTCGCTTGTTTGCCGTTGAGATTGTGCCTTTTGCATTTGTGTTTTTTTCTCTGAGATAAGATATCAGCCTTACAAAACAATAATACAAATAATGGCTCTTATGTTTTTCGGCATTTGGATAAGCCGAATAAATTACATTTTTTTCAGGAAAAACTCTTCTTAAAATCGGCAGATTCTTTTTCCCGGAAACCGCATAGTCATAAGTAAGCTGCGCACTGTGAAGCCTGTTTTTATCACTGTTTCCGAAAACGCCTGCTTCGATTATATCATCTGCAAAAGCGTCACAGTCAATATCATACGCCGAAAAATCAAACGAGAAATCCGCTCTGTCAAAACCGAGATATTTAAAGCCTGTTTCAAAAATGTATACCGCAAAAAGTTCGGCTCTTATCCTTTTCAAGTTTTCAAATACAAAATCATAATTGATTTCATCGTTTTTTGCTTTTGTAAAAATAAGTATATCGCATATCTGCCTTATTCCGACGCCGCCTCTGATAAAATGCTTAAAGGCGTGGCAGATAAGATAAAGCAAATTATAATCAGCATCAAAAGTTAAAAGCGTTTTTTGATTAACGGCTTGTTTTACAACATGATTTTGAAAATCAGAAAAAATTTTATCAAGCTCGTTTCCGAACTCACCGCTTTCGCAAAAAGGCTTTTTTGAAACTTCAAGAATCAAAGGCGACAATGTGTCGGAAAAACGCATTTCACCGTTTTCTGCCTTTTGAATTTCAAAGCCGTTTTCTTCAAGCTTTTTTGAAAAATTTTCAAAATGATTCTCAGCGAGTATTATATCCTCATCACATGAAATCCTTAAATCGGGCTCTTTCCAGAAGCTTCGCATAATAATGCCCTTGACACAAATTGCACCTGAGCTTTCTGCCTGCACTTTTTCATAAATATCAAGAAATCTGTATGTTTTGCGGACCTGAACCGACATTTGCGTGATTACAGCCTGCTTGAAAGCAAGAACCTTGCCGCTGCTGCTTTGTTTTATAATAAGCGGTATAAGTATTCCGGAAAGAGCGTGCTCAGCCGAAAGTTCAATAAGTCTCATCGCTTCTTCATCGTTGAAGCTTTCGCAAGGCGCAGCATTAATATAGGAGGAAATTAAACAAAAGAAATCTTTTTTGAGTTTTTCACTGTCCATTTCCTGTTTTCACCTCGCAAAAAACAAAGCGGTTAATAATTAAAATCAATTAAATTTGGAACTTTATGTCACTATTCACCACGTTAAAGTAATTTTATCACAATCTTATACTCATTTCAACAAATATCGACCATTTTTTAGCAGTCGTCACAGACAAATAAATTCCATTTTATCCAGATATTATAAACAACAAAAAAACAAAGCCCCTTTCAGGACTTTGTTCGTCAGTCAGCTAAATCCGCCTTTATTTTTTTGTGCTTGATTTTCACAATTATTGCCGTTAACACAGTAAAAACGATTATTCCGATAAGCGCGCCGACGCTGTCGATTACAACATCTTTAAACTCACAGCTTCTGCCTTCAACAAACTTCTGATGAAATTCATCGCTTGCGGCATAAAAAGCACAGAATATCAGGGCAAAAACAAGTCTTTTAAAATCAAAACCGTAAGTCAGTGCATAGGCACAGGTCAGAACACCCAAAGACGCATATTCCGTCATGTGTGCAAGCTTTCGCACTGCATACTGAAAAGATTCAATTTTTTCTTCTTTTGCCTGATCGCTCCATGAATCGAAATCTTTATATATTATTTTAACAATCTGTTCAATCACACCCGAGCTTGTTTCGCTCGACTGCTCAGCCTTTTGTGCAGAAAGGCAAAAAATTACCGCCATATCCGCCGCAAGAAGCAAAAGAATAATAATTCTGAGTATTTTAACATTCTTCATTTTGGTTTCTCCGAAAAATTTTATTAATTCTTTTTTGTGACTGTTTTTAATATTATATCCGATACCGCTGCACTTTTCAAGACACTCACGAAATCAGTTTTTCGGCATAAAGTGCCATGGTCTGACCGTAATATCCGGCAACAAACGGAACAGTAAAAACAAGCGGGCAAAGCAGAAACCAGCCGGCAAAGCCCATGCGCAAGGAAAAAAGCCGAATTGTTTTTCCGCTCATCAGCTGTGCGCTTTTTTTAAAGCAAGTCAAAGAGGCGTCTTTTTCATTTTTTACAAAAAAATATTTTGCAAGAAAAAACAGCCGGCGGACTTTAAAATAAAAAAACACCGAAACAACAAGCGATGATGCCGCCGACAAAGCTAAAATCCAAAACAGCTCCTTTGTGCAGCCTTTTTCAAGATTATAAAAAAGAACGGACACAAAAATTAAAGCAGGCATGAAAGTCACCGCAAAATTCAAAACTTCAACAATCCATGAAAAGAAGCCGAAGCAGGCCGAATGAAAAAATCTCACGGGCGAAAAATAAAAAAACAAATCTTTAACACCGGCAGTTTTACCGCCTGCTTTGAGCGAATAAAAATTAATCATTCCGTTTTTCAGCGCATAAAAAACAGCACTTTGAACAATCGACAACACAAGGAAAACCACTGCTTTAAAAAGCATAGCGGTATACCCGCTTTCTTCAAGAGCAAAAAAAGCAAAAGCAGAGCACACACTGAATAAAATAATTGCAACTGCAAGCAGTAAAATTAAAACTATAAGCACATAGATTTTTCCTTTTTGCAAAACTCTTGCTTTGTTTTTTATCTCAAAAAACATACTGACCTCCGAAAAAGAATTTCAAATATGTTTTTGACAAAAAAGCAGGAATATAAACAAAAACAGCCTGCAAAAGCAGACTGCTTTTATAAACCGTTTAATTATTTGCTGCTGAGAATGATATCAGCGCCGTCAAGAACAAGCTCACCGACAGCATCAATTATGTCCAGGGTTTCCTGATCTTTTGCGCTTGAAATCTTTGAAATGTAACTGACCAAATCAACAACACAGCTGAACACGAAATCCAAAATTTCTTTCCAATCCATGACAAATTCCTCCCTTATAAAATTAACGCATCAAGCGTTTCTTTAAGGCAATTTTAACATTTGATTAATATTTTGTCAATAGTTTTTTAACTAAAATTTGAATTTATTCAACAAAAAAAGCAGATTTCGTTGTGCTTTCCGGTTAAATTACAAACTGCTTATACACAAAATCTGCTTTCTGTTTTAAAATTTGTCTTTAGCCTTTTTCATAGCTGCCGATAGTAACTATCATCTGTTTGCTTGTCTGATCGCCCTGCTTTGAAACAACGGCTCCTGCCGGAATTGTGATATTAACAGATGCACCTTCCGGAATGTTAAGCTCATCGGTGTTAATAATAATCTGAGAATTGTCTGCATTATCCGTCATACCGATTACGGTGCCGGACACTGATTTTTTCTTTCCGTCATATTCAACAGTGACAATTGAAATTTTCTTGGTTTTAACGCCGCCGTTCCATTCGTTCGGGTCAATATCCAGAATGATTTTTCCGTCACTGCTGACAGCAGTTGAGCTTGACACAATATCTTTGAGCACCGGATCTTTTGCGACTGTTGTTTCTTCAATTGTTGTGTCCTGATTTTCTCCGCCTTCGTCTGCTGTTGTGTCTGACTGATTATCCGGATCTTCGGCGGTTGTTTCGTTGTCAATCGGCTCTGTTCCGGCAGTGGTCGATTCTGTTGTCGGCTGCGTTGTTGTGGTTGCTTCGGTTGTAATTTGAGAAGTGAACACATCGGGTATGCTCATATCACCGGTTGTAAGTTCGGGATTTACATCAATTGCAGTTGTGATTTCATTTGCAAGGTTAAAAACGGTTGTCACAACTGTCGGCATGGTTTCACCATAGGCTGTTGTGAGAATCATTGTTGCAGGCTCATCGGCCGCTTGCGTCAATTCAGACGGATTCTGAGCAGTTGTTGTTGCTGTGGGCATCGTAACATTCAAGGTTGTCAGTTCACTGTTTTCATCGTCTTTTTTGCAGGCAGTGAAAATTGCCGCTATAATTATAACAAGAGCCAGGGCTATTACTTTTTTCATTATAAATCGCCGTGCGAAACAGTGCCGAAAAGACGGCCGAAACGCTTCCTTTCTTATTAATTACTTGCTTATGTATAAAATGCTGATACTTTTGAATAATTATTTTTATTATAAACCTGTATGCGTTCAATGTCAATGAAATAGCTGTTAACAAAAAATTATTTTTCAGACTTTACGATTTTATACCAATTTTGGGGCATTTTCTTTGATATATTTTGCAGCTTCGTGTTTAATCTTAGTTAAAATATCGTTATCATTAAAATATTTTTCTGAATTTTCAATTTGAGCTTTGTTTATTGAGGTCGTTTCGTCCTTTTCATCAAACATAATGCGGATTTTTTCCGCCTGCTTTGCCGCTTCATCAAGCCCGATTGCCCGAATCGCCGGCACAATAATTTCGGTAAGCTCCCTGCCGTTTTCCTTAAAAAAGGTTTCCAGGCTTTTGTCCGAAACAAAAACATCAAGCGCATAAACATATTTTTTTTCGTCGCAAAGCTTTGCAAACTCGCCGCTCATGTCATCAAACTTCTGAAGCTTCAGCTGATAAGACAGTGCGGTGCCCTCAAGAAGCTCTTCTTCGTCTGCATTTTCAATGGTTTCGGCTGTGAGATTTCCGAATTTTTCTTTCAATTCAACCAAGTGCTTGATTTCGGCTTCTTCTTTTCTGTATCGCGCATAATAACGCTTATAGGCTTTGATTGCCGCACGAAAAACAAAGGCTGCGCCGATGCAAACGGCAACAAGCACAATTACATATATCCAATATTGCTTTAACCACTGCATAAAACTTTCCATATATTCACCGTTAAGCAAAAGCATTCATCTGCTTTATGCTTCTTTCTTCCTTTAATCGGCAATCAGCATCTTATAAATATCGCCTTTTTTCATGCCCGTTTCCTTTGCCGCCTGCTTTGATGCAAGACTTGCGCTCATTCCCTGAGAAACATAGCTTTTTGCAAGGCTGAGTGCTTCTTCGGGCGTATATTGTTCTTCTTCGGTTTCGCTTTCGCCCTCAATCACAAGAACAATTTCGCCTTTGAGGGAATTGTCGGCATAATCCTGTGATGCCTTTTGCAGCGTTGTCCTGATTACTTCTTCATGAATTTTTGTAATTTCACGCACAATAACAAGCTTTCTGTCGCCGAAATATGTATACATATCCGCAAGCGTTGCCGCAAGCTTATGCGGGGCTTCATAAAAAACCATGGTTCTTTTCTCATGAACCAATGATTCAAGATGTTCTTTTCTGCCGGGCTTGTTCACGCTCAGAAAGCCCTCAAAGGTAAATCTGCCCACAGCAAGACCCGAAAGTGCAATTGCCGCAACAAAAGCCGACGGTCCGGGTACGGCACAAACAGTAATTGAGAGTTCGTGGCAAAGAGCAACCAGATCTTCACCCGGATCGGAAACAGCCGGCATTCCGGCATCGGTCACAATGGCGCAGTTTTCGCCGTTCAATATTCTTTCGGCAATAATCTGTCCTTTTGCACGGCGGTTATGCTCAAAATAGCTTATCATCGGCGTCTTTATTCCGAAATGATTAAGCAGCTTGAGAGTCACTCTTGTGTCCTCGGCGGCAATGAAATCAACGCTTTCAAGCGTTTCAAGCGCACGCGGAGAAATGTCACCGAGATTTCCTATGGGCGTTCCCACAACAAAAAGCTTTCCCTGCATGATTATTTCTCCTTTCGGCTTTGCCTGTAATCTTCAAAAATTCCGGCAATTTCATCACTTTCCGTGCCGTCGCTGTTTTTCATCAATAAATTTTTTTCAATCGTGACACCGGGTTTTCCGCCTCTTCTGCCATCAACCAGAACAAGCCACGGTGCTCTGCCCTCTTTTTCACAGACGAAGCGGATTCTTTTCGCTTCCACGCCGAATTTTCGCATGGCAACGATGATGTCGCAAAGCCTTTCCGGTCGGTGACACAAACAGAACCGTCCTCCCCAGCGAAGCAGCTTTGAAGCGGCACAAACCGCATCCTCAACCGTACACATGGTTTCGTGGCGGGCAATTTTATCCGATTCGGATGCGCTTTCAATTCCCGTTCCAACGGGCTTATACGGCGGATTCATGGTTACAAGGTCAAATTCGCCGAGCGGCAAAACACCTTTGAGAGAACGCAAATCGGCATTGATGACTTCGAGCCTGTTTTCAAGACCGCAAAGCTTCAGCGTTTTTTCAAGCTGCCGGCAGGCTTTTTGCTGAATTTCAACGGCAAAAACCTTATTCGTCTCTTTTTTGAGCCACAAAAGCGGAATAATTCCGCAGCCTGTTCCGAGGTCACAAGCAATATCGCTGCGTTTGATGCCTGCAAAATCAGAAAGGAGCACAGCGTCTGTTCCGAAAGTGTGCGCATCGGAAACAACGATATTCATGTTTTTTCCGAGCGGTTCAAGCCGCTCGTCGGCACTTAATGTCATCGCAGATTCTCCTTTCATTTTTCGGTATAGCAATCTCTGAAAGCTCAGATTATCTGTTAATTAAAAGAAACTGATTTGTCTTGTCTCCGGCATATCGCCCAGTGCGCCGACATTTCTCAGTGCTTCAATCACTGCGCTTGAAGCGCCTGCTTTTGCGGCATAGTCTTCCACGCAGACAAATTTTTCGCCCGATTGTCCGGCGGCGGCAAGTCCGACTGCCGCATTTTCTCCGACACCGCTCAAAGCTGAAAACGGCATACGGATTTTTCCGTCTTCAATTTTATATACCTTTGCGTCGCTTTTATAAATATCAACCGGCAAAAACTCAATTCCCCTTGCCATCATTTCATTCACAACCTGAAGTCCGGGATACATATTCAATTCTTTCGGTGCGGCTTCCTTGCCCTTTTCTTTGATTTCCGCCATAAGAGCCTTGACCGCATCTCTGCCTTTCATAACAGCAACTGCGTCAATTTCTCCGCCTCGCACCGTCATAAACGAAGCATAATATTCAACCGGATAATAAATTTTGTACCAGCCAAGACGCATGGCGGCGCTGACATAAGCCGCAGCGTGCGCTTTTGGGAACATATATTTGATTTTCATGCACGAATCAATATACCACTGCTCAACACCGTGATCTTTCATCGCCTTGATGTGTTCTTCGGTCAAAAGCTTTGTTGCCTTGCCCTTACGCACAATTTCCATAATCTTGAACGCCATGCTCGGCTCAACACCCTTGTGCATCAGATAAACCATGATGCTGTCACGCGTTCCGATAACCTCGGAAATGGTGCAGGTGCCGTTTTTTATCAGTTCCTGTGCGTTGCCGAGCCAGACATCGGTTCCGTGAGAAAGACCCGAAATCTGAAGCATATCCGAAAAGTTTTTAGGTTTTGCGTCAAGAAGCATCTGAATGGTGAACGGCGTTCCGAGTTCGGGTATGGAAAGCGTACCCGTGGGACAATCAATGTCTTCGGCAGTGACACCGAGCGGTTCGGGTGAAGCAAGAAGTTCATAAACCTTCGGGTCGCAGATGTCCGTTTCCATAACGGGTATACCCGTCAGGTCTTCCAGATGCTTATACAGTGTGGGAACATCGTGGCCGAGGTTATCAAGCTTCAGTATCGTATCATGAAGCGCATGGAAATCGAAGTGGGTTGTGACCGTGCCTTTGTTGGCATCATCTGCAGGGTGCTGAACGGGCGTGAAATCTTCCGCTTCATAAGCGTTCGGAACAACAACCATGCCGCCCGGGTGCTGACCGGTTGTGCGCTTAACACCGGTGCAGCCGATTGTCAGTCTGCTTTCTTCGGCCTTGCTGACAACCTTTCCTCTTTCCTGAAGATATTTTTTCACATAGCCGTATGCCGTTTTGTCGGCAACGGTTGCCATGGTGCCTGCTTTGAAAACGTGAGACGAGCCGAAAAGCTCTTCTGTATATTTATGGGCACGCGATTGATAATCGCCCGAAAAGTTCAGGTCGATATCGGGGCTTTTATCGCCCTTGAAGCCGAGGAAGGTTTCAAACGGAATATCGTGACCGTCTCTGTCCATCATTTCGCCGCACTGCGGGCAGGCTTTCGGCGGCAAGTCATAGCCTGAGCCGACTTCGCCGTTTGTGAAAAATTCGCTGTGTTTGCATTTCGGACAGCGGTAATGCGGTGCAAGGGGATTGACTTCGGAAATACCTGCCGCATTGGCAACATAGGACGAACCGACAGAACCTCTTGAGCCGACATGATAGCCGTGATCTTCCGAGTTTTTAACAAGCTTCTGAGCGATAATATAAAGAACGCCGAAGCCGTGGGCAATGATGGAATCAAGCTCTCTTGAAAGACGAGAAGCCACATATTCGGGAACGGGGTCACCGTAAAGTCTTTTTGTTTTTTCCCAGCAAAGCTTTTTCAGCTCATCGTCTGCGCCGTCAATGCTCGGCGGGAAGTTACCTGAGGGAATCGGTGTGATATAGTCAATCATATCGGCAATTTTGTTGGTGTTTTCAACAACAACTTCATATGCGGTTTCATCACCGAGATATGCAAATTCCGAGAGCATATCCTTTGTGTTTCTGAAAAACAGCGGAGCCTGCCTGTCGGCGTCCTGAAAGCCCTGACCTGCCATGAGAATTGCCCTGTATATACTGTCGCCGGGATCGATGAAATGCACATCGCAGGTTGCAACCACCATTTTTCCCAGCTTGTCTGCAACATGGATCACCTTGCGGTTCATGTTCTGAATGTCTTCAATGCTGTTAACATTCGGAAACTTTTCGCTTCTTATCATATATTCGTTATTGCCGCAGGGCTGAATCTCAAGATAATCATAAAACGAAGCGATTTCCAGAATTCTTTCATCGCTTTCGCCTTGTGCAATGGCACGGTAAAGCTCACCCGCTTCGCACGCACTTCCGATGATCAGACCTTCACGGTATTTCATCAGCTCGCTTTTGGGTATGATCGGTCTGCGATAGAAATATTGAAGGTTGGAAAGCGAAATGAGCTTATAAAGATTTTTCAGTCCCGTGTTGTTTCTGACAAGAATAATCTGGTGAAAATACTTTGCCTTTTTCTCTTTTTTCCATTCATCAAAGGTTACTCCCCTTGTGTCGTCTATGAAATAGGCCTCCATGCCGTAAATAATCTTGATTTTTCCGCCTGCTGCCGCAGCGGCTTCGGGGTAAGCCTGAACAACACCGTGGTCGGTGATAGCAATTGCCTTATGCCCCCATTCAATGGCTCGCTTGACCAGAACGGCAGGGTCTGTCATGCCGTCCATCATGGACATTTTTGTGTGAAGATGCAGTTCAACACGCTTCTTTTCCGCATCGTCAATATGAGGAATTTTTTCAACCGTTGAAATTGCTTTGGGAATAATCACATTTTCGCCCGTATATTTATCAAAGGATATATCGCCCCTTATAAGCACGGTGACTCCGTTTTTCAGCTTATCAAGCAGTTCTTCGCAGTTTTTCTTGCGCTCAAAAATTTTGCAGGAATAAGAATAGGTTGAATCTGTGATATTAAAGGTTATGATATTGCTTCTTCCGTCACGGGTCTCTCTTGTTTCAAAAGAAAAAATGTCACCCCATACCGTACAGCTTCCGTCTTCGGGTGCAATTTGAGAAAGCGGTGTGGGTGTTTTTGAAATGCCGCTTCCGTAAATCGGCTTTGCGGTTTCAAAATAAAGCGGTATTCCCTCAACCGTTTCATGCGCACGGTTTTTCGGCTTTGAGGGAGAACTGCTTTGTTGCGGCTTATGAGACGATTTCTGAATATCTTTCATCACGCTTTGCGCAATTTCGCTTTCGGCTTGTTTTTTCATTGAAAGCACTCTTTCGTCGTCCTGCGTGACTTCTTCGCCGGCAAATTCAACGCCAATTTTTCTTGAAAATCTTTCATTAACAAGAGATGAAATGAATTTATCACAACCGCAGTCTTTCAGCACATCAAGACCGCCGTGAACAAGATTGATTTTCAGTGTAGTTCCGTCAAACGAAGCGGTGCTGTTTTTGAAAAAGCCGTTGCTTGCGGCAATGTTTTTGTTGACCTCGCTGATAATCGTCGGAAAATATTCCGGTGAAAAACATTCGGCAGGCATTTTCAAAGTTACCAAAGCACTGCTCAGACCGAGCTTTTGGGCAATGGCATTCTGAACGGCATCAACATCGTTTCCGAAAACAAGGCAATCGGAAACCGCATCAATTTCCATCTGTCTTTTCTCTTTATAAAGCCTGATATTTTCAATTTCGCAATGCGAAAAGATCTGCTGCTGTTCCGGTTCAAGAAGCTGACCGAAAAGCAAATTAAAATTAGTTTCCATTATTTTCTCCAAGCCTGAATTATCATAGTTTTTCAATTTCTTTCATGAGTTCATCAACAATTTTTTCTTCCGGCACTTTTCTCAGAATTTCTCCGTGAGAGAAAATCAGACCGCAGCCGTCGCCGCCTGCAATTCCGATGTCTGCTTCTTTTGCTTCGCCCGGGCCATTCACAACACAGCCCATAACCGCAACCTTAATCGGTTTATGTATGTTTCTCAATCTGTTTTCCACCTCGTTTGCAAGTGAAATCAAATCAATCTTTGTTCTTCCGCAGGTCGGGCAGGAAACAAGATAAGGTTCATCGTTTTTCAGTCCCGCCGCTTTGAGAATGTCAAAGCCTGCATAAACCTCCTTAACCGGGTCGGCAGTGAGAGAAACACGGATTGTATCGCCGATTCCGGAAAGAAGAAGCGAGCCGATTCCGATTGAAGATTTGATGATACCCATTCTTTCCGTGCCCGATTCGGTAACGCCGAGATGAAGCGGATAAGGGCACAAAGAAGCGACCTTTTCATAAGCTTCAATCATATTTTTTACATTTGAAGACTTGATTGAAATAACAATATTATCAAAATCAAACTTTTCAAGCAGTCTTACATGATACATGGCACTTTCTGCCATAGCCTCGGGTGTCGGACCGCCGAATTTTGCAAGAATTTCTTTTTCAACAGAGCCCGAATTAACTCCGATACGAATCGGCACGCCGCCAGCCGCGCATTTATTTGCTACTGCCTTGACATTTTCGTCTGCGCCGATATTGCCGGGATTTATACGTATTTTGTCTACACCTGCATCAACGCAGGCAAGGGCAAGCTTATAATCAAAATGAATGTCAGCAACAATCGGAACACGGATGTTTTCCTTGAGTGCCTCAATGGTTTTTACCGCCTGCATATCGGGAACGGCGGCTCTTATAATCTGACAGCCGGCTTTTTCAAGGGCTTTTGCCTGAGCAACGTTTCCGTTTATATCATGAGCCGGAACATTGAGCATGGACTGAACCGCAACAGGACAGTCCGAACCGATTGTTACAGTTCCGATTTTTACTTGTTTTGTTTTTCTTCGTTCTGTCATAAACATAGCCATACGGCACAAAATGCCTGAAACATTGTGTGCCGGTCCTTTCTTGTTCAGTTTGAAGTTTGGAGTGTGGAGTTTGGAGTTTTGGTCGCGGATTTACATTGTGTCAATAATAAACTGATTACCCGCGGTGGACAGTTTTTTTATGTTGGTAAATGGTAAATTTTAATTTTGGTTTGTGGCGGTGGGTTGGTTGGTGCAAAACGGGGAAAGCTCTGCCACCGGCGCCCGTGCGGCGCAGCCGCACACTTGAAACTGCACCGCAGTTTCAAGAACAAAACCGCAGGTTTTGTCAGGGCGCCGCCCCGGTTGTTTCATGCACCCACTGACCGTCAGGCACAATGAAAAGCAACCATTAACGGTAAAACTTGTTCGTACGTTACAGCAGGGACACGGCTTGCCGTGTCCGCAAGTTAGGCACATATTATAATTTTTATTTCTGAAAAGCACAACCGATAAAAATACGTTTAATTTTTAACCGTCTGCAAATTTTTTACCGCTTTGCGGACACGGCAAGCCGTGTCCCTACCATAATCCGTTTATAAAAATTGCTATGTATCCCGGTCGCAAATGCAGCACCGCTCTCGGGCGGCTACTATTCAAACACTTTGCACATACTTTTTTTGCGGCGAAATTGTAAAGTTTATTACTTTCTATCCCGCGTGAGCATGCAAGCGGTGCTTGCCGGACATTGTCCGATTGACGGCTTCACCGTCAATCAGGAAACCCCCGGCGAGGGTTTCCTACGGCTAAACAGTCCACCGGACTGTTTAGCCTACCTTCCTGCGCTTTTTGAAAGCTCAGGATTTCGCCGTCTGCGGACGGCGACAAGCTTTTTTGAAAAAAAGCTTGAGCAAAAAACTTTACTCCTTTTTACACTGACTTTCCGCCGCGGCGAAATTGTTAAGTTTACTACTCTCTGCCCCGCGTGAGCATGCAAGCGGTGCTTGCCGTGAGCACTGCGGGCTTGGCCCGCTTAGTAGAAGCCCCTGCCGGAAATCAGCTTCCAGATGTCGCTTGCGGAAATAACCGCCATAAATATCAAAAGCAACACCATGCCTGCCGCATGAATCCAGTTTTCATATTTTGCAGGAACGGGCTTTCTGAAAATCAACTCAACAAGCATAAAGAAGAATCTGCCGCCGTCCAAAGCCGGAACCGGCAAAAGATTGAACAAACCGATGTTGATCGTAATCAGTGCCATAATCATCAGAAGCGATGACCAATCCATGCTTGAAACGCTTTCCTGCGCAACGTCGGTGATAACCGAAACCGTTCCGATCGGCCCTGCAAGGTCGTTAAAGCCGTAGTGACCTCTTATCAGATCAAACAAGCTCAGATAAACCATTCTCGACATCGTGCCTGCATATCGGAAAGCACCGCCGATTACGTTTGCGGCATTTTTGTTTTCGCCGAGAAGAATGAAATCAAACACAGTGACCGTTGCCATTTCAACGCCTTTTACTTCAACTTCGCCCTGATTACGCTCCACAACATAATCAATCGTAAAATCCTTGTCGGCTGTGATTTGTGAAATCAGATCGTCTCTTGAACTGATTTTTTTGCCGTTGACTTTCAGAATTTTGTCGCCGTCTTCAAGACCGGCTTTTTTCATTTTTGCGCTGACCGATGAAATCACACAGTTTTCATCATAGGAGAAGTTTCCGCCTGTGCGTTTTGCAAAAGTGACCGCCGGAAGATCCGTTTTTTCGCCGTTTCTTTCAACAACAAAATGATAGGTTCCGCTTTCGTTTCTTTGCATCAGAAAGCTGATGTCATAATCGGAAAAGACCTTTTTGCCGTCAATTTCAAGAATTTTGTCGTTTTCCATCAGACCGCCCTCGCTGTTGCTGACGGCAGAATCATAAAATTGCAAAATCTGGTTTGTTCCCACATATTCCCCTGTTCCGACAAGGAAACCGCAAAGAATAATTCCGAGAATCACATTAAAGGTTGCGCCGGCAACAACGATAATCATTCTTTGCCAGACTTTTTTGTTGCAAAAGGCTCTTTCATCGTCACTGCTTTCTTCTTCGCCCTCCATGCTGACAAAGCCGCCGATCGGGAAAAGACGAAGCGCATAGGTTGTTTCTTTGCCCTTCTTTTTCAAAATTGTCGGACCCATGCCGAGCGCGAACTCGTTGACCTTTACGCCGAAAAGCTTTGCAAAAATGAAATGACCGAATTCGTGGATAAAAATGATAAAACCAAAAAATAAAATGGCAATTAGAATCGGCCACGCCTTGCTCCAGACAGTGCCGAGCACTGACAACAACTGAAAATTCAAACGATCACCTTCTGTTTATATTATATGGCTGTATACATATTCCCTTGCATTTTTGTCCGTTTCAAGAACATCACAAAGAGTATATGTTTCCTTGCTCTTTGCGTTTTCCATTGCCTCGCCCACAAGCGCGGCAACATCATGAAAGCCGATTTTGCCCTGCCTGAAAAGAAGATTGGCCGCTTCGTTTGCGCCGTTTGCCGCAGCAGGATAAAGTCCGCCTTTTTCAATGGCTCTTCGGCAAATGTTTATGCAGGCAAAGGTTTTATAATCCGGCTTAAAGAAAGTCAGCTTGCCGTAATCGCAAAGGTCAAGCTTTCTGACCGGGCTTTCAAATCTCTGCGGATAGGTCAGCGCATACTGAATCGGAATTCTCATGTCGGGTACGCCGAGCTGTGCGATGACAGAATTGTCGGCATATTCAATCATGGAATGAACAACGCTTTCACGGTGAACAACAATGTCCACCATGTCGGGTGAAACATCAAAAAGCCAGACCGCTTCAATCAGTTCCAGACCCTTGTTCATCATGGTTGCGCTGTCTATGGTTATTTTTGCACCCATATCCCAGTTCGGATGCTTGAGTGCCTGCGCCGCCGTCACGGTTTTCAGCTCGTCATAGCTTTTTGAAAAGAACGGACCGCCCGAGGCTGTTAATATGATTGACTTGAGTTCTTCTTTTTTATTCATGCCCTGAAGACACTGAAAAATTGCGCTGTGTTCGCTGTCAACCGGCAAAATTGAAACACCGTATTCTTTTGCCGTATCCGTCACAAGTCTGCCGCCTGCAACAAGCGTTTCTTTGTTGGCAAGGGCAATTTTCTTTTTTGCCCGAATTGCCGTGAGAGTCGGCTCAAGACCCGCCATGCCCACAACGCTGTTAAGCACGGTGTCAGCATCTTTCGCCTCGGCACATTCGCAAACGCCCTCTTTTCCGCAAAGCACTTTTGTGTTTGTGTCAGAGACTCTTTCTTTAAGCTCTTTTGCCGCTTTTTCGTCTGCCATAGCGGCAAAAGCCGGTTTGTATTTTCTGATTTGATTTTCAATTATGTCAACATTTGAATTTGCCGTTAAGGCAACAACCTCATAGCCCTGTTTTTCGCACACATCAAGCGACTGTGTGCCGATTGAGCCTGTTGAACCGAGAATTGAAATTTTTTGCGTCATATGTAATCACTTCTTTAGTTTAGTTCATCAGTCTGAAAATTCCGTAAAGAACGGGAAGAACAAAAAGACTGCTGTCAAAGCGGTCAACAATTCCGCCATGACCGGGAAGAATGTTGCTGTAATCCTTGATTCCGACATTTCGTTTCAGAACCGAAGCAGCAAGGTCGCCGAACATACTCACAACCGAAAGCAAGCACGAAATCGGTACAATATAAAGATATTTAAACGAGCTGTCCCACATGAATGAACCGTGACCGATTTTTGTTGAAACAAGATCAAAAACCGCAAGCACAATAACATTGATTGCAGCCGTGATAATCGTGCCGAAAACTGCGCCCTCAACGCTCTTTTTGGGGCTGATATTGGGCGTCATTTTGTGCTTTCCGATTTTTCTTCCCACAAGGAAAGCAAAAACATCGGTAAGCCATGAACATGAAAATGCCATCATTACAAGATAAATCCCCTCAAAATGAGTATATCTTGAAGAAACATCTGCAATATCGTTCAGCCTGATAAAGCAAGAAAGGCTGTACGGAACACAGACGCAGGCAAAAAATGCCATCACTGCGTGTTCATATTTTATCACCTGATTGAGCACAACCGTCATACACAAAAGCAGAAGAACAAAAAAGCTGTAAATCACCGGAATGTGCGGGATATTGAGCTGATAGCTGACGGCAAAAACGGTAAACACCGAAGCGACCGCCGAAACAGTAAACAACGCTTTGCTTTTTGCACCGACTGCTTTTTCAAGCTCATAAACCGCCATTGCCGAAACGGCGGCAACAATCAGAGTAAAGCCTATTCTGAAATTTGCAATGATTGCCGCAAGGAACAAAACAAGTCCTATGACAATAATGATGGTTGATTGTGTTCTTTCACCTTTAAATCGGTGTTTCTTTTCTGTTTTACTCATAATTTTTACCGTGCCTTTCAAAGGTACTGAATGGATTATTCAAACTTTACAGCAAAGACCTTAAATGATCCTTTACCTTTTCATATTTTTACATTTTTATGTTTATGCGCCGAATCTTCTGTTTCGTTTTGCGTATGCTTCAATTGCCCTGTCAAGATC
>JBJEOJ010000181.1:0-6866 GCA_051880655.1 Acutalibacteraceae bacterium | reverse complement strand
CCGGAACTTACTCTCTTCAAATCAAAAGTTCAGACGGCAGCAAAACAGTATTTAATCTATACATAATTGATTCAAACGCCAAAGAAGAAAACGGCGTTTATTCACCTGTCAAAAAAGAACAGGTTGAATGGTACAGGAATGAAAGAGAGAGAATAAAAAACAGTTGCGGCGAATATATTCCGTCACTTGTTTTTCAGCATATTCCCCTGCCCGAGTTTTATGACATTATTAAACGCTGTTCAAGATTCAAAAAGGGTGCTGTTGAGGCATTCTATTCACACAGCAATGAATTTTATGTTCTTGATGATGAAACAATTAATAACGGCGGTTTTATGCATGAATCGCCTGCTTCTCCCGATATTAACAACGGTGAATTCGAGGCAATGAAAGAAAAAGGCGATGTTCTCGGAATATTTGTCGGGCACGACCATATTAACAGCTTTTCGAAAGAGCTTGATGGAATAACGCTCGGCTATACTCAAGGCTGTGGTTTTAACACATATGGACCGGGCACAGAAAGAGGAGTAAGAATTTTTGAACTTGATGAAAATAATTTAACATCTTTTTCAACCCGAACGGTGACAATGAATATGCTTTGCAATCATTTTAAGCCATCAAATCCCGCAAAAGAGTTCATTCTTTCTCATTCACCCTCCTCTGTTAAACAAGTTAAAGGAATTGCTGCAAAAGCTCTTATCTGCTGCGGTGCAATTGTTACAACTTATATAACAGCTAAAAAACTTCTTTCCAAATAAAACTACGGCTCTTCAAAGGCATACGAAGAGCCGTAATTTTTATTTAATATAATTAAATACGATTGTAATAATTCCGATTACTATAAGCACACAGCCTGTTGCACGGTTAAGCGTTTTTGCACTGGCTTTATTTGCAAGTTTTGCTGCAATTTGTGCCCAAAGAAGTGTTGACAAAATGCAGAATACCAACGCCCAAACATCAGGCATACCGCCAATTGCAATATGACTTAACGAACCGGTAAGCGCAGTGAAAGACATGATAAAAACACTTGTTCCGACGGCAGTTTTGAGTTCATATCCAAGAACGGTTACAAGCACAAGAAGCATCATCATTCCGCCGCCTGCTCCGACAAATCCACAGATAAAGCCTATCATCATTCCGCAAAGAATTGCCCTGATAACACGCTGTTCAGGCGAAAGCTTTTCATTCATCGATTCTTTTGTTGTCATGACAGGTTTAACAATAAATTTTACGCCGAGAAGAACTGTCATGAACGTTGAGAACATTCCCATTGTTCCGCTTTTAAGAAAGCTTGAAACCCAGCTTCCGACCATTGTGAAGCATAAAACGGTTATCATCATAACAATTCCGTTTTTTATATCAAGATTTTTATGCTTTCCGTATGTGTAAGCGCTTGCAGCACTTGCAAGCACATCGCTTGCCAATGCAATCCCGACAGCCTGATATGCGGGAATATCGAGAAAAGTTATCAGCATGGGGCTTATAACAGCCGCAGCACTCATTCCGGCAAAGCCTGTCCCGAGACCGGCTCCGATACCTGCAAGAAAACAAATTATAAATTTATATAGCATCTGATACACTTCCGAAAATTTTGTTATTATTTTTTGCTGACAGTTACTTTTGCAGTATATCTTCCGTAAACCCAGCAATCATCATATTTTTTATTGACAAATGAAATGTTTGAAACATTGACATTTTGCGCACTCGTCTTGTCTAAATCAAGCTGAGAAACATTAATTTCAATTTGCAAATCATCTGACTTGATATTATCAATACTGTTCTTCGGACCGATAACCACAACATCTTTCAGACCGCTGCTGTTAAGATCAACAGTATAATTATAACCATCAACCTGGTTGAGAAGAACAACACCGAAAGAAGTTTCTTCAATTGTCTTTTTCGAATATGATGATAAATCAATTGTAACTTGGAATGTTTTGTCCTCGCCGACAATTAAAGCCGATTTTGCATCATCCAATTTAAAAGTAAATTTATTGACACTGTTGCTTAAATTTCTAAAATCAATCGTGCCGCAATTTAATTCTTTATAGTCTTCATCGTCTTCCTGTGCACTATATTTAATTTTTACTTCAGAAGGAGTTATTGTAATGTTTGGCGGATTGTTCTTGAATTGTTCCGGCTCGTTAATAAAGCTTACCGTTACAGGAACAGTTTTAGATTTATAAACAGGTATGGTAATCGTTGCCGGATTATTTTTGTTGTCAACATCAATGCATTTAACAAATTTTTTTCCTTTTTCCGAGTCAACGTCATATGAAATCTTAGCAGTAATTTCTTTTGTTGAAGACAAAGGAAGATCATCTTCATCTACTGAAGAAACAAAAAAAACATTTTTGATTTTATCAACAACAGTTGCGGGACCGCTGACGTGAACTGTGTTCATTGAAGCAACAGGCTCACCTGCTAGATATTCACCGGTTGCAAGTTCACTGATTTCTTTATCGAGTTTTGCAACAACATTAATTTCTCTTTCCCGATAGATATCATAAAAAACAGTTATTTGAGACGGATTGATACTCAAAACAGAAACACCGGAAACATTGGTTCTTGCTGTTAAGGAAACTGTTTTATATCCGACTGAATCAACATAAACCGGAGAAGCTTCAATTATTATATTATCTTTTGAAAAGGATGATGAACTGATATCATAGCTTTTTCCCGAAACTTCAACATTGAAAACAAGCGAATCTTTGTCAACAAAAGCAACATAGTCACCTTCTTTTGAATTTAAGATTTTTGAAGAAATTGTAATATCATTTATCGTTCTTGCGCTGTTATCGCTGAAATTTACCTTGACGGTTGTCCATAATGCAATTGCAAGAAGAAACGAAAATATCAGAAGGAATTTATTGTTAAATAAAAGCCGTTCAAAAAAGCCCGTCTTATTTTTCATCTTTTTTTCTACCTCTCTTCTGCTGGGCCTCATTTTTATCAGATGTAAAGAAACGGTTTAATGTTTCAAGAAGCTGACCTTGTGTGACTCCGGTTTTGAGAACACCGTCCTGAGCCACGGAAATTGCCCCGGTCTCCTCAGAAACAACAACAATGAGTGCATCTGAATGTTCGCTCATACCGAGAGCGGCGCGGTGTCTTGTGCCTAGTTCACGGTTAATTTGGTTTTCTGTAAGAGGCAAAATGCAACCCGCACTGTTAATTCTGTTGTCTTTAATAATCATTGCTCCGTCATGAAGAGGTGCTTTGGGATAAAAAATATTTTCAATTACAGGAACCGAAATTGAAGCGTCAACGCAGCTTCCGGTTGCAATAATCTCACCGAGCGGACTTTTACCCTCAAGTACAATCAGTGCGCCGACCTTTTTGTCGCTCATGTTTCCGCAAGCTTTTACAACGCTTGAAATGCTTGTCTGGATGTTTTCACTCAAAAGATCTGAGCTTTTTGATAAAAACGAAAGTCTTTTAAAATCACCTCGTCCGAAAGATTCAATTGCATGACGAATTTCAGGCTGAAACAGCAAAACAAGCACAACAACAATATCACTGAACAAGCGGCTGAAGACATATGTGCTTGTTGAAAGACCAAGAGCCGAAACAATGAGATAAACTATAACAAGAAAAACGAGCCCTTTAATAAGATGCATAGCTCTTGTTTGTCTGAACATTTTTATACAGTAATAAAGAACAAGCGTAATAAGTAAAATATCAAGTATATCATTCCACCGCACAGATGCGGCAAGCTTAAGCAAGTTTTCTAACAAGCTTTTAAAAAATACTACCATAAACAACAGCCGCCGGCACAAGCACAACCCCATAAACCAAGCATTTGCCTGTGACATTCCCTTTCCAAATAAAATAAGTTTTAAAATTCTGTAAAGAACCGATTAAATAATCATTAGCTTTTATATTTTAATATTATTATTAAAGGTTAAAAAGTGATTTAAAGAATAAAAATCTATTACGAAATTTATATTCATTAAGCAAGGCGTACAAAAAGACAAATTGCTTTGTCATTTGTACGCCGACGTTTTATCGGTATCTGTTTATTAATTTTAACATAAAATAGTGTCGTTTGAAAGTTTTTTTAGGCATAAAGACAAATAATTAATATCTTTTTTTGTCGTAAATAACCCCGGACTTATTCTGACCGTACCGTTTTCTGTTGTTTTACAGCTGTTGTGAGCGAGATATGAGCAATGATAACCTCCTCTGACAGCGATGTTCATTTTGTCCAGTTCTTGAGATACCAGTTCACTGTGAATACTATTTATACACAGTGATAAAACAGGTGCGTGTATTTTCCCGTGCATATTATCATAAACTTTGATATTTTTAATGTTTTTCAGGTTGTCGGTTAAAATATCAATCAATTCATTTTCATGTTCCAAAATTTCATTTCTTTTAAAACTTTGAACAAAACCGATGCCTGCGGAAAGTCCGCCTATTCCGGGCAAATTAAGCGTTCCGCTTTCATATCTGTCAGGCATAGCTTCAGGCTGGTTTTTATCAAGTGACATACTTCCCGTTCCGCCTTGCATAAGTTCATCAGGCCTGACTTTTCCGTTTAAAATTAAAATTCCGGTACCGAGAGGACCGAACAAACCCTTGTGACCCGGTAAGCAGAGAACATCAATATTACTTTCATTTAATTTAATAGGAAACACACCGGCTGATTGTGCAGCATCAAGAGCAAAAATCAAACCTTTTGTTTTGGCAAGAAGCGAAATATCATTAATCGGAAGAACTGTTCCGAAAACATTTGAAACATGAGTACAAATTATCATTTTTGTTTTTTCATTTATTAGTTTTTTAAAATTTTCAACTGTTGCTTTATCATCTTTTGGAACTATCGAAGCTATATCATAAGTTATTATGCCGCGTTTTCTTAAACTTTCAATCGGTCTTAAAACAGAATTGTGCTCAAGAGAAGATGTTATAACATGGTCACCTTTCTTTAAAAGTCCGTATATTGCAGCATTAAGCGATTCCGTGCAGTTTTTTGTAAAAACAACATTTTCAACGTCGCAACCGAAAAACCGAGCAGTTTTTTCTCTGGCATTATATACTGTTTTTCCTGCATTTTCAGAAAGCCTGTGACCTCCGCGACCGGGATTCGCTCCGCTTTTTTGAGCAAAGACCATTGACCTGATTACACATTCGGGTTTCGGAAAGCTTGTTGCCGCATTATCAAGATAAATCATCTTTTCTCACCAAAAACCTCTGCACCCAAATTAGGAATATTTTCGGCATTTATAATTTTCAAGGCAAGATTAATGTCCGAGGTTGTGAAAAGCGCATAATTACAGCCTTCCTTGTGATTTGGATTAGGATTACGTTTAAGTGATGCCGAAATTGAATGATTTTTAAGAATACGTACGGCTTTTTCGCCGTATGTTGAATTCGAAAATTTAATATAGACCATTTTTTCACCCCATAAAATATGATTACTCTCATTTTCATTATATGACCTGCACGTTAAGCTGTGCCGTTAAACAAAATACTGAAAATCATACTCCATGTTTTAAAGATTGACTGAAATTTATGAGGTAATATTGAATTTTTTCGGGCGATACTGTATACTTTGATTATGATATTAATAATTAAACTTATTAAATATACAAAGAAAGGAACTGGCATAGTATACTTTAACTTTGCCAAACAATTATTATGAAAAAAATTCTTGTTGCGGACGATGAAGAAAAAATACGCAGGCTTGTTTGCGATTTCTTAAAAAAATCAGGTTATGAAACCATTGAAACCGGAGACGGCGATGAGGCATATGACATTTATTTAAAAAACAAAACAGATATTTCACTTTTAATTCTGGACATAATGATGCCAGGTCTTAACGGTTGGGAAGTATGCCGTAAAATCAGGGAATTTTCAAATGTTCCCGTCATAATGCTCACAGCGAGGAGCGAAGAATTCGATGAGCTTATGGGATATGAATCCGGTGCTGACGATTATGTAACAAAACCTTTCAGTCCTGTAATTCTTGTAAAACGCGTTGAATCGCTTTTGAGAAGATCTCAAGGAATTTTCAGCACTGAAGAGCAAGATAAGGATTCACTTGTTTTTAACCATACTGCACACGAAGTAAAACTCGGTGATAATGTTGTTGATCTTACACTCAAAGAATATAACATTTTGAAAACTCTGCTTGAAAATCCCGGTATGGCTTACAGCAGAGAACAGCTTTTAGATTCTGTTTGGGGTTATGATTATATCGGTGACATCAGAACTGTTGATTCTCACGTTGCAAGGCTTCGCACAAAACTCGGTGATTGGGGCAACAAACATTTAAAAACAATTTACGGCATCGGCTATAAAATTGAGGACATCAAATGAAAGACAACAAAACAATTTACCGTCATTTGATGAGTCTGAGAAGCAGATACGGTATTTCAATTATTATTTTTGTTGTTTTTGTATGTGCGCTTAATATTGCCCAATTCTTTTTCATGGACAGCTTTTTCGGCTATACAACAAAGAAAGAGCTGATCAAGGCAGGAACGGAAATTCAACAGCTTGATATTAAAAATGAAAGCTTTTTCAAGGATATTTCAAACCTTGAAGCAAAATATAACATTTTTGTTGAAATATATCATCCTAAAGATTCTCTGATTTACACAACAAACAGCAACAACTGGATTTATGAATCAAGTGCCTCGCAAAACAATGAACTTAAACCTCGAATTATGAAAATTTTATCTCACAAAGAGATAAGTGAAACTCAATATTTTGAAACAAGGCAGGAATTTTATGCCGATGCCAAATATATTGTTTACGGAATGTCCGACAGCGATCATACAATAGAAATATATTATTCTGTTGATGTCATTGATGCCAATTCAAAAACTGCCAGTATAATTCTTTTTATTATCAGTATTATA
>JBJEOJ010000180.1:0-32530 GCA_051880655.1 Acutalibacteraceae bacterium | reverse complement strand
CGGAGTAACCGCTTATCGCAGTACTCTCTTGTATTTATATTATAGCACAGATTAGCTCCTTGTCAAGTACGGCACGGAGTGATTTTTTCTCGCGGCGTACCTGTAAAGATTATAACTTTTTTCCTCGCGTGAGCATGCAGGCGGTGCCTGCCGCTCCTTGTCAAGTATGACAGGGGGCGATTTTTGTTTCCATAAAAATCAGGGAATCGGAAATGATTCTTTGCCTTTTGCAAATATTAAAAAATATTAAAAAGCAGATTTTTTTTCGTTTTGCTTGCACAAAACACGCAAGTAAAAGCTTTTTTGGACGATATAGTGAAAGTGATATTCATATCCGCTCAGGACTCAGTTAATTTTACCCGGTCCGGCGGAAAAATTGCAGTAAAAAGGAGGAACTTTTGAAAAAACATCTGACTTCAAAAGAAAAGCTTTTCTGCGCTTATTTCAGAGCAGGCAGAAATGCAAGAGAGGCAGCGGCAAAAAGCGGCTATCTCTTCCCCGAAAAAGCGGCTTTGAAGCTGCTTGAAAAAAAGGAAATCAGGGACGAGCTTTTTTCACCGAAAAACGAAGAAAACGAAAGCGAGGTTATGTGCGGTTACCGCAGGCTTGCTTTCGGCTGCAACGCAGACGCTGTCGGACTGATTTTCTGCGACGAGCAACCCGACAAGCAGGAGATTGAAAAAATGGATCTGTTCGGCGTTTCCGAAATTAAGCGACAAAAAGGCGGCGCGGTTGAAATCAAGTTTTTTGACAGGCTCAAAGCACTTGAAAAGCTTGAAAATTTAACAGACAAACAAAGCGATGACGGTGAAAACAAGCTTTACAGCGCAATCGAAAACAGTGCGGTGGCTCTCGGGGAGTGCTGCGATGAAGAATAGAACACCGAAAGGCTTTTCAAAAAAACAGCTGACGGTTCTTTCCTGGTGGCATGAAAAAAGCGAGTTTTCCTCATATGACGGCATCATCTGCGACGGAGCGGTGCGAAGCGGAAAAACAACCTGCATGTCGCTTTCGTTTGTGCTTTGGGCATTTTATGAGTTTGACGACTGCAACTTCGCCCTTTGCGCAAAAACCATCACATCTCTTCGCCGCAACATTCTGACATCTCTGCTTGAAAATCTTCGAAGCATCGGTTTTGTTTGCGAAGAAAAAATTTCACAGAATCTCGTAACCATCAAAAAAGGCAAAAAAACTAACCGTTTTTATCTGTTCGGCGGGCGTGACGAATCCTCCGCCGCCCTTATTCAAGGCATCACGCTGACCGGTGTGCTTTTTGACGAAGCGGCTTTAATGCCTCGTTCTTTTATTGAACAGGCGGTTGCAAGATGTTCGCCGGAAAAAGCGAAATTCTGGTTCAACTGCAACCCCGAAACGCCGTATCACTGGTTTTATGAAGAATGGATCAAAAAAGCCGAAGAAAAAAACTGTCTTTATTTAAGCTTTCGCATGACAGACAATCCGTCACTTTCCAAAAAAGTTATCAAGCGTTATGAAAAGCTTTACAGCGGTGCGTTTTACGAACGCTATGTGCTCGGCAAATGGGTCAGCGTTCAGGGACTTGTTTATCCGCAGGCGGCAGACGGAAAATACACGCTGATGCCGCCGCAAAAAGAAGCTTCACGCTACTTGATTTCCTGCGATTACGGAACGGTGAATCCCTTTTCGGCAGGGCTTTGGGGCGAACATGACGGACACTGGTTCAGGCAGCAGGAATATTATTTTTCTTCAAAGCGTGAGGGCAGGCAGCAGACCGATGAAGAATACTATACCGAGCTTGAAAAGCTTGCCGCAGGCAAGAAAATTGAAGCGGTCATTGTTGACCCGTCAGCTGCAAGCTTCATCGAATGCATCAGGCGGCACGGAAAATTCAAGGCTGTTGCTGCAAAAAATGATGTTGTTTACGGAATACACGCAGTCAGCGAAGCATTTGAAAGCGGAAAAATCTTCATAAGTCCCGTTTGCCGTGACACGCTTCGGGAATTCGGTCTTTACCGTTGGGAGGAAAACGCCGCCAAGGACTGCGTTAAAAAAGAAAACGACCATGCGATGGACGACATTCGATATTTTGTTTCAACTTATCTGAGAACGCACGAAGATGTGTTTTTTGCTTCGGCAGCAGAAAGGTCTATATAATTCGGGAAGGCCAAGCCTGCAGTGATTACGCGGAAAAGAAAAGATGCCGGTCTGACCATACTGCCCGCGCAGGAAAATTGACATTTCGGCTTGTGCTGTCGGGTGGGTCGGTGCAAAATGGGAACAATCTGTCCAACGGCGCCCGTGCGGCGCAGCCGCACGCTTTGCGCAGCGGCTGCTGCGCAAAGGACAAAACCGCAGGTTTTGTCGGGGCGCCGCCCCGGTTGTTTCCAAAGCTCACTTTCCGCAAGCCGCTCAGCCCGGTTTGCAAACTTGCCGCCGCAGATATGTTCATCTTGCAGGCAATAACTCGAAATCAATTATTTTTATCAGAAAGGAGTGAACAGTTCCTTGCAGAGAAAAAAGAAAAATAAAACTCAGGATATGGAAAACACCGTTGCTGTTACACAGACGGCTTCAAACAGAAAGCCTTACTATCTTCTTGAAAGCTATTTTCCGCAAAGAGACAACGAAACCGAGCTTTACAGAACCCTTCGCTTCAGCGTTCCCGTTATTGACGCGGCAATTTCAAAGCTTGTGCGGCTTCTCGGAACGTTTAAGGTTGAAACCAAAAACAAAGCCTTTCAGCCGATGCTTGATTATTTTTTGCAAAATGTGAATGTCGGCGGTGAACGGTTCGGCATTGACGCTTTTATTGATACCTTTTTTGAAGAGATGCTCACGTGCGGAACTGCGGTCGGTGAAATGGTCATAACAAACGGGCAGATTTCTCACCTTTATAATGCCGACCTTAAAAATGTTCTGCTTCGTCAGGGCGAATCGGCGGTTGATATTGTTGTCTGCGCCGATAACGGTTACGGTCAGTTTTTGCCAGTAAAATATCCGTCGCTGATTCTTACCGGTGTGCATAATCCGCAGCCGGGCAAGATTTACGGCACTTCAATTTTAAAAGGTCTGCCGTTTGTCAGCGATATACTGCTTAAAATTTATAACACCATAGGCATCAACTGGGACAGGGTCGGAAACATCCGCTATTGTGTTACCTATAAACCGCAAAACGACGCCGTTGACAAAGCCTATGCCGAACAAAGAGCAAAACAGGTTGCCGAACAATGGAGCAAAGCCATGGATTCCAACGGTCCGGTGAAAGATTTTGTTGCCGTCGGCGATGTTCAGATCAAAGCCATCGGTGCGGATAATCAGATTCTTGACAGTGAAGTACCGGTCAGACAGCTGCTTGAACAGATTGTTGCAAAGCTTGGTATACCGCCGTTTCTGCTCGGTCTGAACTGGTCGTCAACCGAAAGAATGAGCTCTCAGCAGGCGGATATTCTCACAAGTGAGATTGATTCTTACCGCCGCGAAATTACGCCGGTTATAAACAGGATTTGTTCGATGTTTCTTGCTCTTTCGGGCTGTGACACGGACTTTGAAGTTGTTTGGGATAACGTTACGCTTCAGGACATTTCCGAAACGGCAAAGAGCGAATATTATAACGCACAAAGCGAAAAAATCCGCCGTGAAACCGAAAACGGCGAAAACAAGTAAGGAGGTAAAAGATTGCAAAACGAAGACATGATTTTAATCAATGAATATACACGAAAAGAGCTCTCGGAAGACGAAGTGTATATTTTCACCGTTACCCTTTGCGACAATGACATTGACAGAGATTTTGAACGTTTCACAAAAGAAGCGCTTGACGGTCTTTGCGAATTGTTCAAGGGCAAAACGGGACTTTTTGACCACAACATGAAAAGCGAGGGTCAGAGCGCACGCATTTTCAAAACCTGGACAGAGGCTGTGCCGGGCAAGAAAACGGCGGACGGCAAAGAGTATTACCGCCTGCGTGCAAGGGCGTATATGGTAAGAACGCAAAGTAACAAGGCGCTCATTGACGAAATTGAAGGCGGCATCAAAAAGGAGGTCAGCGTCGGCTGTGCCATGGGCAAAACCGTTTGCAGCATTTGCGGCGGCGACATGAGAAACGGTCAGTGCAGCCATATCAAAGGCAAAACCTATGACGGCAAGCTTTGCGTCGGTGTCTTGAGCGAGCCGTATGACGCTTATGAATGGTCATTTGTTGCCGTTCCGTCGCAAAGGCAGGCAGGGGTAACAAAATCATTTTTCACAAAAGAAGCCGAAGAAAATGCGGCGCAGTTGATAAAAAGTGCGGACGGTGCTTTGAGTCTTTCAAAGAAACAAGCGGAAAATCTTTCAAAATATATTGATGCGCTTGAAAAAGACAAAGAGGACGCCAAAGCGTTCCGTGCCGTTTTGAAAGACGAAATTAACAAATATGCCGCAATCGCCATGCCTTATGTTGACACAAAAGCGTTTCTCAGTGGCCTTGATTATCTCGGCGCACAGGAGCTTTGTCAGATGCGTGACGGACTGAAAAAGCAGATTAACGAAAAATGTGTGCCGCTCGTTCAGCTCGGCGGTATCAAAGAAACCAAAAACAAAAGCGACAACAGCGCTTACAGAATTTAAGGAGGAATCATATTTTATGGCAAATTACGAAAACATCAGACTTGAAAAAGGACTTTACACAACCGGAAAAAGCTTCACTCAGGCGCTTGAAGAGCTTGACCCGTCGGAAAATTACAAGGGTACTTCCCTTGAGGGACTTGACGCATATCAGAGACAGCTCAAACGCTTCGGTATCCGAATCTGCGGCAAAGGCAGTGACACGGTTGAAAAATTCTTCAAAACAACCGACAGTGCGGCTCTTTTCCCCGAATATATCAGCAGAGCCGTTGCGCAGGGTATTGCGGAAAACGATATTCTGCCGAAAATCGTGGCAACGGTAACGGAAATTTCCGGCTATGATTACCGCACGGTTGCAAGCGTTCCGACCGAAAGTGCGCTTGAACTGAAAAAAATTGAAGAAGGCGGCGCCATTCCCGAAACCGCAGTGCGTATTTCGGAAAACCTTGTCAAGCTCCAGAAGCGCGGCAGAATTCTGATTGCATCATATGAAGCACTGCGCTTTCAGCGTCTTGACCTTTTCACCGTTATGCTCAAGCAGATCGGTGCCTATATTGCAAAAACACAGCTGAAAGATGCCATTGACGTGCTGATGAACGGCGACGGCAACGAAAACGCAATTGAAACCAAAACCACCGCTGTTTCCGGCACTCTTGATTACAGCGATATGGTTGATTTCTGGAACGGCTTTGATCCGTACACCATGAACACCATCATCGCTTCGCCCGACATGACGGCAAAGCTGCTCAAGCTCAGTGCTTTTCAGGACGCTGCGGCAGGTCTTGATTTCCATGCAAGCGGCAAACTTATCACACCTTTCGGCGCAGAGCTTCTTAAAAGTTCATCTGTCGGTGAGGGCGTTTTGATAGGTCTTGACAGAAACTGTGCACTTGAACAGGTTCAGGCAGGCTCTGTTATGACAGAATTCGACAAGCTTATTGACAGACAGCTTGAAAGAGCTTCAATCACTTCAATTTGCGGCTTTGCAAAAATCTTCACCGGTGCTTCAAAAGCTCTTTCGGCTAATGCGGTGACAGAATGATTGACGAGCTCAAGGTTTATAACCGCTTTTTAAAAAGTGAAAATCCCGATGAGGCTTCCGACGAGCAGGTGCACAGCGCCTGCCGAAGAGCCGTTTGCTGGATTGAACAAAGGCTGAAAGACGATGCCGACGATAACGGTGAGCTTGTTTTGAGCACAGCCTGCGCCATGGCGAAGTTTTATCTTTGTTGCAGCACATTGGACGAAGACACAAATTTCAGCGCAGGAGATGTTTCAATAAGCTCCGGCAAATCAAAGCTTTTTGAAAAACAGCTTAAAATTCTTGAAATTGCTCTTTCTCAGGCAAGCGATATTCTCAAAGACGGAGGTTTTTGCTTTGTTTCATCCTGAAAAAAAGACCGAAACATACATAAACAAATACGGTCGTACGCTGACGCTTGTTAAAGGCGAAAATCAGGAAAGCTTCAAAGCGTTTCTTCAGCCGCTGCGATATAAAAACAAAATGTATTTAAGCTCGGTTTCAACCGATCTCGGCTATGACAGCACGGGAAAATATCTTCTCGTTTGCCCTGCATCGGCCGATATAAGCGAAGCTGACGGCTATAAATCTATTATCACCGACGGCGAAAAGAAATATATTGTTGACCGATGCGAAAAAATATATTTTTCAGATACGCCGGTTTATTGCTGGGCGGTTGTTACGGCTTTTTAAAAACTGAAGAAAGGAAAAAGGCAAAGGCGGTCTTCTTACTGCCTTTGCCATGCGAAATGAATGCAGACAAATGAAATTGTCAGAGATCTGATTGAAAAAATAAACGCCTTTGACGGTGCGGGAGAAACATTTCTTGCTGTTTATGCACATGAATTTAAGCCTCAGAATTTGCCGATTGACAAAATTTACATCGCCTTTTCAACAAATGAAAACACAATCGGCTTTTTTGAAAATGACAGTCAGGAATGCTGCAAACGGACAAAGGTTACCGTACGCTCGGATTTTATCTCTCCGCCCGACAGGGAAATTTCGGTGTGCTACAGTCTTGCTGAGGATCTGATGGATTATCTGACCGTGCAGTATGCCGGCAAGCTTTCGTCATATAAAATCGGCAAGGCGGCGGCAGACAATGACCTGAAAGCGTTCCGGCTTCCTTGCCTGATTGAGCTTGTTTATGAGCAGTGCCCGGCATATAACGAAGAGGGAGCGGTGATTAAGCCGTTTGCGGATTTCTTTTGCAAAACCCATGTTAATGACAGCGTGATTCATCTGACAAGCGATGAAAAAGAATATATCAACGCACCCTTTGTCACGGGCACTTATCCCGGAGACGGCGAAGAAAGGCACGAAATTGAGCTTGGTTTTCGCCCGAAATTTGTTCTTGTTTTCGGTTCGGGCTCCTCGGGCATCGGCATCACCGACGGCGTTTACACAGCTTATTTCGGCTTCGCACTGAGAAACCGTGCAACAAAAGGTGTTGAAATCACCGAAAACGGTTTTGCCGTTGTAATCGGCAGCATGGTTATTTCAAAAAATGTCTATACAAATCTCAACTCTTATGCCCAGACCTATAATTACATCGCTTTCAAATAAGATGACGGTCAAAGGCGGAATAATAATCGCATTTGTGACATATAGATTAAAACGGAAGCGTATATTTCCGATGAACGACCGCAGCGTCGCTTCAGTCTTAGGGGGATAGCCATGAACGAAGCAGCAAGTGAAAGAGCAAGACAGCTTGGACTTTATATTATTGAAACAAAAGCAACTGTGAGAGCTGCCGCAAAAGAATTCGGAGTAAGCAAATCAACCGTACATACCGATGTTTCAAAAAAGCTTGAAAAAATTGATTTTGAACTTTATGAACTTGTACGCAGAGTACTTGATGAAAATAAGTCTCAACGTCACATACGCGGAGGTATTGCAACAAGAGAAAAATATAAAACTCTGCGTGAAGCAAAATTGAAAAACAGCGCAAAAAGCTGATCGGACAGCTTTTTTTACGCCTCATCACGGAATTTTGTTTGCCAGAAAAAGAAAACCTCCCGGAAAGTTGAACTTTCGGGAGGTTTTTGCTTTTAAGTTTTAATTAGCCAAGCTCAGCAAAGTATTTGATTGTGCGAACCATCTGAGAAGTGTAGGAGTTCTCGTTGTCATACCAGGAAACAACCTGAACCTGATAGGTGTCGTCGTCAATCTTTGTTACCATTGTCTGAGTTGCGTCAAAGAGTGAGCCGTAACGCATACCGATAACGTCGGAAGAAACGATCTGATCTTCGTTATAGCCGAATGATTCGGAAGCAGCAGCCTTCATGGCAGCATTGATGCTGTCGGGTGTAACGTCCTTGCCCTTAACAACAGCAACAAGAATTGTTGTTGAACCGGTGGGAACGGGTACACGCTGAGCAGAACCGATAAGTTTGCCGTTAAGTTCCGGAATTACAAGGCCGATTGCTTTTGCAGCGCCTGTTGAGTTGGGAACGATGTTCTGTGCGCCTGCACGGGCACGGCGAAGGTCGCCCTTTCTCTGAGGACCGTCAAGAATCATCTGATCGCCTGTGTATGCATGAACTGTTGTCATGATACCGCTCTGGATGGGATAAGTGTCGTTGAGAGCCTTTGCCATGGGAGCAAGGCAGTTTGTTGTGCAGGAAGCGGCAGAAATAATTTTGTCGTCTGCTGTGAGAATGTCGTTGTTAACGCTGTATACGATTGTTTTGAGGTCGTTGCCTGCGGGAGCGGAAATTACAACTTTCTTTGCGCCTGCATCAAGGTGAGCCTGGCTCTTTGCCTTTGAGGTATAGAAGCCTGTGCATTCAAGAACAACGTCAACGCCGATTTTGCCCCAGGGAAGATCAGCAGCGTTGGGCAT
This sequence comes from Acutalibacteraceae bacterium, assembly GCA_051880655.1. Classification (GTDB taxonomy): domain Bacteria; phylum Bacillota; class Clostridia; order Oscillospirales; family Acutalibacteraceae; genus UBA6857. Next base: position 24,083 of record JBJEOJ010000180.1, on the reverse strand, counting down.
TTTGTAAATTACGATTTTCTTGCCGTCAACAACGATGTAGTTGTCTTCGCCTTCGCCTTCGTTGAAGTCAACTGTGTGACCCTGAGCAACATATGAACCCTGAGCGGTGTCATATTTGAGAAGATGAGCGAGCATCTTGGGGCTTGTGAGGTCGTTGATTGCAACAACTTCATAGCCTTCTGCACCGAACATCTGTCTGAAAGCAAGACGACCGATGCGGCCGAAACCGTTAATAGCAACTTTTACTGACATAAGAATTACCTCCGATAAAGTTTGATTTATTTTTTTGCTTATATATATTAACCGATTTTACCCGATTTTGCAACCGAAAATGTAAAAAAATTTGAAATTCAGGCAATATTTGTTAATCTCAACAAAATATTGTTGACAAAACCCTCAAAGGGCATAATACTGACGAAAATATTTTTCTTTTGAGGGTGATTGTTTGTGAGCCGTGATTATGATTACAGACTGAAGCTGCTCAGCGAAACGGCGGTAATTTGCGAAAACGAAGAAAAAATCAGGAATTTATGCACGGATATTCTTGCCTTTGCAGACGAAAAAAACCGTTTTGACGCACTGAGCCGATGCAGAAAAAAGCTTCGGCTTCTTGAAAACGAAAAGTGCAGAAAAGCAAAAGAACCGCACACAAAAAATCTTGACATCGGAAAGCTGATTGAAAGCGTTTGCCTTTGCTGCGACATTATTCTTGCCTCAGCGGGAAAAAGCGTGAAGCTCAGCACAAAGAAAATCAAATTAAGCTGTGACCCCGAAATCATTATTGACGCATTTTTGAATCTTATTTCAAACAGCGCAAAGTTTTCCTATGAAGATGAAATTGCCGTCAGTGTTGCGGATAAAAACGGCGGTGCGCTTATCACCGTTGAAAACGGCGGCAGAATGGATTTTGACAAAATAAACCGCCGCGGAGGAATTGCGGCGGCGGAAAATGTTTCATATCTTCACGGCGGCAGACTGCTTTTTTCTCAAACAAACGAAAAAGTCAGGGCATTTTTGCAAATTGCACCATGCAAAAAAAGCGAAAATGATTATGCCGTGCCGGATTTTTCACAGTTTCTGACTGATGATTTTTCGCCCGTACACATCGGGCTTGCGGACATTGAATTTTAATGCGGAACTTCGTTTAATTCGGAATTAATTCAAGCTTTCCACTCCCGTTAAATCAAATTCGGGAATGAAGTTTTCATCAGCGCTGTCCGTCAACTGAATGAAGGCGTTTTCAAAACCGAGTTGACCTGCAAAATCCACAACCTTTTCATATTCACGCCCGGTTATTTTCCTTTGAAGCTCCGGAAAGTTCTCAACTTTTCCGCAGGGCGTATACTGCGCCATCAGGCTGATGAATGTTGTTCGGGAAAGTTTTTCTTTAATCCATTTCAAAATTTCAAGCGATTGGTTCGTGTTTTTCGGCAAAATCAGATGTCTGATAATCACGCCCTTTTGCATCATGCCGTTTTCGTCAAAAATATCTTCCGGCTGTTGGCGTTTCATTTCAAGCACCGCTTTGGAAGCTTCTTCAAAATAGTTTTCGGCAGCCGAATATTTTTTTGCCCGTTCGGGGCTGATATATTTGATGTCGGGCAGATAAATATCAATCAGACCTTCAAGTCGCTTTAAAGTTTCGACGCTGTCATAGCCGCTGCTGTTGTAAATTACGGGTACGGGCGGCTTGTGCTTTTCAAGAACCTCTGCAAGGCGCAAAGCATAATGGCTGGGATTTACAAGATTGATGTTGTGTGCGCCCTGCTCTATCAGCTCGTCAAAAACTTCGCAAAGGCGTTCATCGCTGATTTCTTTGCCGAAGCAGTTATGACTGATTTCAAAATTCTGGCAATAGGCGCAGCGAAGATTACAGCCGGAAAAAAAGACAGCACCCGAACCGTTTTTGCCGCTTATGCAAGGCTCTTCCCACATATGCTTTGCCGCTCTTGCAAGAACAAATCTTTCACCCACGCCGCAAAAGCCGGCTTTTTCTTTTCTGTTTACGCCGCATTTTCGCGGACACGCTTTACATTCTTTTTGAGTTGACATCTTTTTGCTTTCTTTCATGATTATTTATTCAATATACTATCACAAAAAATTGACTTTTTCCACTGCTTGCGATATACTTTTTTTATTAATCAGACGCAAGCCGAACCGATACGGTTCAAAGAAAGGAACGGTCATCATTATGATTTTAGCCATAGATATGGGAAACACAAACATCACTCTCGGCTGTTATGACGGCGAAAAGCTGTTGTTTGTTTCAAGAATGTATACCGAAAGGCACAGAACAAGCGATGAATTTGCAACGCAGATGCTTGAAATTTTTAAGCTTTACGGCGTTTCGTCCGAAAATTTTGAGGGTGCAATTTTAAGTTCGGTTGTGCCGGAGCTGACAGATGTCATTTCAAGAGCGGTTAAAACAACCATCAAAAAAGAACCGATTCTTGTCGGAAAGGAAAACAACGCAGGACTTCGTGTTGAGGTTCTGCCGATTGAATATCTTGGATCAGACCTGATTTGCGGCTGTGTGGGCGCAATAAAAAAATATCCGCTCCCGTGTCTTGTTATTGACATGGGAACGGCAACAAAAATTCTTGCAATTGATAAAAACGGTTATTTCCTTGGCTGTACGATTTCGCCGGGTGTTAAAATTTCTCTTGATGCGCTTGCAAACGAAGCGGCGCTTTTGCCGTCAATCAGCTTCACGAAGCCGCAGCATGTTGTGGGAACAAACACAACCGAGTGTATGCAGTCAGGCACGGTTTACGGCACAGCCGCCATGCTTGACGGACTGACAAAGCGAATGGCAGATGAGCTCGGCTTTGAGAATCCAACCGTTGTTGCAACAGGAGGACACAGCAAGGGAATCATCAAATGCTGTGAAACGAAGATTATTTATGATGAAAATCTTCTGCTCGACGGTCTGAAAGTCATCTACGAGGCGGACAATGTCCGCTGATGTTACGCGGGGCAGAAAGCTGTAATCTCAACAATTACCGCCGCGACGGGCATCGCCTGCGGAACTCATGCGGGCGGGTAATACCCGCAGATGTTACGCGGGGCGGAAAGCAATAATCTCAACAATTACGCCGCGACGGGCATCGCCTGCGGAACTCATGCGGCGAAAAATGTCCGCTTATGTTATGCGGGGCGGAAAGCGATATTTTTACCAATTACACACCGCAAAATAAGTAAATACTATAATGGCAAGCGGCGAAAACCTTCAATGAAAAAACTCAAAAAAAAATAACCGGGAAGACAAGGCTACCCGGTTATTTCTATCATATTACTTGAAAAATATTATATGAGAGTTGCCTGATGTTGCAACAATCTTCTGTACTTATCGTCTTTTTCTAATGAAATATCAACATTAATAAGTGCATCTTTGTGCACAGGGATCATATTATTAAATCCCATCTCGCTTTTTTAAGGTCCTACTTACGGCAAGGGTTCTCCGCTTTTTTAAGTCCTAATTTTACGGCATAGGATTTCCGCTTGAAAGAGGTGATGATGGGGTTCCATATCACTTTTAATTTAATGTGGATAAATCCACATTTTTATTATATACATCTTCAAACCAAAAGTAAACAGGCAAATTATACAAAACACTATTAGAAAAATTATATTTTTTCAATCAATTCTCTTTGAAAACGAATATTCGTTAAAATGATATTGGGTTAAATACAAAAAACAATTCAGCTGCATAATACAATATGAAACTGAATTGTTCCGTTGTAAGAATTAAATAGATACTTAACAGTGGAATTTTATAACAGCTGACAGCTTAAATAATTTTCCATGTCAAATTCATCAAGTCCGCTGTCTTTTTTTAAATAAAGCGGGTGGTGCGGATGCCCTTTTTTGGAAATTTTTCCGGCACTGTACCATTTTGCACCGTGCTTTTTGCCGATGTCCGTCATGTCTTTCAAACACTTTTTCAGATAAGGCCGCATTTCAACAATGTTTCCCCATGCTGCCCAGACTGCGGGATTGCCTCCCTCATAAAGCGACAGAACATAATCGAACGCTTTCATGTTTTCATTATGTAAAACCTCGTTTAGCTCTTTGTCCATATCCTCCGGGCGTGTTGCACGCTGTGCATAAACGTTGAACATGATGAAGCTGTCAAAGCCGTTGCCGTGCGCAATTCTTTCCACGGATTTGAGCGTGTTGTCCAGATCGTTCGGCTTTGCCGTTGACGGATTGATTCCGATGCAGATCAGCGGCTTTTTCCCCGTTGTGCCGAGAATGTAACGGTAGTCGCTGTAATGATTCGGAACATAAAGCCAGTCTCTGACGTCATATTCAATGTGAGACTGAACCTTTGCTTTTTCCAAAGCGTCATAAAAGCTTTCAATTTCAAGCTCGCAGCTTGCGCATGACGGTATGTGCATGGTTTCACTTCCTGTTTAACGGCTGATTTTTATGCGTTTTTGCCGATTTCAATGCCTCTTTTGAGTGCGGCTGTGTTCATCTGCATAACTTCCGGAGCCTTTGCGGCAAATTTCTTTTTCAGGCTGTCAAGGAATTCATCTTCCGAGATGATACCCGTTTTGCCGATGAGTGCACCGATGATGACAATGTTTCCGGCTTTCGGGTTGCCGATTTCGTCGGCGATGTCGTCAACGGGAATGGCAATGACGGTGATGTCGTCTCTTTCCGGTCTTGACTGCACTCTGTTTGCATCAAGCAAAAGCAGTCCGCCGGGCTTGACTCTGTCGCTGAATGCCTTAAAGGAAAGCTCGTTCATGGTTACGAGTATGTCGCAGTTCTGAACAAGGGGCGAAGTGATTTCGCAGTCGTCAATTACAACGGTGCATTTCGCTTTGCCGCCTCTTTGCTGCGGACCGTATTCGGGAAGGAAGGTTGCGTATTTTCCTGCATCAACCGCTGCTTTTGCGGTCATAATGCCTGCGGAGACAATACCCTGTCCGCCTGCGCCGGAAAAAATCAGTGACTTTTTCATTCTGCATCCGCCTCCTTGTCTTTATAAACACCGGGCTTGAAATAAGGCACCGTCACTTTTTCCATGTACTCAAGTGACTGAAGCGGTGTCATACCCCAGTTGGTCGGGCAGTTCATCAGAAGTTCAATGAAAGTAAATCCCTTTCCGGCAAGCTGAAGCTCGAACGCTTTTTTGATTCCTTTTTTCGCTTCCATAACACCTTTCGGGGTGTTGAGCGCAAAACGGGCAACATAAACCGGTGCTTCCAGAGAGGAAATGAGTTCGCACATTTTTGTCGGATAGCCGGTGGTTTTCGGATCGCGTCCGTTTCTTGTTGTGGTGGTTTTCTGACCGATGAGCGTTGTGGGCGCCATCTGACCGCCGGTCATGCCGTAGGTCTGGTTGTTTGCAAAAATAACCGTGAAGTTTTCGCCTCTGTTGGCTGCGCCCATAATTTCGGCAAGTCCGATTGCGGCAAGGTCGCCGTCGCCCTGATAAGCAAAAACAAGTCGGTCGGGGTTGGTACGCTTAAAGCCGGTTGCAACCGCCGGAGCACGTCCGTGCGCCGCACCGACAATGTCGCCCTGCCAATAAAGCAGATTCAGCGTTGAGCAGCCGACGGGTACAACATGACAGCAGTTTTTCTGCTGACCGAGTTCGTCAATGACTTCGGCAATGATTTTTGTTGAAAGCGAGTGCATACAGCCCGGGCAGAAGCCGCTCGGCACTGTTTTAAGGCAGGAGGGTCTTTTATATTCAGCCATCAGTTTTTACCTCCCGTGATAATATTTTTAATTGCCTGATAGGTGGATTCATCGTCAAAAAGATTTCCGCCCGAACGGCCGTAAGTATAAATCGGTGCTCTGTTCATAACTTCAAGAGCAATATCGTCTTTCATCTGAGCCGGAATTGCAAGCTCGATGTCGATGATGCCTTTTACTCTGCCGTAATCGAGGCTTTGGAAGCTCTTTTTCGGGAACGGACTGAGGGTAATCGGTCGGATCATACCGATTTTATAGCCTTCTTCGCGAAGTCTTAAAATTGCTTCTCTTGAAATTCTTGCCGAAATGCCGTAGGCAACAACCACATATTCGGCGTCGTCAAGCATAAATTCTTCAACCCTGACATCGTTTTCCTGCCAGCTTTCATACATTTTGCCGCGCATGATGTTCGTTTTTTCAAGCATATCTTCAAGGTAATAGGGAGTCAGAAGCCTGTCGGGTCTGTCTTCTTCGCCCGCTCTTCTTTGAAGCGACCATGATGCGGTTTTGATTCTGTCGGCGGTTTTCATTTCGGGAAGCTCAACAAGCTCCATAATTGCGCCCAGACAGCCGTCCATCAGAATGAGCACCGGGTTTCTGTCTCTTTCGGCATATTCCCATGCGTTATAGGTCAGATCAACCGCTTCCTGCAAGGTTGCCGGAGCAAAAACCATCACCTTGAAGCCGCCATGACCCATTGCTTTTGTTGCCTGATAATAATCCATCTGCGCAGGCTGAATGGAGCCGAGACCGGGACCGCCTCTGCTGATGTTCACGATAACGGCAGGGAGCATGGTGCTTGCAAGATAAGAAATACCTTCGGATTTCAGGCTGATGCCCGGACCGGAGGAGCTTGTCATGGCACGGCAGCCTGATGCGGCGGCGCCATAGACCATATTAACGGAAGCAACTTCGCTTTCGCCCTGAATGAAAGTTCCGCCCACTTCGGGAAGTCTCCATGAAAGATATTCGGGAATTTCGTTCTGCGGCGTAATCGGATAGCCGGCAAAAAAGCGGCAGCCGCCCCGAACTGCGGCTTCGGCAATTGCTTCATTGCCTTTCATAAACACCTTTGCCATTATTTTTTCTCCTTTCCTGCAATTTCAATTGCACCCTCGGGACAGATTTCGGCGCAGATTCCGCAGGAAATGCAGGCGCTTTCGTCTGTTACCATCGGATAAAAAAATCCTCTCGGGCTGCGCTCATGTCCAAGCTGCAGAATTTTTTTCGGACAATATTTTACGCAAAAAGAACAGCCCTTGCAAAAAACAACATTGACATCAATCATTAAAGCTGATACCTCCTGAGCGTTTGCCTTTTCCGGCACGCTTTTTTTACCTGAAATTTTTACAGGTTGTCACATAACAGTATTTTAGCACTTATGATACATGAAGTCAACCGCAAGCTTTATAAATTATTCATAAATTGTTTATAAATTACAGCATTTCAATTGAAAATCAAAAGATAAATGATATATGAACAACAAATGTTAAAAATGTCCACAAAAGTTTTACAAAATTCATAAAAATACTTGACAAAACGTCTTTTCGGTTCTAAAATTTTAATTGTAAGCGAACAAATGTTCGTTATATGGGATTTCGCAAAACACGCCATTCAGTTTTATATTTCTGCCCAAAAAGCATGAAACTACGGAAAATCGAAAGGACTGAATTAAACATGATGAATAAAAGTGAAAACAGCTTTGATATAGCGGATTACTGCCTTGAAAAAGAAGTTTTTGCCGCCTGGCAGATCAAACAAAATCAGCAAAATGATGACTTTTTAATGCGTCAGCGCAAGGCCGAACTGAACGCTCTTGTCAAAAGAGTGATTGATAAGGAACTAAAAAGCAGTGAAAAGTTGCTTCTTGATTTGAAATGGAATCAGAATCTGACCAATGAAGAAATTGCGAAAATGCTTTCAATTGACAGTTCAACCGTATTCAGACGCCTTGAAAAAATCACCGATTCGCTTTATGAAAAGCTCAAATATGCACTTGAATACCGATTCGGAAGAAACAGCGAAACGGCGGCGGTACTGATTAAAAAGCAGATTCCCGATGCCGTCAGAACCGCAAAGCAAAGCAGCATACCGCAAAGACTGCGAAGCCTCAGAGAAAACAGCATGGTTAGCATCAATCAGCTAAGCGAGCTGACGGAAATTTCGCCTGTGCGGCTTGAAAAGCTTGAAAGAGGAGAAAAAACAATGACGGTCGGCGAGCTGATTGCGATTGCCGAATTTTTCAAGGTTTCGGCAGATTATATTCTTTTCGGAAAAGAGCGTGTGCTTCGTGATCCGCTCACAGGTCTGCCGACAAAATCTGTTTGCTGAAAGCTGAAAGGAAGATGTGAATGAAAACAACATATGAAGATTTATACAGTGAATATCTGCGTGCAATCAAAGTTCAGAAATCAATTATTTCAAGAAACAACGCACTTCTTTCGGCAGCACGAAAAGACTGCAACTTCAAAGAGATCAAGCGGCTCAACGGTTTGTTGCTGATACTTTATGAAGAAAAAAGCGAGCTTGAAGAGCGTGCGCAGGGACTTTTGCAATATATCAGTTAACACAACTCAGAGTTTGTATCCGTGTGGAGTGTTAAATCCTGCTTGACAAAACGCTGATGTGCGGATATAATATAAACACAAAAAAGTGCTGCGATAAGCGGTTATATTCCATCAAAATTCAAGTTAAAATAATAACCGTCAGTTTTGCGGACTGGCGGTTATTTTTATTCTGAGCCATTATATTGACATTGTTTGCCTTGGCAAAAGCTTTTCACAATTTTTGCTTGGTTTTTTTTGCGGCGAAACGATAAAATCAGCAGCTTTCTGCCCCGCGTAACTCCTGCGGATTATGTCCGCATAATATGAAAGGTATGGTTATTATGAACATTTTTATCCTTGAAGACGACAGCGCAATCGCAGTCGGACTGATTTATTCGCTTGAAAACGAGGGCTACGCCGTGACACACGCCAAAACCGTAAGCGAAGCGATGAACATCATTGAAAAGCAGACCTTTTCGCTTTATCTTCTTGATCTTTCTCTTCCGGACGGAAGCGGTTATGATGTATGCAAAAAAATCAAATCACAGGGCGATTATCCCGTAATCTTTTTGACGGCATTTGACGATGAGGTTAACGTTGTTATGGGCTTTGAACTCGGTGCAGATGATTATATTTCAAAACCGTTCCGGCTTAAAGAACTGCTTGTCAGAATCAAAAGCGTTTTAAGGCGCTATTCCAAAGACAAAAATGATCAGGTTTTCAAAATTAAAGACCTGACCGTCAACACCGCCGAAGCAAAGGTTTATAAAGGCTCAAGAGAGATTATTCTTTCTGCCATGGAATACCGACTGCTTCTGATTCTTCTGAGCAACCGGGGCAGTATTCTTTCACGAAACAAGCTGCTTGAAAACATCTGGGACGTTGACGGCGCATTTGTTGAGGACAACACTTTGACAGTCTATATCAAAAGACTGCGTGACAAGCTTGAGGACGATCCGTCAAATCCGGTCTATATCAAAACAGTTCGTTCAATGGGGTATATGATTGAAAATGAATAATAAATCTTCAAACAAAGAATATTCTGCCGTTCTTATATCGGCAATTGTTTTAACTCTTGCGGTTTCTGCGGTGTGTTTGTTTTTTAACAGGCTTTGTGCCGTTCTCTGCTTGATTCTCGGAATAAGCCTCGGTGCGGTTTTTGTTTTTTACACTTCAAAAAGGCTAAAGCAGCTCAATGAGCTCAACAGCTATCTGTCGCTTGTTTGCAGCGGCAAATATGAACTTCGTCCGGACGAAAACACCGAAGGCGAAATTTCCATTTTAAAAAACAATCTGTTCAAGGTTGTCACACTTCTCAAAACCAAAAACGAAATTCTCAAAAAAGACAAGACCTATCTTGCCGATTCGCTTGCCGACATCTCGCACCAGCTGAAAACACCGCTGACGTCAATGATGGTTATGACGGATCTTCTCAAAAACGAAAAGGACGAGCAAAAGCGCAGCGAATTCATTTCCATCACCGAAACACAGCTTGAAAAAATGACATGGCTCATCACAAATCTTCTGAAGCTTTCCAAGCTTGACGCAGACACGGTGAAGTTTTTCAAAGAGCCTTTCAGTGCAAAATCCGCTCTTGAAGAAAGCCTCAAGCCGTTTCTTGTCAGCCTTGACCTGAAAGGTATTGAAGCCGAATTTGAAATGGACGACTTTCAGATTAACGGCGACAAAAAGTGGACTGTGGAAGCTTTTGCAAACATAATCAAAAACTGCATAGAGCATATGGAAAAAAACGGAAAACTGAAAATCCGAAGCACACGGACAAGCATTTATGACAGCGTCATTATCATCGACAACGGCTGCGGAATCTCACCGCAGGACATTGACCACATTTTCGAACGCTTTTATCACGGCAAAAACGCTTCACAAGACAGTGTCGGAATCGGGCTTGCGCTTTCAAAGGCAATTTTTGAAAAAGAAAACGCAAAAATCAGCGTAAAAAGCGAAGAAGGAAAAGGCAGTGAGTTTGAGATAAAATTTTATAAAGCAATAATATGAATTGATGCCGGACTGAGGACACGGCAAGCCGTGTCCCTACCGCAATCCGTTTATAACACTTGCTATGAAATCCGGTCGCAAGTGTTGCACCACCTTTCGGGCTGTTGACTATGCAAACACTTTGCACATACTTTTTTCGCGGCGAAACTATAAAGTTTATTGCTTTCTGCCACGCGTAATCACTGCAGGCTTGGCCTACCAAAAAATTTTACTCCTTTTTGCACTGACTTTCCCTCGCGGCGTAATTGTAAAGTTTATCACTTTTTACTCCGCGTAATCACTGCAGGCTTGGCCTGCCAAAAAATTTTACTCCTATGGGACTTAACCTATAGGAGTAAAAATTATATTCATTTTTTCAGCACTCAGTTTCCGCCGCGGCGGAATTGTAAAGACTGCAGCTCTCTGCCCCGCGTGAGTCTTGCGGGCGTTGCCCGCCGTGAGTCTTGCGGGCGTTGCCCGCCTTGAGCATGCAAGCGGTGCTTGCCGGACATTGTCCGCCTATTCTGTTCGCAACGCTTCAACCGGGTCTTTCTTCGCCGCCATTGAGGACGGTATCAGACCGGCGATAAATGTCAGGAACACGCTGATTGCAACAAGCACAAATCCGTCAAGGAACGGAAGCGTTGCCGAAATTGATGCTCCGGTCAGGTGACGCAAAAGCAGATTGATTGGAATTTCCAATAGCACCGTCACCAGAACACCGATCAGTCCGGCGCTCAGACCGATGATGAATGTTTCTGCGTTGAATACATTTGAAACGTCTCTCTTTGAAGCACCGATACTTCTGAGAATACCGATTTCCTTTGTTCTTTCAATAACCGAAACATAGGTGATAATTCCGATCATGATGGAAGAAACAACAAGTGAAATTGCAACAAAGATAACAAGCGTATATGTTACAATGTTGATCGCCTGTGTGGCAATATCCATAACAATGCCGATATAGTCCGTGCAGCGGATTGTCAGCTCTTCGTGTCCGTCGTTCGTCACTTTTTCGTTGTAATAATCGACCATGTCGTTGAGCTGTGCCTTTGTTTCAAAGTCTTTCGGATAAAACGAAATGGAAGTCGGATTGTCTTCGGCGCAATAACCGATGGTTTCATAGGTCTTGTCAAGCGAACATTTTGCGTTGACCGTGTCAAGATAAGCCTGCTTGAGTGCAAGCACCTGGTCGTCATCCAGATAGCCTTCCATCAGTTTTTTCTGCAAATCGGACATATCCCCGAAATTGAACATGGACGACATATCGGTAATGTCAATCTGCGACATATCCATGCCCTCTGCCATGCTCAGAAACGGCGTAATGTCAAGATAGTCATAATTAATCTCATTAAGGTCAATATCTGCAAGGTCAAAATCGTTAACGGTCATGTCAACAAATTCAAGACCTGTGATAACGTCTTTTTTCGGGTTCGCAAGCTGCTGTTTGACAACCTCAGAATTATTTGTCTGTTCAAGTGCATAGTCCATAAGTTCAGAGGTGTAACCGATGCTGCCCGTTGCAACCGAAAGAACATTGTCGTCGTTCGGACGGATAATTCCGACAATGCTGATGTCAATGCCTTCATCAAGAATGTTCTTGACATAAAGGCTGTTGCTGCTCATGTCTTTCCAAAGACCGGTTTTCTCATCTTTTACCATGTACTGATAATTGAGAAGAAGCTTATATTTAAGATTCAGTATATCATCATAACTGTATTTGTCAACAACATCTTCTTTTGTGCCGTTTCCCGAAATTGTGCTCATGATGTTTGCCATAAATTCAGACTGGTCTCTCAGACCGAGCGCATAAAGCATCATTTCGTTAATTTCGTTGTTGCCGTCAAGGATAAGAACCACTTCGTTATATTTTTCCGGCAAGTGGCCGTAAACCAGACTGTAATGCTCGCTTACGGTTTCGTTGTCACCGATCAGCTGCTGCCAGAGATTGGTGTAGCTGTCAAGGTCCACATAACCGTCCATGCCGCTCATGGAGGAATTGGACATCATATCGTCCATGGAATTGTTCGGATTGACCTTAACAAAGCTTTTGTCGTCCGAACCGCCGGAGGTAAGATATATGTTCAGCGGAGTTGAATATTTAAACTGTATGTCATTGCAAAGAGCATCGAACTGTTCTTTGTTTGTGTCAATATATTCTTTGAAGCTGCCGATGTTGTTTGCCGATGACTGGGCGATAAAGGTGTTGAGCATGGTTGAAAATGTGCTGTTAACGTAAACGGCGTCACGCTCGTGATCAACCTTGTTAAGCGGACTCATACCCATCGCCGTTTCAAGCACATTATCAACATTCATCGCTTCTTTTTCAACCGACATCGGGAAAAGCAGCAGAGCGTCGCTTTCAATCTTGTCAATATAGCCGTTGATACCGTTTGAAAGAGCAAGCACCATGGCGATGCCTATAATGCCGATGCTTCCGGCAAAAGCCGTCAGAATGGTTCTGCCTCGTTTTGTAAACAGATTTCTCAGACTGAGCGTAAAGGCGGTTGCCAATGACATCGAAGGCTTTTTGCCTTTTTTCTTTTCTTCCTCTGCCTTGAATTTTTCGTTTTCATAGTCAGCCTGCTGCGGCTCAAACGGATTGGAATCATCAATAACACTGCCGTCCTGACAGGTGATGATTCTGTTTGCATATTTATAGGCAAGGTCAGGGTTGTGCGTGACCATGATGATGAGCTTATCTTTTGAAATCTCTTTGAGAATTTCCATAATCTGAACACTTGTTTTGCTGTCAAGCGCACCTGTCGGTTCATCTGCAAGAATAATGTCGGGATTGTTAATCAGCGCACGGGCAATTGCAACACGCTGACACTGACCGCCTGACATCTGAGCCGGCTTTTTGTCAAGCTGATTGCCAAGACCGACCTTTTCAAGTGCTTCAATTGCTCTTTTGCGTCTTTCCTTTTTTGAAACGCCGGTAAGCGTTAAAGCAAGCTCAACGTTTTCAAGAACCGTCTGATGAGAAATCAGGTTGTAGCTTTGGAAAACAAAGCCGATTGAATGGTTGCGGTAAGTATCCCAATCGTTATCCGTGAAAGTTTTTGTTGACTTTCCGTTGATGATAAGGTCGCCGCTTGTGTATCTGTCAAGACCGCCGATAATGTTAAGCATTGTGGTTTTGCCGCAGCCTGACGGTCCGAGAATTGCAGCGAATTCATTTTCTCTGAAATTGATGCTGATGTCTTTCATGGCGCGGACGGTTGTGTCGCCGGTAACATAATCTTTAACGATATTCTTTAAAATCAGCATACTTACACCTCCTGTTTTGAAGCCGCTTTTTTATTTGCGACCGTTTGCTTAATATTATCAATCCTATATGCGATTCGCTTTCTGAAAATGATTGCAAAAATCAAAAGTATCACAACGATTATAACTGCCGTGACAAGCTGTTTTGTGTGGCTTTCTTTCGGCGGCGTATAAACAATTGCCGTTGAATAATTATCCGTCGGTTCTTCTTCTTTAACCGCTCTTTCTCTGAAAAGCAGCTTATAAAGCCATTCAATCGTTTCATCGGTGCTCATGCTTGCCATTTCATCGCCGATGCCTGCCGAATACTGTGCGAACATACCCTCATCTTCACCGGAGCCGCCCATCATGTTTGCCATCAGATCGCTGTTTTCGGGGTCTTGCAAAATACCGACAAAATAGCGAAGCAGCGTAATGAGCACTGCTGTCTGATCTGCTTTGACAACACTTAACTGCTGCGGCTGACCTGCGCTGACCGATTTGCTTGTATAGCTTTCAAGCTGACCGATTCCGGCAAGAGAAGCAAGGTTCGGTGTTTCAAGCTTGATGTCGGGTATCATTTCGGGAATCTGCTTTGAAAGCTCTCCGACAATATCTGTTTGCTTGATTTTTTCAAAATCAACGCCCATGTCTTTTAAGTCAATGGAAAATTCATTGAGTAAATCCGTAATCGGCTTAATCAGATTTTCGACGCACTGCATCATTGAGCCATTTTGCATGAAGAAAATTATGTTCGGCAAAATCTCCGTCAGCTTGTAAATCGGACGTTTGATGATTTCATCAATCAGCGAAAGAATCGGAGTCAGAAGATTTTCAATTATTCCGTCGCCGTCCGCATTTGCCTTGAATTCATCATAGGTCATGATTTTTTCGCTGCTGCAGCCGAGCGCTTCAAGCATCGGAATAACCGCAGTGTTATAGCCGTTTGAGCCACAGATGTTGATGCTTGAATAAATTTCGATGCTGTCTGAAACAAGAAGCATGCGAAGCAAGTCTTCAAACGGACGAAGAACAGCGGTCAAAGCCGTTTCAAAGCCTTTTTTGTCTCCGTTTTTAAAGCCCCAACCGAGATTTTCGGCTTTCAGATTTTTCCATGAAGAATAGTTCGAAAGCGTGTATCTTGCCGAAGAAAGCTGACCTTCGGTCAGATATTTTGAAACCGAATACGGGGCAAAGTTCATTCCGAGCATGGAAAGCGCTTCGGACATATCTTCATTTGCAAGCTGACCATAAAGCCCGATGACAAGCTGACTTAGCGTATCCGATGAATAAATTGTCTTTTTAAGCATTGTCGGAAGGTCTTTTTCTTCGCCGCCTTCGGCAACAAATTCACTGAATAAATCGTCAATGCCGTCAAGAACACGCTGATATTTGTCTTTGCCCAAGTTCGCCGTGTAATTGACCGTAACCGGTGTAAACTGCGGCGTCTGCCAGGTGTAATCGTTATCGGTTCCCTGCTCGTTTGTCAAAAGCTTCACAAAAAGAGCAAAAATCTCTCCGGTGTCTTTTGCAAGCATACTGTCCATGACTGTGCTTAAAGTTTCTGTCATTTCAGAATCTTCTGCATTTTCCGAACTTTCCGTAAGCATTGAGGAAACCTTGTCTTTGTTGAGCTTGATTGTGTCAATCAGCCACATGAAAATTGTGGTGAACGATTCGCCGATGTTGGCTTTGACGGTGTCGGTTTCGCTGTCAAGCGTACCGCAGCTTTTGAGTGCGTCAAGGTCAATTTCCGCAAGCTTGAAATCCAGTGAGCTGATTGCGTCGTTGAGTATTGTTGTCATGTTTTCGCTGAAATCGGTTGTATACTTGCTCGAATCCTGAATGAACATCAGAACCGAAAGCATTTTTGAACCTGAGAAAAGCGAAATATAGTTGCCGATGCCGAGTGTCAGCGGATTCATCAGTGCATTGACCGAATTTTCAAAGCCTCCGTCTTTGATATAATGCGCAAGGTTCGGCATGATTTCGGAAATTCTCACAGCAGGCGATTCCAGAATGGCGTCAAGAGAAGAACAGATTGAAAGCACAATGTTATATATCATTGTGTATTTATGTTCCTGAGCCTGCGCCTTGAAAGTGCCGTCGTCGGGAATACTTGTGCAGCCGAGTGCAGAAAGCATCGGAATAATGCCTTTCTGATAGCCGCTGCCGCCGCGAAGAACAATGAAGCCCGCCTTATATGTTCCGCCGCAAAGGAGCATATAAAGCAAGTCGTTGAACGGCGTAAACATGGCGGAAATTGCATTGGCAAAACCGTCTTTGTCATATACATTCCATTTTGCGCCGGTCAGATCCACGCTTTTCCAATCAGACGCGCTTTCAACCGCCGCAGAGACTGTCGGATAGTTCACAAGGCATTTTGCAACATAAGAGGTTGAAATATCAATTCCCATGTTTTTTGCGGAGCTGACCTGTTCGTCAACCGAACCGTAAATTCCGAGAAGAATCTGCGAAAGTGTTTCGTCGGCATAAAGAGTCGGATAAACAAGCTCAGAAAGGCTTTTTCCCTGCATATCCTTAACAACATTTTCAATCAATATGTCCGTTTTTTGAGCACTTTGCCCGGCTGTCTGCTCGGTAACGCCCTGCGGATAAGTCACGGCGCCGAAAACAGGCAGAACCGTGAGTGTGCAAAGCACAAAGCAAAGAATCACGCTGAGCGTTTTTTTCATTGTGGCTTTCAGAGTAATCACCCCATTTATCTTATGGTATATACTTAAATTTGTTCAGATTGATCCGGCAAAAAATCCGCTGTTGTTTCCTGCTGCGATTGTCGGGCAGGCTCTTCGGTTTCGGTTTCGTCTTGCTTTTCGGATTCTTCGTCGGCGTTTTCATCTTCCGGCTGCGCTTTTTCTTCTTCGCCGTTTTCAATACGCATCATTTTTTTCAGAATACGCATCAATTCACGGGTATCGTCTTCTCCGAGCTTATCGAAAACATTCAGCGCCTGACTATACATTTCGCTTCCCGCAAGCGTTACCCATTCCTTGCCCTTTTGCGTGATACGCACGGTAACCCGGCGCTTGTCGTTTTTGTCACTGATTCGCTCAATGAGCTTTTTTCTTTCAATGGAACGAAGAATTGCCGCAACCCTTGCCCCCGAAACGTGCAGAACCTGTGCAAGATCGCCGGGCGTGCTTTCTCCGCCGATGGTGTAAAGATAAGACAGCAGAAAGTTTTCGCCTTTGAGATAAAACTGAAAATCAAGAAACACCTTTGCGCGGTTAAAATCCGCAAAAGTACCGATGATTTCGGAAAGAATCTCGTCTTTTTTAAACATTGCCCTGCCCTCTTTTCTCACAATATAAAAACATATTTATTATATGTAGCTTTCAAAAAATATTTAACAATGTTAAGTAATTATTTAACACTGTTAAAGACTATATCACTGCAAGTATAAAATGTCAATTAAATAAAAATTAAAAATAATAAAAGTGCACAAAAAAACGCTTGCGGATTTGTTGATATTGCGAATAAGTCTTTCAGAATGACTATTCTGTACCCCAACCTTAAAACAATCATAAAAAACAGCCCGAATGTTAAAAAACATTCAGACTGTATTCATCGCATTATTATTGTTTTCATCCGAGCAAAAAATCAATCACAAGCATAAGGCAAAAGCCCGCAAGCAGGCAATATGTTGCGCCTCTCTCGTTTGAGTGAGCATGAGTTTCGGGAATCATTTCGTCGCTGATTACATAAAGCATTGTTCCGCCCGCAAAAGCAAGGGCAAACGGCAAAACCGCCGCTGAAATGCTGACGGCAAAATAACCGAAAACAGTGCCCAGAACTTCAATCAGTCCCGTTGCCGCAGCAATCAGAAATGCCCTCTTTTTGCTGATTCCGGCAGAAAGCATCGGAGATATGATAACCATTCCCTCGGGGATATTCTGCAGTGCGATGCCAAGTGCAACCGTAAATGCCTGCGTGTTGTTTTCCGCTCCGAAGCCCACGCCTGCCGCAATACCTTCGGGCAGATTGTGAATTGCAATTGCAATAACGAAAAGAAAAACCTTGTTGACTTGCTCGGTCTTGCCCGGGTGCTTTTCAATATCAATACCTGAAAGCCTGTGAAGATGCGGAACGAGCTTATCTATCACATTAAGACAAAGCGCACCGCAAAAAATTCCGGCAACCGTCACAAGAATCGACCATTTCCCGCCGTAATCAAGCGACGGCAATATAAGACCTATAACCGCCGCCGAAAGCATAACGCCTGCGGCAAAGCCCAGAACAAGGTCGCTGAATTTATGCGAAATCTTCTTGAAAATAAAGCCCAGAAGTGCGCCGACAACCGTTGCACCGCCGACACCCAAAGCGGTAATCAAAACAATTTTCATAACTTTCTCCCTAAAAAAATACTGCTGACCGATTTTCCGGGCAAAGATGAAAACAAAATTTTATCATCCGTCAAAACAAACACGATAAAATGTCAACATTCTTTGCCTTGCGAAAATCAATCAGCAGTTGCGTTTTAATAATGCTTAGCCCTCTGCAGCCGCTTTTGCTTCTTCAATAACTTTTGCGGAAACATTGCCCGGAGCATCTTCATATCTTGCAAAATTGAGCGTGTAATAACCTCTTCCGGCTGTTACCGAACGAAGCATTGTTGAGAAATCGCCCATTTCAGCCATGGGAACTTCGGCAATCAACTCCTGCATTTTCGGTTCGTCAGCTGCGCCCATGCCGAGAACTCTGCCGCGGCGTTTTGTTACATCGCCCATGATGTCGCCGAGGTTTGCGTCGGGAATATAAACCTTCAGCTCGCCGATGGGTTCAAGAATAACGGGATTTGCCTGAGCCATACCGTTTTTATAAGCAATTTTTGCCGCTGTGCGGAAAGCCATATCGTTTGAATCAACCGGGTGATATGAGCCGTCATAAAGAACCGCTTTCAGTCCGACAACCGGATAACCGGCAAGCGGGCCTTTCTGAATGGCTTCCTGAAGTCCTTTTTCAACTGCCGGGAAATAGTTTTTCGGAACGGAGCCGCCGACAACTTCGGTTTCAAAAATCAGCTCGTCGCCGTCATGCGGCTCAAAGCGGATCCATACATCACCGAACTGACCGGAACCGCCGGACTGCTTTTTGTGTCTGCCCTGAACCTGACAGCTCTTTCTGATGGTTTCTCTGTATGCAACCTTCGGGATTTTAAGATCAACTTCAACGCCGAATTTTGATTTCAGCTTGGCAAGAACAACGTCAAGATGCTGTTCGCCGAGACCCGAAAGAATCATTTCTCTTGTTTCCTCGTTTGTATAGAAAGAAACTGTAGGATCTTCGTCCATGATTCTGCGAAGTCCGGAAGCGACCTTGTCTTCCTCGCCTTTCTTGTGAACAACAACCGCCATGGAAAGCGACGGTGCCGGGAATTTAACTTTTTCAAGCGTGATAACATTCTTCGGGTTGCAGATTGTGTCGCCGGTTGCAAGACCCGAAAGCTTTGTGATAACGCCGATGTCACCGGCTGTTACGGCGGAAACTTCTTCCTGCTTGTTGCCCTTGACGGTGACAAGCTTGCCGATTCTTGAGCTTTCGCCCGTGCGTGAAACAAACACGGGAGCGTCGGCACTGATTTTGCCGGAATAAACTTTTATGTATGACATCTTGCCGACAAACGGGTCGGAAACGGTTTTGAAGCACATTGCAACGTTGCCGCTGTCCGGTCCGACTTCAACTTCGTCACCGCTTTCTGTTGTGGCAACTTCAGCCTTAACACCGGTCGGGTTGGGAGCGGAATAAACAATTGCGTCAAGCAGCAGGTCAACACCGCCGAGTTCAAAGCCAGAGCAGGCATAAACGGGATAAATTTCGCCCTGTTCAACGCCGGCTGTCAGACCTCTGATGATTTCCTCTTTTGAAAGCGGTGTACCCTCAAAATATTTTTCCATAAGATCATCATCAACAGAAGCAACTGCTTCCATGAGAACATCTTTCATTTCGTCAAGCTTTGCGTCAGACGGAACATCAACCTCCTGAGCCTTGCCGTTTTTATAAACAAAAGCCTTGTTTGAGCAAAGGTTAACATAAGATTCAACCTTTCCGCCGACGATATGCGGAACAACAACCGGGCAAAGCTTCTGACCGATTGCGTCTTTGAGCGCATCAAAGGTTTTGAAGAAATCGCGGTTGTCGCCGTCGCATTTTGTGATGGCAAAGAATTTTGCAATTCCCCTTGCATCGGCAAGCTTAACAGCCTTTTCTGCGCCGACGTCAAAGCCCGAACCGGCAGAAGTGACGATCAGAGCACATTCAGCCGCGCGGAAAGCTTCGCAGGCGCCGCCCTCAAAATCGAATTTACCGGGAGCGTCAAGAAGATTGATTTTTGTGTCTCTCCATTCAAGGGAAGCAAGAGCCGAAGAAAGCGAGCATTTGCGCTTTTTCTCTTCTGCGTCAAAGTCCATAACCGTGTTACCCTCGGTAACCTTGCCGAGTCTGTCTGTTGCGCCCGCAACAAAAAGCATTGCCTCTGCAAGAGAGGTTTTTCCTTTATGTGTATGTCCTGCAATAACAATATTGCGAATGTTTTCAGCATCGTAAATTTTCATTTGAATCACCGTGTGATACGGAATATCTCTTCAAAAACAACAATATTTATGAAGTTCCGCACCGTTTCCTTTCATAATTATTTTTTCGCCAATTCTCCTTGAACCGCACACAGCTGCTGATTGCCGCCTGCAATTCAATTTAATATACCAAGCGGCGAAAATGCCGTTTGTTCAAGTCAAATTCAATGACTTTTACCGCCAATTTTAAATAGCTTAAATTAATACTACCATAAATGATACAAAAAATCAAATAAATTATCACTAATTTTGTGCACTATTTTCTGACAAATTGCACAAAAAGTAAATATATTGTCATGCAGGCTTGCACTTGGATTTTATTTAACTGCTCAGGTCGAAAATATACATTACAGTAGGGACACGGCTTGCCGTGTCCGCAGTCGGGCAGAAATTTTTATTTGTCGCTGACAAGCTCAACCGATAAAAATTTGTTTAAAATTAAGCCGTCTGCATATTATTTTTCGCTTTGCGGACACGGCAAGCCGTGTCCCTACCGTAACCCGTTTATAACATTTGCTCTTAATCCCGTTTGCAAATGTAGTGCCGCCCTCGGGCGGCTACTATGCAAACACTTTGCACACACTTTTTTTCGCGACGAAATTGTTAAGCTTATTACTTTCTATCCTGCGTAACATCAGCGGACATTTCCGCCGTTTGAGCATGCAAGCGGTGCTTGCCGGACATTCTCCGATTGACGGTTTCACCGTCAATCAGGAAACCCCCGGCGAGGGTTTCCTACGGCTAAACAGTCCACCGGACTGTTTAGCCTACCTTCCTGCGCTATTTTGAAGCATTAGGATTTCGCCGTCTGCGGACGGCGCCAAGCTTTTTTTGTAAAAAAGCTTGAGCAAAAAACTTTTCTCCTTTTTTGCACTGACTTTTCTGACGCGGCAAAACCATAAAGTTTATTACTTTCTGCCACGCATGAGTCCTGCGGGCGTTGCCCGCACCCACAAGCTTTTTTGTAAAAAAGCTTGGCAAAAAACTTTACTCCTTTTTTTCACTGACTTTCTGCCGCGGTATAATTGTAAAGATTGTAACTTTCTGCCCCGCGTAATCACTGCAGGCTTGGCCTGCAAAAAGCTTGAGCAAAAAACTTTACTCCTTTTTTGCACTCAGTTTCCGCCGCGGCGTAATTGTTAAAAATGCTGCTTTCTGCCCCGCATAACATCTGCGGACATTGTCCGCCGAATTAAAAAAATAGCCGCCTCAGACTGAAGCGGTTATTTTTTATTCAAGTGAGATTATGACTTTTATTTTACGGAAATTGCCTCGATAATGCCGTCGCCCGATTTTTCATATTCAATCGTAACCTTGTCACCGACATTGAGAATTACAACATTCTGTGCGCTTGAAGCGGAAATTGAATAGTAGGTCTTTTTGCCCTCAAGGCGGATAAAGTAAACGCTTTCGCCGCCCATAACAGCAGAGCGGATGTCGTCAATTGTGCCTTTGACCTTTTTGGTTTCGGTCTTGGGCGTTTCGGGATTTTCCGTGGTCTGGTTGTCGGTGTCCTGCTTGATCTGGTTGATGTCAACGTCAATCTTGATGTTGTTCTGCTTGAGCTGCTCGGCATAAACCTCCATGCACTTCGCAATCGTTTCGCCGGTAACAACAACCTGATAGTTCTGAACATTAACCATCGCATAGCGTTTTACAAGGCTGCTTGAGTCCTTGAGCGACATGAAATAGGTCGGCTGTCCGCTGATATTAAGAAGAATCGGGAACGTTGCGGTGTATTTATAGTCCTGAACAGCACCCTCTGCCGATGCCGCCGCAGAATATTCCTTTGCGCCCGAAACGGTATAGAAGTTTGCTTCCTTTGTTCTCATGTTGACAAGAACAAAGCCGATGATTGCCTGGTCGCCGCTTGCAGATGTGACGCCGGTATACATATAAACGTCATCGTTCATGGCGAGGAAGTTTGAACCCTCTGTTGCAAGCTTAACTCCCTGCTGACCGAGAATTGAATTGATAAAGCCGTTTGAATATTTTCCGTGATAGTTATACTGCTCAACAAGCAGATCGTTTGAATAAACAACGTCAATCCACTGAAGAGATTTGTCTGTCTTAACCTCGTCAATGCTGTGTTCACTGCATTCACCTGTGATTGCGTTGACAAGCACAATGCCTTTGACATCTGTTCCGCCGAAAAGACCGATTGTTTTGTCAAGCACCGGGCAAATCCAGTAAGGCTGACCCTGCTCGTCAATTTCAAAGTGAGGATTGTCAAAAATTCTGGTCGGATATTGGAAGCGAACGTGTCTCATCAGATATTTTGAAAAGTGCTCTGCCGGTGAATATCTGATATAGTTGCCCTCGTCAAGCATGACAAGCTCGGATTTCTGCGTCACCATGTTGACAACGATATATCCCGGGAAGCCCGTTTTGGTGTTCTTTATCCATTTGAATATATCGCCGTAGGCAAGGGTTGTGACACGAACGGGTGAGTTTTTATAGTTTATCTGAGTAAACTGTGTGGAAAGCTCAAACTGTGAAACCTTGTCAATTGAAGCGAGGTCGCCGAGAGAACGGTTTGCAAGAGCGGCGGCAGCGTCGTTGTCAAGAACGGGTACCGACTGGAAATCTGCCTCCTGAATGTCACTTGCAAAAGTTTTGCTTTCGTCAACATCAAGAATTCTGCTGTATGAACCTGCTCTGAAAACAACGCTTGAAATGAGCGTACCAACGGCAACAACCGCAACCAACGCAATAATTAAAATAACAGGTATCTTTGATTTTTTCTTAACATATTCGGTATATTCCGGGTTAAAAAGCATACCCGAAAGAAGAGCGTTAGCCGCAATGAAAATCACAATCACAATGCCGATGAACATATAAAGATCCATGCTCTTGAAATTGAGTGCGGGAAGCATGAAATAATAGGCAACAAATGCGCCGACAATTGCAATGAGCACACTCAGAAGCGTTTTAAGCCCTGCTTTTTTCGGTGCAATATATGCATCTTTGCCGTTTCCTTTGCTTGTGTTGGAACTGTTTTTTGACGTAAAATCAACCTTGATAGGTTCCATGTTTTCAACTCCTTAAAAAAGTAACCGATGATTCATTCCCTTTGCGCAAAAGCAAAAAAGTAACCATAGATTACAGTAGTGTCTATAATTATACATATATAAAGCTAAAAAGCAATAGACAAATTATTAATCTTTTGACAAAAAATTCCATATTTCGCATAAATCAGACCGAACCGACCGACATCAATCGGAAAGCTCATCAAGACTGAGCGAAAAGCTTTCAATGAAATCGTCCAGAAACGCCTGCGCTTCGGGCAGATTCATTTTTTCAACCGCGGCTTTTGTTGATTCATAAGCACGGCTGAATTCCTTGTTGCCGACGCTCAGTTCCTGAATACATTTGATCAGTGCGGAAATTTTGTCTGCGGCTTTCACGATTTTCCAAAGATATTCGTCCTCTTCTTTCGGGAAAAAGAAGCCGTTGTAGGTTTCCTGCAAATCATCGGGAAGCATGGAAACGAGCCTGCCGCAGGCAATGTTTTCAAACTGACCGAATTCGTTTCTGAGCGTTTTGCTGTAGTATTTGACCGGTGTCGGCATATCGCCCGTGATAATTTCGGGCATATCGTGATAAAGTCCGAGAACGGCGGCTCTTTCTGCGTTTACGTTTCCGCCGAAGCGTTTGTTTTTGATTACGGCAATCGCATGGGCAATTGCGGCAACATCGCCGCTGTGTTCTGAAAGATTTTCGTTTTGGGTGTTGCGCATCAGCGCCCAGCGGTTAATGTGTTTCATGCGTGAATGCATGGCAAAGAAATGATAGGACATTTGGCTGACCTCCGGAAATAATAATTAATACGAAATAATTGAGTGTGGAGTTTTTATCAGTGTGGAGTGTGGAGTGTGGAGTGTGGAGTTAACCTCTCTTGAAAATTTCTGCTGAAAAATTTAACAGAGTTCCTGATTGTTAATTTAAAAAACAGATTATGGTAGGGACACGGCGTGCCGTGTCCGCAGTCAGG
>JBJEOJ010000179.1:0-6975 GCA_051880655.1 Acutalibacteraceae bacterium | reverse complement strand
GGGTCGCCCGGTTGGTTTTTTACTTCTTAGTGGCTTCGCTTAGTGCGACAGCCCCATCAGCTTGTCGAAAAAGTATTTTTCGGCAAGCTGGGAGACTGCCGAGAAAGGATGTCCGATGCCGTTTTCTTCGGGTGATAGGCGTACAAAGGTACTCCGAGCCCGAAGAAAGCGGCAAGCATATAAGCATTCAGCGACACGGTTCAATGCCGTGTCGCTGAATAAATTTGAAGTTTATGTCTGAAAGCGTCAGGCATTTTCTTTTTGTTTTTCGCTTATATGCGTTCGGACGCCTTTATCGACAGTCTGATCATACCTTTTTTGAAAGGTATGATTAAAACCGGGAATATTTTTATATTATTATTTGCTCATCAGTTCGTTATAGATGCGTCTGGTTGCTTCGTTCATTTCGTCCATGTGAAGCTCAATGTCGCTTGCCATTTTGAACTGATTTCTCGCTCTGTCAAGGTTATGATTCGGGCGGTCGGTTCTGAAATAAACGTCGCCGTCAAGATAGTCCGTCAGAAAACGTACTCCGCATTCATAAGTCATCAGCCATGCGCCGTAGGCAAGATGGTCAACCTCGGCTTCGGTCAAAGCGGAAGCGCAGCTTGTCAGATACCCTTTGACATAGCTTTCATAAAGCGGAAGGGAAACGGAAACTTTGGAAAGGTCGGTTTCGTCCTCAAGTGCAGTGCTTGCGCCGGAGCGGATTGCGTCGCCGAAATCATAAAGCGAAAGTCCGGGCATAATGGTGTCAAGGTCAATCACGCAAAGCCCCTTGTGGGTTTCTTCATCAAAAAGAATGTTGTTGATTTTTGTGTCGTTGTGGGTTACGCGGACGGGTATTTTGCCCTGACTGAGCAAATCGACCGCCAATCCGGCTTTGTCTTTTTTGGAAAGCGCAAATTCAATTTCGGCTTTGACGCTGTCTGCTCTGTTTGCGGCATTGTTTTCAATTGCTTTTTCAAGAGCCTCAACACGCTTGGGTGTGTTGTGAAAATTCGGGATTGTCTCGCCGAGCTTTTCGCAGGGATAACCGTCAAGCAGGCATTGGAATCTTCCGAAGCTCTGACCGGCAGATTCAAAAATTTCGTTGCTGTCAATCAGATTATAGGTATAGGAATTATCAATAAAGTCATAAATGCGCCAGCAATTGTCGCCGTCGGGATAATAGTATTTGCCGCTTTCGGCTTTGAGAAAATGCAGCGTTTCTCTTTTCGGGTCGCCGCCTTCTTCGGCAATTCTTTTTGCCAGAAAATCGGTTACGCCGACAATATTGTTCATCAGCAGATCCTGATCTTTAAAAACATGAATGTTAACATTCTGAACAAGATATTTTTTTGTTTCACCGTTGTTTTCAAACTGTGCACAATAGGTTGAATTAATATGACCGTCAGTGAAAATCTGAGTCTTAACAAGCTTGCCGTCAATACCAAAAGCACGGCATACCTTTTGAATTTGTTCGTTGTCTATCATATTGATACTTCCTTAACAATTATTTTTGCAAAAAGCTCCGGGTTATGAAAACCGGGCGGCAAACTGCCCATCGGAGAAAAAGAGCCGAAATGAGGTGTTTCTGTTTTGTCGCCGCACTTGAAAAAGTTTGCACGGTATTCACCGGCACAGGCGCAAAACTCTTTTTTATATACGCTTTCAATCAGGCAGCAGGGCAGGAAAAGCTCAAGTGACCAGCCGTCCTGTTTGATTTCGGCATGAACGGACGGTGCTTCGTCTGTGAGCTCTTTAAGAAAAACACGACCGTCTCTTGAAGCACCGAAAGCGCTCAGATAGGCGCTCTTTGCCGTCATTTCAAAATTCATATATTCATCTGCGTCCGAAAACGGTTTAAAGAAAAATTCCATGCAGCTGTCTTCCCAGCAGTTTTCGTCTCTGCCGCTGCAGACAGAGCGGATATTCGTTTCATCGGTTTTCATCTTCACAAAAACGCCTTTGTTTTTCACAAAGCACATTTTAAAAACCGTTTCGGGGCGATATGGATTTTCGCTTTCCCACTGAAAAACGTCAATTTTTCCCTGAGAAACCTTATCCCATTGCGGTTTGTCTTCAAAGCAAAGCGTTTCGTATGTTTTAATCATTTTCGCTGTCCTTTTTCTCTGAAAGATAATAAAGACGCGAGTCGGTGTCAAGAATCATTCTTGATGTTCCGAGCTTAAAGCCGCTTGTAACATATCTTTGATGCGGTTTGAAGCCTGCACTCATCAAAGCGTCGCCGCCGATGCAGTCATAATCTTCCTTTTCGGTGTGAAGCTTAACCGTGTTGACAAGCCAGTCATAAATTTTGCCCTCGTCCATGTCGAATTTCTTCGGCAAAGGAGCGTTGATGATTTCGCCGAAGGTGCGAAGATTCATCACCTGAAGACGGGATTTGAGCGAATAGTCTTTGTTTTCGTCAAGACCGACAAAACGCACCTGATCGTTGCCGTTGTTCGGCGAAATGCGGTTGATGAAATAGCCCATCATGCTTTCGGTTTTGTCAGCCGAAACAATCTGCCAATTGCAAACGTTATCGGTGAAGAAATCGCCGATACGGTAAAAATCACCGAACTGAAGAAGAGCACGGTGCTCTTTGTAATATTCAATCTGCTTTTTAACGGCGGCTTTGTCAAATCTTGAAAGCTGCGTCACGTCAAGCTCATAGCCGAGAAGACCGAACGAAGCCACATTGAATCGTTCTTCAATGCTTGAAGCTCTGAAAGCCGCCGCACTCGGCGAAGCCGAAACGTGCATGGTCATAACCGACTGCGGATAACCGTAGGAAGTGCCCTGCTGAATTTTGATTCTGTCGAGCGGATCGGTGTTGTCGCTGGTCCAGCACTGCGGCATATAGCAGAAAGTGCCGAGGTCGAAGCGGTTGCCGCCGCTTGAGCAGGCTTCAAAAAGAATTTCGGGGAAACGCTCGGTTAAAGTGCCCCAGAGCTTATAAAGACCTAACATATAGCGGTGGAAGAATTCGCCGCTTCTTGCGCCTTTTCTGTGTGAAAAGACATCGGACATCTGACGGTTGTTGTCCCACTTGATATAAGAAATGTTGCCATAGCGGAAAACGTCCGTCATGGTGTTTATGAGATATTCGACAACGTCATCGTTGGAAAGGTCAAGAACAAGCTGATTGCGTCCCTGAGAGGGTGTATAGGTATCGGTCTGAATCGCCCATTCGGGGTGAGCCTTATAAAGGTCGCTTTTCGGCGAAACCATTTCGGGTTCAACCCAAAGACCGAACTGCAAGCCCATGGCGTTGATTTTTCTTGCAAGACCGTCGATGCCTGAGGGCAGCTTCTTTTGGTTTATGTACCAGTCGCCGAGAGAGCATTTGTCGTTGTTTCGTTTGCCGAACCAGCCGTCATCAAGAACAAACATTTCCGCACCGAGGTCGGCGCCCGCTTTTGCGATTTCAAGAATTTTCTTTTCGTTGAAGTTGAAATAGGTTGCTTCCCAGTTGTTGACAAGAATGGGGCGCTCGCGGTTTTTCCAATAGCCTCTGACAATGTGTTCTTTGACGAAATGATGCATATTAAGGCTCATACCGTTAAGACCCTCATCGCTGAAAGTCATAACGCTTTCGGGTGCATCAAAGCATTTGTCGCTTTCAAGAAGCCAGTCAAATTCAAAGGGATTGATTCCGTTCTGAATTCTCAGAAGACCGTGGGTTGAAACCTCGGTTCTTGCAATGTGATTTCCGGAATAAACAAGGTTAAAGCCGTAGCATTCGCCCTGCTGTTCATCACAGCCGTCACGTTTGATTGCAAAAAACGGGTTGTGTCTGTTTGAGCTTGTGCCCGTGATGGAGCCGACAGAGAATTGTCCGGTTGTGAGCTTATGCTCGTTCTTTTCTCTTTCACGAATCCATGCGCCGTCAAAGGTCAGCGCAGTGTAATCGCCCATGGGCAAATCAAGCTGCATACTCATCAGACTTTTGATGTGAAAAGCCTTTTTGCTCTTGTTATAAAGACGTACGCTTCTTGTGATAACGTTACATTCTTCAAAAACGGTATAGAACAAATGAAGCTCTGCACCAAGGATTTTATCTTCAAGAACAACCGTAAGCGTCTGCGATTCACCGTAGCTTGACGGCAGACCGTTGAGAACGGGCTTAACCTTTGTTACTGCTGCGCTTTTGAAAAGAAAATCGGTTGTAAAGTTATCATCGGCTGAAAGCACCTGCATGGCGGGCACTCTGTAATCGCCCTTGCCGTAGGCTGAATATTCAAGGGGAATATGGTCAAGAGAAAGCGTGGTGTCGTCCTGACTTCTCGGCGTTGAATTGCTCCAGCCGCATTCGTGCTTGTCATAAATAAAAGCAAAGTTTTTGTTGTTTCTGATTTTTTTGCCGTAATAAAGATTTTCAAGCTGACCTGAGGGCAGTGCACGGAAAATATAGCTTGTTTTTTCCGTCTGAAGATGGAAAATGTTTTCTTCGTTTAAATAAATCATATTTTTCTCCTTTTTAATTTATAAATAAACTGCCGAAAGATATTTGTGTTTCTATATTTTATACTATATTTGTGTTATTGTCAATCTGTCATCAGTGCTTTGTATTCAAAAAGGTTTTTGCGCAGTCTTATTGAAAAGGATATTGACAAACTGAAAAAAGTATGCAAAAATTCTGATTGACGTATATAAATACAAAAAAGATCAGAAGGAGAAAACATCAATGAAGCCGAATATCATCATAAGAAAACTTGAAAGCGAAGAAACACCGAAAGCATTGAATTTGGTTTGGAATGTTTTCATGGAATTTGAAGCACCGAATTATACAAAAGAGGGCATCGAAGAGTTTGATAAAAGTATTCATGACGAAAACTATTTGTCAAAGCTTTGCTTCTACGGCGCTTTTGATAAAGAACAATTAATTGGCGTTCTTGCAACAAGAAGCGCAGGAACACACATTGCCTTGTTTTTTGTTGACGGAAAATATCACAGACAGGGAATCGGCACAAAGCTTTTCAAAACGGCTTTGAAAAATTGTTCAGGCAATAAAATAACCGTAAACGCATCTGTCTGTGCCGCCGAAATATATCATAAGCTGGGCTTTTATGACACCGATGAGCAGCAGACAGTCAACGGTTTGAAATTTACTCCTATGGAGTTTAAATTATAAATTTCAACTGTATTTCGGAAAGGAACAGTTATCATTATGGCTATGTGGAATCCTTGGCGCGGCTGCAAAAAATGCAGTGAGGACTGTTTGCACTGCTATATTCACAAGGCAGACGCAAGACGCGGAATTGATACGGGCAAAATTGTTAAAACCGACAGCTTTGATAAGCCCGTAAAAAAACTGAAATCAGGCGAATATAAAATGAAATCCGGCTTGGTCTATGTCTGCTTTTCAAGCGATTTTTTTGTTGAAGAAGCGGATATCTGGAGAGACGAAGCGTGGAAAATGATGCGTGAAAGAGCGGACTGCACATTTTTGTTTCTGACGAAAAGAATTGAACGTTTTTATACTTGTATTCCCGATGACTGGGGCGATGGTTATGACAATGTGGTTATTTGCTGCACGGTTGAAAATCAGAAAAATGCGGATAAGAAACTGTCTTTCTTTTCAAGTCTTCCGATTAAGCATAAATGCATCACCGCTCAGCCTTTGATTGAAAGAATTGATATTGAAAAATATTTAGATGACATTGAGCTGGTTGTGGTCGGCGGAGAATCGGACAAAAATGCAAGACCCTTGGATTATTCATGGGTGCTTGACATCAGAAGTCAATGCATAAGAAAAAATGTATCCTTTGAGTTTCGGCAGTGCGCAACTAATTTTATCAAGGACGAAAAGAACTACCGTTTGCAGGTGAAAGATTTGTGCAAACAGGCGAAAAAAGCCGACATTAATTTTAACGCAGTGAAAAATTGAAAATTGCACTTTCGCAAAAAAAAGATATTGACGGCCGGATGGTTCCGTTAAACAAACTGAAAGAAAGCTTCCCCGGTCTTGAAACCGAAGAAGCTTTGCATGAACACAGAAAATTTTGGATTTTATAAGCACATTGGCTTTGCCGAGGGAAGGCTTTGCGAAGAATTCGGCAGTCCTGTGCAGGAATTTATTTTAAAAAGAGAATGAAAAAGTCTGAAGAATTTCAGGCTTTTTTCACTGTATTGCCGTCAGCCGGAAGTTTATTTCCAACGCCGTTGTTGATGGCTTCATCAAAAATGCGCTCGTCATGATCCTTGATAACCTCGGACGGCTGATCGGCATCTTCGCCTTTGCGCTTTCTGCTCTTGAAAGCAAGCTTGAGCAGAATCGGGCAGAGAATGGAAGAAATCACAATCAGGCAAATGGTGGCAACGAGCGGATCAATTCCGGCAAGCTGACCGTTTTCATAATAAATCAGACTTTTGCCTGTTGAATAAACAGCCAGGGCAACCTCGCCTCTTGCAATCATTCCGCAGCCGACAACAAGCGATTGCTTGCCGTTATAACGGAATGCTCTTGCAACACTGCTGCAGCCGACGATTTTGCCGATGATGCCTGCGGCAACGAAAACAAGGGCAAACAGCAGACCTGAAAGCTGAAAATGGCTGAAATCTGCGCTGATGCCGATATAAGCAAAGAAAATCGGCGTAAAAATCATATAGCCGCTGACGATAACCTTTCTGTCAACAAATGAGCTGTCTTTCAGACCGCTGAGCATCAGTCCTGCCATATATGCACCGGTAATGGCGGCAATATCGAAATATTCCTCTGCACAATAGGCATAAGCAAAGCACATTACAAGCGCAAAGATGCCGGTGCGGCGTTTGTGCGGATATTTTTTAATCATTTTCTTAAAGAACCAGCGCATCAGAAGTCCGACACCGATTGTGAAAGCAAAGAACCCGACTGCCTTGAGCAGTGTGATCCAGATGCTTCCGCCGCCGTTGAGCCCCGTGATGATGCTCAGCGTGATGATGCCGAGCACATCGTCAATGATGGCGGCGCTGAGAATGGTTGTGCCGACTTTTGTGTTGAGCTTT
>JBJEOJ010000178.1:0-32704 GCA_051880655.1 Acutalibacteraceae bacterium | reverse complement strand
CATGTTCTCAATGTTTTTCGGAAGCGCAAAATCAACAAGAGCTTTTCTTCTCTCTTCCTGACTTTTTTCAAGAAAGCTGTCGGAATAAATTTCGGCAAACTCCTTTGCTCTCTCTTTTATATCATCACCGTGATAGCTGTCTTCGGGAAGCTCAACAGCTTCTTCGCCGAGGAAAAGCTGTTGATATCTTATATCAAGCGAAAGCGCAAATTTTTCAATCTGATTGCCTGCATCGTTGATATAAAACTCTCGGTGAACATCATAGCCGGCATAATCAAGCACAGCGGCAAGACAGTCGCCGAGTGCACCGCCTCTTGCGTTGCCCATGTGCATCGGACCTGTCGGGTTTGCGCTGACAAATTCAACATTCACTTTTTCGCCTTTGCCGTAATCGCTTCTGCCATAGCTGTTTCCGGCTTTTTTTATATCAAGAAGCACATCGGCATAAAATTTTCCCGAAAGATAAAAATTGATAAATCCCGGACCTGCCGCTTCAACTTTTTCAAAATATGTTCCGTCAAGGCTCATGTTTGAAATGAGTGTTTCGGCAATTTTTCTCGGCGGCATTCTGAAAGTCCTTGCATTTGCCATTGCGGCATTTGTTGAATAATCACCGTTCGCTTTGTCTGCCGGGATTTCAATGATAAAATCGGCAAACTCGGCTTTCGGAAAAACTTCTTCACTGATTGCTTTGTTTGCTGCTTCAATAATTAATTCTTTGATTTCTTTTTGCGCTTTTTCAGCGGTAAATTCCATTGTTCAGGTTCCTTTCAAGTTTATACGGTTCTGATATTTAAGCATTTATATTTCTTTGTTCAATTTTGATGTTAAATTCAATTTCTCCCATCGGGCGCATATCAATATCGGTGCTGTAGCGGAAATTCAGTCTGCCGCCTTGATGAGTCATCTGAGATTCAATATCAATTGCACAAACGCCCAAAGAAAACGAACCGTACGGCGTCGTGTGGTGAGAAATATGACGGGAATTTTGTTCAACAATCATGTGAGAATCATATGAACCTTCACGGATAATTGTTATACAACTTCCGTTTTCAACATGGAGTGTTGTGCGACACCCTTTAAGGTCGCCGTCATCATCTGTATATGAAATGTAATAGTCATCGGTATCACCTTCAAAATCGGCAACTGTCGTCATTTCAATGACTTCCTTTTCGCCCTCAACGTTCTGGTGAGTTACCATTGTCATAAGATAATCTTCTTTCAATTTTAAAGCTCCTTATTTTATATCAATACTTTTATATATTATCATACAAAAAGCCAAAAATCAAACTATTGAAGATAATTTATCGTCATATCATCAAATTTCTTGACACAAAGCGCCCAAAAAGGCTATAATTGTTAAAATATTATTTTTCAAGAGGTTTGATTTATGTTTTTATGCTATGACAAGGAAGCCAACATGAGCTATTTCGGCTGGGAAAACGAAGCGCTTCCTTTGGGAAACGGAAAAATCGGCGCAAAGGTTTTTGGCGGTGCTCAATGCGAGCTTATTGCTTTTAATGAAAAGACGCTCTGGTCGGGCGGAAAAGATGTTGAGGGCTTCAATTACGGCATTTCAAACGCTGACGGCGGAAAAAAGATGAAAGAAATTCAGCAGCTGCTTTTCCGGGGAAAAGAAAAAGAAGCCGCTTCGCAAATGAAAGGTCTTGAGGGCAATCACACAGGCTTCGGCGGCTATCAGGCTTTCGGAAGTCTTTATCTCAATTTCGGCGAAAAATCCGGCACTGAGAATTATATCAGAGACCTTGACCTTGATTCGGCATCGGCAATGGTTACTTATAAAAAAGGAAAGGTTACTTTTACACGCCATTATTTTGTAAGCTATCCCGACAATGTTTTTGTCGGCAGAATTGAATCCGAGGGAGAAAACAACGCTTTTGACATTGACGCTTATTTCATCAGCGAACAAAAAGGAGTTCCTTGCAGCGAAAATGATTCAATTTACTGCACCGGAACGGTAAACGCAAACGACGGTGTCAACGCAGATCCGGGCAAAGACAAAAACAACATGAAACATGCCTGCATGATTAAATTCATTGCAAAAGACGGAACTGTTGAGGCAACAGATGACGGACACATCAACATCAAAGACACAACAAGCGTTGTTGTTATTGCTTCCTTTGCAACCGACTATAAAAATAATTTCCCTGTTTTCTGCGACGGCAGTGATCCGCTTGAAAAGGTAAAAAATTATGTCAACGCCGCTTCACAGAAAACTTTCAGTGAGCTTTACAGAACTCATCTTACCGATTACAGAGAGCTTTATAACAGAGTCAGCTTCACACTCGGCGAGGAGCAGTCGGGTATTACCACAGATATGATGCTCAAACGCTTTGACAAGCGAGGCGAATATAAAAGAAATCTTATCACTACCCTTTTCCAATACGGTCGTTATCTTCTGATTGCATCTTCAAGAGACGGAAGTCTTCCTGCAAATTTGCAGGGCATCTGGAACGCAAAAAACAATCCGCCCTGGCAAAGCGATTACCATTTTAACATTAACACACAGATGAATTATTGGCCGGCATACACGGCAAATCTGAGCGAAACGGTAAAACCGTATATTGATTTTGTCAATTCCTTGAGAAAGCCAGGAAGAATTGTTGCAAACGAAACCATGGGCATCGGAGAAAGAACCGCAGACGGTAAGCCTGATTACGAAAAACCGACCGGTTGGGTTGTTCACACAATGGTAAATCCGCTCGGAATGGTAGCTCCCGGCTTCAGCTGGCGTTGGGGTTGGGCTCCCGTTAACGGCGCATGGGCAACGGACGGTATGTTTGAATATTACCGTTTCACAAAAGATATTACAATGCTCAAAGATGAAATTTATCCTGCCATGGAAGAATCGGCTCTTTTATGGTCGCAGCTTCTTGTTGAGGACAAAAAGACGGACAGACTTGTTGTTGCTCCATGTTTTTCTCCGGAGCACGGACCTGTTTCGGTTGGCGGAACTTATGAGCAAAGCATTGTTTATGCCCTTTTTGACAACACCGAAAAAGCAGCCGCGGAACTGAAAAATGCAGGATTTGAAAGCTGTGTCAATGAAAAGCTGATTGAAAAAATCAGTATGCAAAAGAAACGTTTAAAGCCTTATTCAACCGGAAAATGGGGTCAGATTCTTGAATGGCAGAACGAAGACACATTTTTCAGACGCGGATTTCACGGCAAAGGTGTTCAGAAGCATCACCGACACATTTCTCACCTGCTCGGTCTTTATCCGTTTTCAAGTATCACAAAAGATGATCATATTCTTGAAAAGGGAGCAAAGATTTCACTTCAGGACAGAGGTATCAAAACCACAGGCTGGGCACTTTCTCACAGACTTTTATGTTATGCAAGACTTTGCGACGGTGAAAAATGCGATGAAATTATTGAGCAAACGCTCAAAAAAATGATTTTGAAAAATCTTTTCGGCAATCACCCGCCTTTCCAGATTGACTGCAATTTCGGCTTTACGGCTGGCGTTTGCGAAATGCTTGTTCAAAGCCACTGCGGATACATCAGAATTCTTCCTGCTCTTCCGAAAGAATGGCACTCAGGTGAATTCAAAGGCCTTATGGCAAGAGGAAACTTTGAAGTGGGTGCTTCATGGAAAGACGGAAAGCTCAAATCGGGAACCGTCAAATCAAACCTCGGCGGAAAATGCAGTCTTTATTATGACGGAAAAATTATGCTGGTTACCGATGATGACGGAAACGAAATTGAAGTCAATTACGACGAAAAAGGTATTTCAAGCTTTGAAACACAAAAAGGAAAGACATACAGCTTTTCATAAAATTATAACAGCTGATAAATTCGGAAACAAAACGAATTTATCAGCTGTTTTTTATAAATACTATTTACTTATAAATTTTTCGAGCCTTGTTCTTAGCGGAATCGAAACTGCGCTCGCGGCGGCAATTTTCACAGCGTCACCGGGTAAAAACGGTATGACGCATGATGCCATTGCGGCGGCAAAAGCCGTTTTTGTCTGAAACATAAACCATGCCGTTCCGATAGCATAAAGTACAACCGTTCCGATTATCATACTGACAGGATATACCCATTTGCCTTTGATTTTTCCGCACATCAGCGAAACAATGAGTGCAAGAGGAATATATCCGATTATGTAGCCGCCCGTTACGCCGACAAGCTTTTGAAGTCCGCCTGTAAAAGAAGAAAACACCGGAAGTCCGACCGCTCCGAGAAGAATATAAACAACAACCGCACTGACGGAGTTTTTCCAATCAAGCAAACCTGCAGTCAGATAAATTGCAAGTGTTGCAAGCGAAATCGGCACAAGCGTCTGAAGCGGAATGGAAAAAGGCGCCATAATGCAGATAATCGCCGCAAAAACGGCTGTTACACAAATTGATTTGATTTTTTCGGTTTTCATTTTCATCACCCTGATTTGAATTTTATTGCTGACGGCTTCTATTGTCAAGTGAAAGCAGTGTGTTTTTTTAAATTCGGCAGTTATAACAAAATTCAAAATAAAGACGAAAAAATATTATAAAAATCGACACAGCGCCAAACTGTGCCGATTAAATAAGAAAATAATCAATAAGTAATTCAGCTCAACTGAAAAGAATCTGCCAATCCGAAGCTTACAGAAAGCGCCTTGTCAATTTTCATCATGTCCCTTTCATCAAGCGTTCCCATTCTTTCTTTCAGCCTCTGCTTGTCAAGTGTGCGCACCTGCTCAAGAAGCACAATTGAATCTTTTGAAAGCCCGCAGCTGTCCGCGTTGACTTTGATATGGGTCGGCAAACTCGCCTTTGAATGGCGGCTTGTGATTGCGGCGGCAATCACGGTTGGACTGAATTTATTTCCGATGTTGTTCTGAACAATTAAAACAGGTCTGATTCCGCCCTGTTCCGAACCGACGACAGGGCTTAAATCGGCATAGAATATATCGCCGCGTCTGACATTCATTTATAAAACTCCCTTAAATTTTGTTTCACAGTTATTATGAGCTGCTGTGAACGGATTTAATCTTTACGGGGAGCAAATTTATCTCAGTTCATTTTATGGAAATCAATTAAAATTGTTACAGATTATGCCGCCTGTGAAACATCGGTTACTCCGGCAGTCGTTGCTTCTGACGTTTCCTGACCCGGTATCGGCTGAGATTTCAGATATTTATTGCATTTATTTATGCCCTCAGAAACCAAAGCCAACGTTCTTTCATATGAGCCTTTTGCAAGAGAAAGTCCGACAGACGAGTTACTCAGACCAAGCGATTGAGCCTTTGATTCAAGGTCTGAACTGAGCGGAGTTATGCTGTAAACGCTTTTTCCCGACGAATTTGTATAAAGATTTACCCATGTCGGAACGGCTTTGACTTTGTCAAATCTGACTGTACCGTCGCTGTATTTTGAAAACGTCATTTCAAAAATCAGACCGTCTTCCGTATGACCTGTGTTCAGGCTCATATAATTTCTTCTCTGATTGGACACCATATTGCCCATAGAATAGACACAAACGGTTTTGTGACTGCCGTCCGTGGAAGTGAGCAAATCAACCGGCTGAACAACATGCGGGTGTCCGCCGATAATTACATCAACTCCCAAATCGCAAAGCTTTTGCGCAATTTTTTCCTGGAAACTGTTTTGTTTAAGCTCATATTCGTTGCCCCAATGCAGATAAACAACGATTACCTCTGCACCCGCCGACTTCATTTTTGAAATCTGAGATTTTATATCACTGTAAAAGCTGTCAAGCTTATTATAATCAAAGGAATTAATCAAATCGGCCGTTTCACTGTCAACAAGAATTCCGTTTAAAGCCTTGGTGTTTTCCTGAGTTGTTTCGGTTTCATAGGTATAGCAGGTCATACCGAATTTTATATCTTTGATATTCTTGACAATATACTTATTTGATGTTGTTTCCGTACGTGTTCCGACATAGGACAGATTTGCTTCTTTAACAATCTGCTGCGTGCGCAAAACACCGTTCTTTCCGGTGTCATAACAATGATTATTAGCTGTCAGCAGACAGTCAACACCGGCACTTTTAAGTGCAGTAGCAATCGCATCGGGTGAATTAAAGCACGGATAGCCGCTGTATGATCTTCCGTTTGCCGTTCCTGCAAGCGTTGTTTCAAGGTTAGCGACAAAATAATCGCATTTTTTGATTTCTGTTTTCACAACGGAAAAAGCATCGTTAAAATCATAGGTTCCTGTTGAAGAAGAATATGCAGCCGTATAGATCGGAACATGAATCAGCACATCTCCCGCACTTCCGATTGTCGCAGTGCTCAGCTTTTGCGGCGCAGGCGGCTCTGTCGGTGCTTCAGTATAAGCATTTGTTCCTGCGATTACCGAAAGATTGGTTTTTCCCGTCATACTGACAGCAGAAACCACCGCAATGCTTGCAAGGCATACGAAAAAAATTACTGCAAAGATTATTATTCTGTTTTTATTTTTATCATGTTTTTTATTTGTCTGCATATTAAATTTTCTCCTGTTTTATTTCATTATCAGTATAACACCAAAACGAAAAAAATACAATAGCTTCATAATATGCTTAATACTTACAGTTTCAAAAATAAAACAGCAGCCAAAACGACTGCTGTTATAATTATTATTACTGTTTTATTCCTGCTATTAATTATTTAAGCTTAATTCCGAACCAGGAAAGAATGGTCTTGATAAGTCTTCTTAAAATTTCAACAAAACTGTTAACATTTTCTGTTTTTTCTTCATCAAGTTCACCGTCAACAACATTTACCTTAATGTTATCTGCAAAGCCGAAAACCGTGAAGAACTGATAATTAGATTTATAGCAGTTAACCGTTACGGTGTTGCAATCATCAAAAGCATCATAAGAGCAAGTCAGAAGCGTTGACGGAACATCAACTGCTTTCAGTTTTGTGCAGGAAGCAAACGCTTTTGCACCGATTGTTGTCACACCTTCGGAAATTGTGATTCTGGTGATGGATGCACATCCTTCAAAAGCATTGTCACCGATTGATTTGACATTATATTCCTTACCGTCAATTTTGACAGTCTGAGGAACGGTGATCTCTCCCGATGCGCTCTTTGAACATGAAACAAGTTCGGCATATCCGAAATCCGTCACCTTAAAGTTGAAAACACCCGAAGCGGCAAATGATGAAACAGCAACAACAGATGCAAGGATTGCGATGCATAAAAGCACCGACATGGCTTTTCTTAATTTTTTCTTCATATATATCCTCCTATTCAGAAAAGTTTTTCTGTGAAAGATATTATATTATATCTTATTGGTAAAGTCAACCAAACAGACTTCTAATCAAGATTAAAAATTATAAAGCAGTTTTACATATGTCAAACTTAAAACATCGTGTAACAACCATTGTTGTCATCGGTTGTTCATTTTTGCAGGTGTTTTGATGTTTTTAGAGGCTGCCTATTGTTTGTTGAAATCAACCGGTTCATAATCCTGAAGCTTCGCAAGAAAACCTGACTGCCAGAGTTTATCTTCAAGTATATCGAGTATTTCTTCGCTTTGTGCAAGAACAGTGTGATAATGATAATTTGAGGTAATATTCTTGAGAAGGCTTGATTTTCCGGATTTTATATCAGCTATAAAGTTATCAATGTCAAGCCTTGTGCGTATATTCATTTCAGCTTTTACAACACCGTATGCTTTATGATAAACAAAAACATCTTTGACGATTCCGCCGTAGCTTATGATCAGTTCAAGCTCTTTTTCTGCATCGTCATCACTGTGTATTACCTTAAACACCCTTGAAAATCCAAAATGGTTTTGCAAAATATAGCCGTTGTTGGTAGAAATAATTTCGTTGCCCGCCTGCCTTAATAACGCAATATCCTGAACAATTGCCTGTCTGCTGACATCAAGCTGTTTTGCAAGAGCAGTTCCCGAAAGAGGTCTGTTGCTTTTTGAAAGAAGCTTCAATATTTGTTCTCTTCTGATTTTTCCGTTCATCATCTCACCTCCGAGTCATAAAAATATTTATACAAATTAAACTCTGGTCATATTTTTAAGTGAAACATCAAGAATCGGTGCACTGTGCGTCAGTGCTCCGCTTGAAATAAAGTCAACACCGAGATCACGGATCTTTTCAATGTTTTCTTTTGTAACGTTACCGGAAATTTCAATTTGTGCCCTGCCCGATATAAGCTCACAGGCTTTTTTCATGGTTTCATGGTCCATATTATCGAGCATAATTATATCGGCACCTGCTTCAACCGCTTCTTTGACCTGTTGAAGAGTTTCCGTTTCAACTTCAATTTTGCGCACAAAAGGTGCATATTCCTTTGCCGCCTTAACAGCTGCTTCAACGCTTCCAGCTGCACCGATATGATTATCTTTTAAGAGCACGCCGTCGGAAAGATTCAGACGGTGATTATGTCCTCCGCCGCAAAGAACGGCATATTTTTCAAAAATTCTGTTGTTCGGGGTTGTTTTTCTTGTGTCGAGAAGCTTGATTTTTGTTCCCTCAAGAAGCGAAGCAACCTGCTTTGTATAGCTTGCAATTCCGCTCATTCTCTGAAGATAGTTAAGCGCAGTTCTTTCGCCGCACAAAAGCACCCTGATGTCACCGGTAAGCTTTGCAAGAAGCTGACCGGTTTTAACCTCCTGACCGTCCTCGGCAAAAAATACAATTTCTGTTTTTTCGTCAAGAAGCTTGAACACTCTTTCAAAAACCTGAAGTCCGCAAATAATTCCGTCCTGCTTGCAAATGAGGTCAACCTTACCTTTACATGGCTTTGAAATCACGCTGTTTGCCGAAACGTCTTCGCTTGTTATATCCTCACGAAGTGCCGACATGATGAGCGGGTCAACATTTAGCTTTAAAGTTACACTGTCAAACATTTTTCTTTCTCCTTTTCCGATTCGTTTTCTTTTTCATTGCGTTTTGCTTTTGATTTTTCAATTGCTTCAAAAACAAGCTTTTTATATTCTTCCTGAAGCCTTTTTTCGTCTTTATACTGAGTCAGATCAGTTTCGGGCGCCTTTTTTTGCTGAAGCGCATAGGTTTCGCAAATTTCTTTTGCCGCCCTTTTTGCAAAAACAAGGCTTTCAAGAAGAGAATTACTTGCAAGGCGGTTTTTGCCGTGAACACCGTTGCAGGCGGTCTCGCCGACGGCATAAAGCCTTTGCATGGTTGTTTTGCTGCTGTAATCTACCCAAATTCCGCCCATAAAATAATGCTGAGCCGGAACAACGGGAATGCATTCTTTTGTCACATCATAACCGCAGGTGCGGCAATGCTCAATAATGTTCGGAAAATGGCTTTGCAGTTCCTTAGGCGGTATCGTTCTCAGATCTTCCCAGACATGCTGCGTGCCGTCTTTTTTCATTTGTTCAAGAATTTTTTGAGAAAGAATATCCCTGGGAAGAAGCTCGTTAACAAAGCGTCTGCCCGTTTTGTCATATAGCTTTGCACCCTCGCCTCTGACAGATTCCGAAATCAGAAAACTTCTGTCCTTTTCATCTTTTGAATAAAATGTTGTCGGATGAATCTGAATATAATCAATATCACGAAGCTTTACACCATGCTTGATTGCAACCGCAACACCGTCGGCAGTAAGATGACGGAAATTTGTTGAATGGCGGAAAAGTCCTCCGATTCCGCCGGTTGCAAGAATCGTATAATCACAACAGACTTCTTCAATTTTACCGTTGGCGGTTTTTATCACAGCACCGAAGCAATTATTTTCGCTTTCGATTATATCAAGCATTGCAGTGTTTTCTAGTATTTCAATATTTTTTCTATTTTGAGCCTGTAAAAGCAGTTTTGAGGTGATTTCCTTACCTGTTATGTCTTCATGAAACAAAATTCTTTTTGAAGAATGTGCACCCTCACGGGTGAAAGCTAGATTTCCGTTTTCATCATGCTCAAACTCGGTTCCGTATGACAAAAGATCCCTGACAACATCCTGTGAGGAGCGGATCATGATTTCAACCGATTTTTTGTCGTTTTCATAATGTCCGGCTTTCATGGTATCTTCAAAATAGCTTTCATAGTCGCTTTCGTCTTTGAGCATACACATGCCGCCCTGCGCCAGAAAGGAATCACTGCTTTTAGCGTCAGCTTTGGTTATTACCGTTATTTTTTTGCTTTGCGGCAGATTAAGTGCACAGTAAAGACCT
Organism: Acutalibacteraceae bacterium; assembly: GCA_051880655.1. Lineage (GTDB taxonomy): Bacteria > Bacillota > Clostridia > Oscillospirales > Acutalibacteraceae > UBA6857. Next base: position 22,594 of record JBJEOJ010000178.1, on the reverse strand, counting down.
GCACAGCCGCTGCCGATTATAAGCACGTCCGTTTTCATAGTGATTGACCATACCTCTCTATCGGAAGAAATAGATAACACTTAAATGTACTGCGGCATATTATAGCACATAAAAATTCATATGACAAGACACCTGTAAAAAAAAAATTGTCACCTGTCTTGACAATGCGGTATTATCACTGTATAATACCTTTAATTTATGCTTTTGCATAAGTAATAACAAAAAGGAACGGTAATACCGCAGGGGCAGTGCCGCAAAAATTGAAAATTTTCATGCATCACGCCCCGGAAAAACAATATGTTAACTACCAGAAAGCTTCAGGACGAAATTCTTCGTCTAAAAAAAGAAAAAGATGTTTGTATTCTTGCTCATGCATATCAGAGTCACGACATATGGGAAGTTGCCGACTATGTCGGCGATTCCTACGGCTTGAGCGTTCAGGCTTCAAAATCCGGCTGCAAAAACGTAATCATGTGCGGTGTTCGTTTTATGGCGGAAACCGTTAAAATTCTTTCACCGGACAAAAAAGTGATTCTTGCCAACCCTCAGGCAGGCTGTCCCATGGCTTCACAAATGGATAAAGAGCTTGTTTTGAACCTCAGGCAAATGTATCCCGGCTACAGTGTTGTTGCTTATATCAACACCACAAGCGAGCTGAAAACTGTCTGCGATGTCTGCGTCACCTCTTCTTCGGCAGCAAAAATTGTCAGAAACATTGACAATGACAAAATTCTGTTCATACCCGACTGCAATCTCGGCGGCTGGATCAAAAAGCAAATTCCCGAAAAACAAATTGAACTTTTTCACGGCGGCTGTCCGACACACATCAGAATTACAAAAAAAGATGTTGAAAAAGCAAAGCTGCTTCACCCGGATGCTCTTGTTCTTGTTCATCCCGAATGCCTTGAAGAAGTTACCGAAAAAGCCGACTATGCAGGAAGCACGACCGGAATTATGAATTTTGCCAAACAAAGCGATGCAAAAGAGTTTATTATCGGAACGGAAAACAGTATCGTTCAGCACCTGCAGTTTGAATGTCCCGACAAAAAGTTTTATCCGCTTTCAAAAGCCTGTGTGTGCCACAACATGAAAATCACAACGCTTTGCGATGTTTATAACTGCTTAAATTCAACCGCAGGAGAAGAAATCAACCTCAGTCAGGACGTGATGGACGGCGCAAAGGCTTGCCTTGACCGAATGATTGCGCTTGGCGGCTGAGCCTCAGAACGGCGTCAATTCTTTATATATATGAAACTTACTTTTTTTGTTTGACTGCCTATTCTGCTGATTTACAGATAAATTTTTTAGATTTGCAGTTTTAATTGAAATTTTTTCAAAAATACTATTGCAATTTCTGATTCAATCTGTTAAAATAACTGTTGCTTATGTGTATTAAAGTTTAAGGAGGTGCTGAAAATGGCAAAATGTGAATTTTGCGGAAAAGATGTTTCTTTCGGCATTAAAGTTTCTCACTCACACAGACGTTCAAACAGAACATGGAAACCGAACGTAAAACGCGTTAAGGCAATTGTTAACGGCTCACCGAAAAGAGTTTATGCCTGCACTCGCTGTCTTCGTTCAGGCAAGGTTACCCGTGCTGTCTGATTCATGATGAAACCTATATTGGGACTTTCTTAAAAGAAGGTCCTTTTTTCTTTTGCTCTTTTTGTTGCAAATTTATGTCAGATGTTATATAATCGCTTTGGGGTGGTTTCTTGAACAGTAAAACTATTTACAGATTAAACAAGCTTTATGATAAAACACTTGCAAAACCGAAGTGGCGCAAAAGACTGAACAATTTTCTATATGGATTTCTTTGGAAGTTGGCTTTTAAAATCTCCTGTTTAAAAAAGACCGACGAAAAGCTTGTTCTTTTTGTTGCAAACTGTGATTATAAAATGCCGAAAGATTTTCAATCGCTTTATGATTATGCAAAAAAATGCGGCTATAAATGTCAGTGCCTTTATAAATTCAAAGGCGGCAGTCCGATTATCTTTAAAAATGAGCTTAGCAAAATCAAATCCGACCTTGTTTTTCAAAAGTATTACGCTCGGGCAAAAATCACTTTTCTTGATGAATATTATTTGCCTGCTTATGCAAACAAGCCGAGAAAAGGCACACGCCTTGTTCAGCTCTGGCACGGCTGCGGCGCATTCAAACGCTTCAGCTATTCAATAAAAGATTCCTCATGGGGTCTTGAAAGCGAACTTTTTGAAAAATATCATGTTCACAAAACATATACCGATATTATTGCTTCTTCAGAAGATATTGTTCCTGTCTATAATGAAGCATTTGACGCCGCCGACGGAATTGTCAAGGCTTTGGGTGTTCCGAGAACTGACGTTTATTTCGACGGTAAATTCGTAAGCGAGCAAAGAGAAAATCTTGTCAAAAAATATCCGCTTCTTTCCGGCAAAAAAATTGTTTTGTGGGCACCGACGCTTCGCGGAAACAATGTTGAATCTTCCTATACACAAAAAGCGATTGATTTTTTAAAGCTAAAAAACAATCTCGGAGAAGATTATGTGCTTTTGATTAAGCTGCACCCGAGAATTTCTGACTCGCTTTCGTTCAGTGATGAAGAAAAAGCTCAGCTTTCGTCTTTTGTTATTGACATCTCAAAAGATGTTGACATCGACACGGCTCTTTGTGCAAGCGACATTGTTATTACCGATTATTCATCTTTGATTTTTGAATATGCGCTTTTGAACCGACCGATGATTTTTTACGCATATGACCTTGAAGAATATGAAGATCAGAGAAGCTTTTATTATGATTATCAAAGCTTCGTTCCCGGGAAAATTGTTAAAAATACAGACGAATTAAGCGAAGCTGTTATAACGGCGGAGAAAGACTTTGATGAGGACAAAATTGACCGGTTTAAGGAAAAGTTCATGTCTGCCTGCGACGGAAAAAGCACACAGCGTGTTTTTGATTTTGTTTCTTCATAAAAGCTTGAACAGTAATATGTTAATTTTAGAATTAATTAATTTTTAGTTACAAAATTTATATTATCAAATATAATATCAATAGAATGGAGTGTTATTTATGATAGGTATCGGAAAATGGCAGGCGACTGTCAGTGCCCTTATGTTTAATGTTACGGGTGTTATTGAAATCAGAGACAACAACGGTCAATATGAATTCATTTATGAACTGCCCGACAAGTTCAAGAATATCAAGGTTAAATATTATGACATTGAAGAGGTCGGCAGTGATACACTTCGGGGTAAAGGAGAAATTTCTGCAATGCCCGGAAAGGTTATTACTGTTCAGGCAACCTTTAAAGGTGACACCGTGACCGGCTTTGCAAAGCTCGGCGGTATGACTGCTAAAATCAAAAACGGCAGAAGAATCGGATAACAAAATTTAAAAGTGCTGCGTCAAAAAAATCAACGCAGCACTTTTCTTTTGTCACTTTAAAAAATTTCAGTATTTATACTTACCCTCGGCAACATTTTTCAGATGTGCACCATAGGGGGATTTTCCGTATTTTTCGGCTTGTGTCAGTAAGATATCCTTATCTGTCCAGCCGTTTTTAAATGCAATTTCTTCCGGTGCGGAAATCATAATCGACTGTCTGCCCTCAACAATTTTGACAAAATTTGCCGCTTCGTTGAGGCTTTCAACCGTTCCGGTGTCAAGCCAGGCAAAGCCTCTGCCGAGAAGTTTAACGCTGAGAGTTTCCTCTTTTAAGTAAAGCAGATTCAAATCTGTTATTTCAAGCTCTCCCCTTGCGGAGGGCTTGACTTTTTTTGCTTTTTCACTTACACCTGCGGCGTAAAAATAAAGACCTGTTACACAATAGTTTGATTTGGGATTTTTCGGCTTTTCCTCAATTGAGATGACCTTTTCATTTTCATCAAACTCAACAACGCCGAATCGCTCCGGGTCATCAACATAATAGCCGAAAATTGTTGAAATTCCGTTTTCAGCGTCGCTTGCAGCTTGTTTTAAGATTTTGCCCAGACCGTTTCCGTAAAAGATGTTATCGCCCAGAATCATCGCACAAGCGTCTGAGCCGATGAATTCTTCGCTGATTAAAAATGCCTGTGCAAGACCGTCAGGCGACGGCTGAACCGCATAGGAAAGACTGATGCCGAAACTGCTTCCGTCGCCGAGCAAGCGCTCAAAAGCGGGTAAATCTTCGGGCGTTGAAATAATCAGTATATCGCGTATTCCCGCCATCATCAAAGTTGACAGCGGATAATAAATCATCGGTTTATCATAAACAGGTAAAAGCTGTTTTGATGTTACCATGGTTATCGGATAAAGTCTTGTGCCGCTTCCGCCGGCAAGAATGATTCCTTTCATAAGCTTAAACTACAGCACAAAAGCCTGTAATTACTTTGGCTGTTTCCTTTCTGAATTTTTAAATTGATAAGCAAAGTGTAATTATTTATTATTATACTCCGCGCACGCAAGAATATTTCGGCAAACAAAAATCAAAACGAAAGCGACAACCGTATTCAAGATCGTCATTGTAAGATATGAAACCGCCATGCCGAGCATGAAGAAATTTGACATCACAATATAGCCGACAATTCCCGGAACGGAAAAGACCATAGCCAAAAGAAAATACAAGAACACGACAAGCGTTTTGTTGTCTGATGAGCCGAAAATCCTTGAAAGAAGCAAATTGATGCCGATAAACATAAATGAGAAGCTCACTCTTACTGCAACAAGCGAAGCCGTTTCCGGAACCGAAAGTGAAAAAATAAAATAGAACGGTACAAAAGTGATGATTCCCTCAGCAAGAAATGCCGGGAACTGTTCTTTGAGCATATAGAGCAGTTTTTTGAACGGCGGTTCGGGAATAAGATAAACATAAGGCAAGTGAAGTTCCTTTGCCCAACGACCCGTTCCGATTGTGAAAATCAGTGTGTAAACATTGCAGACAACGGCGGCAATAAGTTCGTGACTGAACCAGCCGACAGCAACCGTAACAACCGCCATGATGATTGCCGTTATGTCAAGCACAAAAAATTTGCTTCTGCGGTTTTCAATTTTGTGCTTGTGAGCAATTGCCGAAGCACCCTCACCCTTTTTAAAACCGGTTTTCCCGATTTTAACATTTCTCGGTGCGGTTTCAACATTTTTGCCCTCTTTGCGTGCGGTAATCGCTGAAAAAGAAACTTCCGTTGCTTTGAGAACATCTTCATAGTAATCGGCATTGATAAGAGAAATTAAAAGGAAATACAGCGCGCAGAATGCTGCAACACAAACAACCGAAATCAGAAGAAAGCTGAAATTTTTTGAAACTGCACCGACAACGCCAAGCTGAACAAAGCCGGCAACAGGAAAGAATTTCATAAATTTTGAGGAAGCCGCACTGACAGCGCCTGCAAGAAAACCGTCATTTGAATTATAAGCGCTCACGGCAACATATACAATAAAAGCCGCAACAACAAGATAAAAAACGGCTTTTAAAATGTTGTTCCTTTTGTCATCGCCCGATGTCAGAGAATAAATCAGCATCGCAAGCATCTGCGACAAAAACACCGTAACACCGTAACCGACAAGAACAATCAGCAAGTCAAGATAGCTGATTCCATAGCTGTCATGCGCCCACGTATATTGATAAAGAATGAAAAATCCGAGCAAAAGCGATCTTCCGAGTTGACTTAAAAGCCCATAAGTTAAAACACGCGTTTGCTTTTTCGGGCTTGTGAAAATCAGGTTCACATCAGCCATTGAAAACATGGACGCTCCGTTGACAAAACCGCTTTTGGCTGTCAGAACAAACACGACAGCGTAAAGCGCAAGCACGATTGCATAAAATTCGTCCATGCTTCTTTTGGGATAAATCACATTTTCCGACATATTTCCCGTAAAAACGGTAAAGACAATCAAAGCCAAAAAGACAACAATTAAAATCAGTTCGCTCGGTCGGTGAAAAGCTTCTTTGATTCTGTTTTTTATTTTTCGTGAAATCAGATAAAGCGTTGAACTCATTGCGTTTTTCCGCCTTCCGTAATTTCAAAAAATAGCTCTTCAAGGCTTTTTCCGTCATCGCTTTGCGCACGCTTTTCGGCGCAGAAGCTTCCGCCCTTCATGATATAGGCAACATCCCAATAGTTTTCAACGCTGTCAAGCATATGGGTGCTTATCAGAACGGACGCACCGTCATTTTTAAGTTCAATAAAAATATCCTTGAGCTGTTTGATTGCGTGCGGATCAAGACCTACCATCGGTTCATCAAAAATGATTACTTTTGGCTTATGAACCAGTGCACAGCAAATGGAAAGCTTTTGCTGCATACCTTTTGAAAGTTCTTTGCCGAGTTTATCTTTTTTATCAAGCATCTCAAAGCGTTCAAGAAGTCTGTCGGCCGTTCCGTCATCTTTCATTTTATAGGCACGAAGCATAAATTCAAGATGCTCACCCACTGTCAGCATATCATAAACAGCAGGCATTTCCGGGACATAGCCAATCAGACTTTTGGCTTCAAGAGATTTGTTCGGATAGGAATTGATCGTGATTTCGCCGTCAAAACGCAAAAGCGATGCAATACATTTGATTATGGTTGACTTACCTGCTCCGTTCGGTCCCAGAAGAACGGCAATTTCTCCGTCTGAAACCGTGAAGGTTATGTTGTCATTGGCAAGCACTTTGCCGTATTTTTTGCTTACATTTTTGACGCAGAGCATTGTGAAGTTCTCCTTTAGATAAGTTTTTCAATTCCTTTTGTGTCAGCTTCTTCGCCGGCACGCTTCTTTTCAAGCTTTTCGCTCAGAAGCTCAAAACGCTTTTTCGTTACCGGATAAAGAAACAGTCCGATCAGTGAGAAAACAAGGAAGATGCACGGAATGACGGTTGCAATGTTTTCAATTGCATTTTTTGCGCTTTCACTTTGAATCTGTGCACTGCCGTCATAACCGCCGAAATCGAGCACCTGACCGGCAATCCACATACCGATTGCCGCACCGAATTTTTGGAAGAACTGCGGGAATGCAGTAATCATGCTTTCACGGCGTTTGCCGTTGATAAATTCATCGACCTCAACAAGGTCATACGCCATGGAATAAAAGACCGTCCAGAAGCAGGCAAGACCCAAGGCGCAGGCAACAACCGAAACAATCAGCATGGCGGTGTTGTCGATACCGATGAGCTTGATAATCAGAAGTGAAACAAACATCAGCGAAACAAACACAATGCTTGCAAGGCGTCTGTCTGTTTTTTCCGCAAGCTTTGTGACAATCGGAATGAAAATTCCCATGGCGACAACAAGCGTGACGATAACGAGCACCATATCATCGCTGCTCATTTCCAGTCTGCCCTCAACAAGATAGGCAAAATTTGCCTGAATCATTGCGGAAGCAATCAGGAAGAAGAAAACGAACATGACAAAAAATCGAAACGGTTTGATTTTGAGAATTTCAATGTAATCTTTTATACTTGCCTTTTGACCGTCTGCACTTTCATTTGCCTTTTTGAGCTTTACGCCCCTGAGACTCAGTGAAGCAATAACGGCAAAAATTATGGAAACAACGGCAAGCACAAGCGCTGTCATTGTCCAGCCAAGGCGCTCACTAAGCCCGATTGAAATGAACAAGCCGGGAAGAACCGCAGGAACAGCGTTACCGATGAAAATTGCAACGGTGTTGAACATGGAGCTTGTTCCTCTGATGTCGGTTCTTTCGTCGTAATCTTCGGTAATTTCCGCGACAACGGCATAATAAGGAATGGTATAAACCGTATAGGCAAGCCAGAAAAGCATGGTCATTGCCGTATAAAATATAAATTTAATAATGTCATTTTCTCCCGAAAGCGGCAGGAATGCTGCAACAAAAGTAAGTCCAACGGGAAAAGCTGCCCTGATCATGAATTTTCTTTTATCGGCACCCGGCTTATCGGCAAAATGGCCGATGATCGGGTCTGTTACAGCGTCCCAGATTACAGAAATGAGACTGACAGTTCCGGCAAGACCCGGGCTCATTTTTGCAACATCGGTCAGGAACACAAGATAATATGTATAGTACATATTATAAAGTATTGATTCTGTTGCAATGCCTGTGCAATAGCCGAGTTTTTTTCTTTTTGTCAGCGTGCTTTTGTGCATGAAAATTCCTCCCAAATAGTTTTAACTATATCTTCGCACAAACGCACGCAAAAAATCAAATCAGTTTTTCAAGTCCGCTTGTGTCGGTTTCTTTGCCCTGACGCTTATCTATAAGCTTTTCAGTCAGAAGAACAAACCTTTCTTTTGTAACAGGATAAAGGATAAGACCGATTATTGAAAATGCCAAAAATATGCACGGAATGATTGTTGCAATGTTTTCAATTGCATTTTTCGCCGCTTCGGTCTGCACTTCTGCCGCTCCGTTATAGCCGGCAAAATCCAGTACCTGACCTGCAATCCACATTCCGATTGCAGAACCGAATTTCTGAAAGAACTGCGGAAAAGCAGTAATCATTCCCTCACGGCGCTTTGAGTTGATAAACTCATCAACCTCAACAATATCGTATGCCATTGAATAAAAAACAGTCCAGAAACAGGCAAGACCGATTCCGCAGCAAACGACCTCGGCAATCAAGGTCACAACGCCGTTGATTCCGACAATTTTCATAACAATCAGCGAAACAAAGGTTATCGAAATAAAAATGAGACTTGCGGTTCTTCTGTCTGTTTTTTCCGAAACCTTTGCAACAATCGGCGTCATAATTGCCATTGTGACAACAAGCACAACGATAACGATTACCATATCATCACTGCTCATGCCGAGTCTTCCCTGAACAAGATAGGCAAAATTCGTCTGAAGCATGGAAGAAGCCATAAGAAAGAAGAAAACAAAAATTACAAATGAACGAAACGGCTTTAATTTGAGAATTTCAAAATATTCCTTAAAGCTTGCTTTTTGATTTTCGCTTTCCGCCCTTTTGGTTTTCAGTTCAACGCCTCTCAGGCACAGCGAAGCCGCAACACCGAAAGCAACCGCAAAAACAGAAAGTATTGCCGCTGTTGTAATCCAACCGCCGGCAAGCGTCAATCCCATGCCGACGAAAAGTGCTGGCAGCACTGACGGAACGGCATTGCCGATAAAAATGCAAACATTATTGCACATGGAGCTTGTTGCCCTGATTGATGTTCTTTCATCATAATCTTCGGTTATCTCGGCAACAACTGCATAATACGGAATTGTATATACCGTGTATGCAAGCCAAAAAAGCATGGTCATTGCCGTATAGAAAATGAATTTGAAAGCATCGCTTCTTTCGCCGAGCGGCAAGAACGCCGCAACGAATGTAATTCCGACCGGAAATGCTGCACGAAGCATGAACTTTCTTTTGTCTGCGCCCGGCTTATCCGCAAAATGTCCGATAATCGGGTCGGTTACCGCGTCCCATATTACAGAAATCAAACTGACCGTTCCGGCAAGACCTGCGCTCATATGCGCCACATCTGTCAGGAAGAACAGGTAGTAAGTGTAATACATGTTATAAAGAATGGAGTCGGTGGCAATTCCGGCGCAGTAGCCGAATTTTCTGCCTTTTGAAAGAGCACTTTTGTGCATTTGAGATTCCTCCCTGTAATTTTAATTCTGCAAAATGCAGTTTGTAAGGAATCTCTTCTTTAATCGGTTTTTATATATTTATCTTCGGTATATGTTAAATATATTTATCTCTTCGTTTTGTTAAGGGTTCTCTTCTTTATTTATCCGTTAATCATTTTTTCAAGTGCGTTAATAATATTTGAAAACGGTTTGTTTTTATTTGCGCTTTGTGTATTGCTCTGCTCTTGAACAATAATCATTTCATCGGCTGAATCAAAGTTATATGCTGTTATTCCGTCTGAAAGTGCGCTTTGAGCTTCCATCTGCTCCGGCTGTGACTGTGAAAGCGAGATTTCGCCGAAAGTTTCGTTATATGCATAGTCGAGAACATATAGCTTCAGACTCTCAAGCTCATCTGCACGGAACTTTCTGCCCGCCTTTTCACTGACATTAAGCTCATATTCATATGTACCGTCAACCGGGTCGATGTTCTTAAACGAAACCTTTGCAACAGATTTATCGTCCTGAGTAAACACCTCAAATCCCATTACATAGCGGTTATCGCTTATTCTGATTTTGAGGATATTATCACTGCCGACCTTTTCATATGTACAGCTTTCGATTTTTGCCGCATCATTGTCAACAACAAACGGGAATTCTATGGTTGTTCTTCCTCCCGGATAATTAGCAGGCGTTGTTGAAACTTTATAGACATAGCCGTTGCCGTTGATCAGTCCTCCGCCGCCCCAAAGCTTTCCGATGTGTGCTTTGTTCGGATCATAGGTTTTTCTTGTGTAATCGAACAAGGTGGAACCGCAGTATCTGAAAATGCCTGCCTGGCTGAACAGATTGAAGTCCATTCTCTTGCCGTTTCTGAGAAGTCCGACACTTGCTGTTACATACGGCTTTTTCAGCTTGCTTGAGAGTGCCTTTTCGGAATATGCGCAATATTTGGTGTCAATGCCGTATTCTTCTTCATCTTCAAAAGCATTGGCTCCGAGCGGATAATAGCTTTTTCCGTCCGTTACCATAAGACCCCACTGCTTACCGAGATAAGACGGCTCATTATCATACATGGTGTTATCAAAAAGCATTTCGGTTTCCCAGTCACCGTAAAACGCCATATACGGCAAAGACAAGGTCGGCTCTTCTTCGCTATCAAGGAAAATAAAACCTTCAAGGAAGAAACCGTTTTTGAAAGCTTCTTTTTGTTTATCAAGAACATCTTGTGAAAAAGTAATTTTCAGTGAAACAGTGGTCGTTGAATTCGGCTCAACACTGACTGTTCCGTCAGATGAAACACCGTTTGTATATTCCACGCTGTACTGACTGTTTTCATATAGCTTTTTCGCAGTCAGAGTGTTTATGTATTTGCCGTCTGAAAGCTTATAGCTGTCGGTCAAAGCGGCAAGTCTGATTTTATAATTAAGATTATCAGATGACATATTATGGAGAACAAATGACATTTCAAGCGTTCCGTCGGTATCCTCACCGAGTTCAAGCTTCGGCCTTTTGTTGTTCGTTGTTGTAAGATATGCTTTTGTTTCAAGGGCATTCTGAATATTAACAAGACCTGCACCCTGCCGTCTGGGTGAATAATAAGTCGGCTGTGCATATCCTCTGAACACGGTTGCCGTACTCATCATGATGCTGTTTATAAGTTCGGAAGAATCCTTCTTTGAAACCGAGGGATATTTTTCGGCAATATATTGCTTGATAAGAGCAACAGAACCTGCATAATAAGGCGATGCCATTGAAGTTCCGCTGTAATATTCATAGCTGTTTCCGGGAACACTTGAAAGAATATTACTGCCGGGAGCCGTAATTTCGGGCTTCAGTTTCATATCTGCGGTTGTTCCCCATGCTGAGAACGAGGAAATTTCTGCAGAGCCTGTACCGGGAACATTAATCGCTTCAGGATAGGAAGATGTTCTTGAATATATCGCAGAGGAGGCAACAGACATGCACCAGCTATAGCTTGACGGTGAACCGACAGTTCCGTAATCGAAAAGATCGGCACTGACGGTTGTTGAACCGGGTGTGGAGTCATATCTGCCTGTGCTTGCTTCGTTGCCTGCAGAGCAGATGACCGCAATGCCTGCTTTTTCAAGCTTTCTGATAACATCAGCGGTGAAAATGTTATCAGGATCCTGACCGGAAGCACTTCCGAGACTCATGTTGACAATATCGGCACCGAGTTTTACCGCATCGTCAAGTGCGGCAAGCGTTACTTCTTCTTTTGCAAGCGAATTTTCTTCGTCACCGAAAACTTTCATGCAAAGAAGCTGTGCATCGGGTGCAACTCCGGTTATTGTTTCGCTTTTTCCCGCAATAATTCCGGCAACATGGGTTCCGTGACCTGAATTGCTGTTTTCAACGGATTTGTCAACTTCTGCATAGTCCCATTTATAAGGTATTTTTTGTGAATAATAGTTTGCTCCCCAACGCGGCACAATTGTGTTAAGTGCCTTAAAGGTTGTCATAACATTAATATCTTTTTTGCTAAGACGTGGATTTTCAACCTTAAAGTCAAAAGCTTCATGAGAAAGCTCAAAGCCGGCGTCCAGAACGGCAACAACCATGCCTTTGCCGGTATAACCAAGCTGCTGTGCTTCAGGCACTCCGGTAAACTTTCCTGCCTGAGCAAGGTTTGCTTTATCACCGTCCGCTTGCGAAACATCATCGGGCTGTGCAAAAGATGTGCAGATATTTACGCTTTTTACACCTTTGATTTTTTCAAGGTCATCAACATATTTATACGGAATTTCAAGAGAAAATCCATCTGCAATGAAGCTGTATGAAAACGAGTTTTCAAAATCAGCCGCCGAAAAACTTTCTTTTATAAGCTCTTTGACAGTTTCCTGAGCCGAAACTATTTTTTCATAGCTTTCGCTTTCAAGGAAATTTTCAACAACTTGTTTTCTTTGAGATGAGTTTTTAATTCCGTCAAGAAGCGAAGCAGTGTCAAGTTCAACAATTACGCTGACAATTTCGTTGTCAGCATAAAGTGCCGCTTCACCGTCCGAGGGTGTTGTTGTTCCCGAAACACCGCCGAATAGTGCGGATAGTTCAAGGAAAAAACATAAAATGATTGTTAAAATAGATTTCAATTTTATTATCCCCTTTCAAAAAAATTATCCAATCTATTATTACAAATAATACCACATAAAGCAAATTTAAGCAAGTTTTATCGCAAATTGCTGCAAAAAAATGCTGCTTCCGTTAAGAAGCAGCAAGAATTGATGGATTCAGTCAATTTCAACCGAAATTTTCGAATCGTTTCTGTTGGCGGTTGCGCGCATTACAGTTCTGATAGCCTTGGCAATTTTGCCTTGCTTACCGATTACTCTGCCCATGTCGTCGGGAGCAACGTGAAGATGGTAAACAACAACGCCCTCTTCGTTAATGTCGTCAACCTCAACAGTTACTTTATCGGGCTGTTCAACAAGACCCTTGGCTATTGAAGCAAGTAACTCTTTCAAGGTGAGTACCTCCCAAAATTATTTAATGATGTCGCACTTTTTAAGAAGAGCCTTAACAGTGTCTGTGGGCTGAGCGCCGTTTGCAATCCACTTCTGCGCCTTTTCTGCGTCAATCTTAATATCTGCCGGATCGGTCATCGGATTGAAATATCCGATTTCCTCAATGAAACGTCCGTCACGCGGATATCTTGAATCGGCAACCACAACACGATAAAACGGTGCCTTTTTTGCGCCCATACGGCGAAGTCTGATTTTTACTGCCATTTTTGTTACCTCCAAAAATATGTTTTATAAATTATATTGAAACACGCTTTTGCGTAAATTTATCTGCGTGTTTTTTATTACATCATCGGGAAGCCGCCCTGACCTCCCATGCCGTTCATCTGACCCATGCCCGGCATATTCTTCATGCGTTTGCGCATTTTCTTTGTGTTTTTTCCGCCTAATTGCTTGAACATTTTCTGCATCTGTCTGTACTGAGCAAGCAATCTGTTAACATCTTCAACCTGCATTCCGCAGCCTGCCGCAATTCTTCTTTTTCTTGAAGGATTGATGATGTCAGGCTTTTTTCTTTCTTTCGGCGTCATGGAATAAATGATTGCCTGCATGCGATCGAACTGTCTTTCATCGACTTCAATTTCGTCAACCTTGCGTCCGATTCCGGGAATCATTTTGAGAAGATCTTTGATTGAGCCCATTTTTCTCATTTGCTGAAGCTGATCAAGCAAGTCGTTCAAATCAAACTTGTTTTTGCGAAGCTTCTTTTCAAGCTCAATGGCTTTTTTCTCGTCAAGCTCCTGCTCTGCCTTTTCAATCAAGGAAAGCATATCGCCCATTCCGAGAATTCTTGAAGCCATTCTGTCGGGGTGAAATACGTCCAAATCGCCGAGCTTTTCGCCTGTTCCGACAAATTTAATCGGTTTGCCTGTTACGGCTCTTGCCGAAAGTGCGGCGCCGCCTCTTGTGTCGCCGTCAAGCTTTGTGAGGATAAGACCGTCAATTCCGAGCGCTTCATCAAAAGATGTTGCAACGTTAACGGCGTCCTGACCTGTCATGGAATCGACAACAAGCAAAATTTCATGAGGCTTAACCGTGCTTTTTATGTTTTTAAGCTCATTCATGAGCTGTTCGTCAACATGAAGTCGGCCTGCCGTGTCAAGGAAAACATAGTCATATCCCTGATCTCTTGCGTGAGCAACAGCCTTCTGAGCAATTTCAACAGGATCAATCTGACCCATTTCAAAAACGGGAACTCCTGCTTTTTCTCCGACAACCTGAAGCTGTTTGATTGCTGCGGGACGATAAACGTCGCAGGCGGCAAGCAGCGGTCTGTGACCCTGGTTCTTGAGCATCAGTGCAAGCTTTGCACTGTGGGTTGTTTTACCTGAGCCCTGAAGTCCGCACATCATCACGATTGTCGGCGGGTGGTTTGCAACGGCAAGTCTCGCCTTTGTTCCGCCCATGAGAGCTGTGAGCTCTTCGTTGACGATCTTGATAACCATCTGCGACGGAGTAAGGCTTTCCATAACCTTTTCGCCGACCGCGCGTTCGGTTACCTTTGCGGTGAAATCTTTTGCGACTTTATAGTTAACATCTGCTTCAAGAAGAGCAAGACGAACCTCTCGCATTGCTTCTTTAACATCTTTTTCGGTCAGAGCACCTTTGCTTTTCAGCTTTTTGAAAGCGGCTTCAAGTCTTTCCGAAAGGCCTTCAAATGCCAATGCAATCACTCCTTTATCTGAAGATTTTTAAAATTCTAGTTTTGCTTTTTATTCACTGAGCATCTGAGCGATAACATCAATTCTTGTTACTGCATCATTGATTTCCCGGGAAAGAACCGTGTTGAGATTAATCTCTTTGATTATTTTTGTCATCTCAAGAATTTCTTCAAGACCTGCCTTGGTTTCTTCAAAACGCTTTTTTAGTCCGAGATGTTTTTCAAAATCATAAAGCTGATTTTCCGCCCTTTTGATTGCATCACGAACACCCTGACGGGTTATGCCCTCATTTTCGGCAATTTCGGCAAGTGAAAGGTCATCGTCATAATAATAGCTGATGAAATCACGCTGCTTTTGCGTCAGCATTTCACCGTAAATATCAAAAAGCATGATAACTTCAAGATTCTTAGCCATTACCGATCCCTCCCAAACTCAAGTGTAAAGATATTTTGCTTTACAGCTTTGCTATTATACAGGAAAAGCAAGTGCTTGTCAAGGATTAAACAATAATTTTTTTATTTTTTTCAATCATCTATAAACAAGCGTCCCGGAAAATGGTTAACCTTATCCGGGACGCCGAATTTTATTTTGAATATGATTACACAAGCGTGGCAATGGTTACGCCGCTTTCACCCTCGCCGAATGTTCCGAGACGGAAGGATTTGACGAACTTATGCTTTCTGAGATATTCATGAATACCTTTTCTAAGTGCACCTGTGCCCTTGCCGTGAATGATGTGAAGCTGGTTGAGTCCCATTCGCATGCAGTAATCAATCTGTCTGTCAATTTCAACAATGGCTTCTTCCACGTTGAGACCTCGAAGGTCACATTCGCCCTTTCCGCCGTCGGCAGGAGTGAAAACACGTTCTGATTTGGGCGGTGTTTTCTTTTTCGGTGCCGTTTTTTCATTCGGATTTGCAAGTCTTATGTTTTCTTTGGGCGTTCTCATTTTCATGATTCCGGCAAGAACTTCAACCTCGCCTTTTTTGTTTTCAAGCGCAGTAACGACCGCTCTTTCGCCCATGTCGGCAAGTATTACTTTATCTCCGACTTTAAGAGGTCTCGGCAAAACATATTCTTCATCATCATCAGAAGCTAAAATCGGGTTTGTTATGTCGGCAAATTCACCTGCGCTTTTTTTCATAAGCTGTTTTGCGCGCCGTGCCATTTCGGTTTTATCACGGCTTTTTTCGCTTTCTTTTTTCAGCTTTTCAAGCTCGTTCATCAACGCATATGCGCTGCGTTTTGCCTGCTCAACAATTCTTGTTGCCTGCGTTCTTGCTTTTTCAAGTTCATCATTTCGAAGCTTGTCTATGCCGTCTTTATATTCTTTGGCCTTCTGTGTTTCTTTTCGTGCCTGCGCCATGAGAAGCTCGGCTTCTTCTTTTTTCTTTTCGTATTCCTGTCGGCTTTCTTCAAGAGAAGCAACCGTGTTTTCAAAAGAAGCGTTTTCGTCTGACACAAGCTGTTTTGCACGCTCAATGATACGCTCTTCCATTCCGAGCCTTTTTGAAATTGCAAAAGCGTTCGATCTGCCCGGAACACCGATTAAAAGCCTGTATGTCGGGCTTAAGGTTGAAACATCGAATTCACAGCTTCCGTTTTCCACGCCCGGCGTTGAAAGCGCATAAGCTTTAAGCTCCGCATAATGGGTAGTTGCGGCAATTTTCGCACCGCTTGAATGGATATATTCAAGAATGGACATCGCAAGCGCCGCACCCTCAACCGGATCTGTGCCTGCGCCGAGTTCGTCAATCAGCACAAGACTTCTGTCATTAACATTTTTGCAGATGTCAATGATATTGGTCATGTGTGACGAAAAGGTTGAAAGTGACTGTTCAATACTCTGCTCGTCACCGATGTCGGCAAAAACATTTTCAAAAACAGAGACTTCGCTTTCGTCAGCCGCAGGAAGCATCAGACCGCACATTGCCATCAACGTAAGCAGTCCGATGATTTTGATGGATACGGTTTTTCCGCCTGTGTTTGGTCCGGTGATAATCAGCGTATCAAAATCTCCGCCGAGCCTGATATCGGTTGCAACAACCTTTTTAGGGTCAATCAGCGGATGTCTTGCCCTGTTGAGCACGATTTTTCCGCAGTCATTAAGCTTCGGCACAGATGCTTTCATATCATAAGCAAGCCTTGCTTTTGCAAAAATCACATCAAGCTCAACCGAACATTCATAGCTTAATTTGATTGTTTCATAAAAGCTTCCGGCTTCGGCGGAAAATTCGGCAAGAATCCGGTCGATTTCGTCACGCTCTTTGCTTTGCAGAACTTTGATTTCGTTGTTTGCTTCCACCACGCCCGCAGGCTCAATAAACACTGTTGAGCCGCTTGAAGAGGTATCATGCACAAGACCTTTGACTTCGCCGCGGTGTTCGATTTTAACCGGTACGACATATCTGCCGTTTCGCATGGTTACAATTGCTTCGCGCAAATATTTTCTGTAATGCTCGGAACGCACCATGCTGTCAAGCTTGTCACGAACCCTCGAAGATGCCGCACGGATTTTTCGCCTGATATCATAAAGTGCAGGAGAAGCATTATCGCTCATTTCGTCCTCGCTTATGATTGCGTTTGTTATTTTTTCTTCAAGATATTTATTGGGCATCAGCGAATCAAAAAGCACATCAAGCGTTGTTTCAACGCCGCTGTTTTTGCTTCTCCATTCGCAAAGCAGTCTGATGCAGCGAAGCACTTCGGCAATGTCAAGAAGCTCTCGCATGGTAAGCACACCGCCCGCATTTGCTCTGCTCAAAGAGTTGTTGACATTTCTGAGTCCCGAAAAAGAAGGACCGCCAAAACGTGCCATCAGCATATGTGCGTCCGACGTCTGATTGATCAGCGTCTGCGCAAGATCCGGATTGCTTTCGGGCGTGATTTCCTTTATGAGTTCTTTTGCATCTTCACTTCCGGCAAAAGAACTCAAACGCAAAAGAACCTTGTCAAGTTCAAGTGCTATGTAATGTTTGTTCATTTTGTCTGTTCCTTTCTCAAAAAGTAAAAATGAAAAATGATTTTAAATAAATTTTGCCGCAGGCAAAATTCACCGCACTTATTCACTTTTCCCTCTTACTTCTTACCTGAAGTTTGAACCCATTCAAACTTCATTCCTCTGTCATCATCTTATAAAAATCAAGTGTTTTATAGTTTCTCATCGTAACCGATTTCAGATATTTTTCGCTGACGGCACAAAGAGCTTTCAGCGTATCTTTCGGAAGATTAAAGCTGTATATTTTTTCTGCATCGCTGAAACAAATATGTCTGATTGCCGCAACAACGGAAATGGAAACCGTTACGGCATTTTCCTGCGGAACACAGTTTTCACACCAGAGCTTGCCGGTGAATGTGCTGAAATACATTTTTTGCGATTCATAACAGCCGCAGCTGTCGCAGGCAACCACCGACGGCATATAACCGGAAATGGAAAGAAGGCGCAATTCGGTCGCCGCCTTAATTACGCCCAGATTCTTTTTCCCTTTACTGATTAAATAAATGCTGTTTAAAACAAGACGCAGAAACTCCCCTGCATCCTCTTCACGCGGAGAAAGCTCTCCCGCAATTTCGGCAAAATACTGCGCAAGACTAAGCCTGATGATATCTTCACGCAGGCTGAAAAAAACTTCTTTTGCCAAAGCTTCTCTGATGATATAGGCACCTTTTGCCGTTTTATCAATGCTGAAATCGGAATAGCACAAAAGCCCCGTTGCCGAAACATTTTTGTTTTTCGGACTTCTGACACCGTTGGCAAAAGCTCTGATGACACCTTTTTTTCGTGTCAGCACCGTTACAATTCTGTCTTGTTCACCGATTGCCTGTTCACGAATCACTAAACCGTCCGTTTTGATCAACATCTTCATACTCCTCGCCGTGGGCAGGAAAATCACTGTCGTAATTATTGATATAATCCCGGGCAAATTCATCTGAAATTTCCTCGTCTTCAAGGTTCGTCAGATTTTCAACATCTCGTGCATTTTTATAGTTGAGATAATCCGAAACCTTACCCGTTTTCATGAATATCTGCCACAGTTCTTTCTTTGTCATAACAAACACCGCTTTCAAAAAATGATAACATTATATGTTCACACAGATAATTTTGACCGTCTTGATGTTTGTTACTCATGGAATTTTTTAACTTAATAACTTTTTATTTATGCTTACGATGAAAGCAATTTGAAAAATCGGTTTCAAAATCAGTCAAGCCCGAAATTATGAATCAGACCTTCACGGTTTCTCCAACCTTCTTTTACCTTTACCCAGCACTGCAAATTGATTTTGCAATCAAAAAAGCGTTCCATATCCTGTCTTGCATAGGTTGAAATCTTTTTGAGCATGGCGCCTTTTTTGCCGATAATAATGCCTTTGTGACTTTCTTTTTCGCAGTATATCACGGCTTCAATATCCATGATGTCCTTATCGGGACGTTCACGCATTTTTTCAATGGAAACCGCCACACCATGCGGTATTTCCTTATCAAGCAGGCGAAGAATTTTTTCGCGCACAATTTCGCCTGCAATGACTCTTTCGGGCTGATCTGTCAGCGTATCGTCCGGAAAGAAATGCTCCGACGGGAAAGCAAGCTTCACAAGTTCATCTTCCAGTTCATCAATGCCCTCATTTGTCATTGCCGAAACGGGAATGACCGCTTCAAAATCATAAAGAGCAGACATCTGAGCAATTCTTTTTATGAGCATTACTTTTTCTTTTACGGTGTCAATCTTATTGATAACAAGTACAGCGGGCATTTTTTCTTTCTTGAATTTTTCAATCAGTTCTTCCTCTGCCGGTCGCAGTTCGCCCTCAGGTTCAACAACAAGCATACACGCATCAACACCGCCAATACTGTCGGAAACCGCCTTGATCATTTTTTCTCCGAGTTTGTTGTGCGGACGGTGATAGCCGGGGGTATCGGTAAAAACAAGCTGTGTTTCATCTTTTGTTAAAACGCCCATGATTCTTGTTCTTGTCGTTTGCGGTTTATCGGAAACAATTGCAACTTTTTGTCCGAGCATGCGGTTCAAAATGGAAGATTTGCCCACATTCGGACAGCCGACAATTGCAATAAAAGCAGTTTTTGTCATAATTCAATTTTGGCAAAGTATTAATAGATGTTCTTTGCCGTTTCCTTTCGTATATTAAGTCTTTAAAACAAAGCTTTATTCGTCTATATTATATAATAAACAAACAAAGCGTAAAAATCAACTGCGGACAAGATAAAAATTAAACAAAAACGCTCCGTACAGAAAAAGCTGCACGAAGCGATGAAATTCGGGGAAAATTTCGTCATTTTGTTTTTATGCGTCCTGAATGACAGCATCGGCCGCCGGCTGACTTTTTCTTCTTCGCACCTTTGACAGTATGTTCTTTTCAATCGGCACGCAGATACGCTCAAGCGCAATTACCAGAACGATAATCATGACAATGCCCATGCCAAGGCTTTGAACCCATCTTGTTGCAAGAAGCCCTTTGAAAGGAGAACCGTAAACATAAGAGATCCAGAACGAATTGAGCAAAAAGCTGCAAAAAAGCTGATTGATTACAACGGAAAGCACAATTCTGAGTACTGAACTTTTTTTATAAAGAAACAGCCCGAAAACCAAGCCGGAAATAACTGCCGACAGCGTAAAACCGGGAAAATACGGGCCTGTTGGGAAAAGCAATGTGCCGACTATATCGCCGATTCCGTAAACCGCCATAGCACCGAGCGGACCAAACAGCCTTGCGGCAATGACAACGGGAATGAATGAAAAACCGATTTTCAGATTCCACGCCTGAATGGAAAGCCACCGCGAAAGTACCACCTGCAAAGCGATTAAAAGTGCAGTGCAGACAAGAGAAACAAGGACTTCCTGCGGTGTTTTTGATGAAACTTTTTTTGACATAAAAAACACTTCCTTTTTCTTTTTCGTGCACTCGCCGCAAAGAATAAGGAAGCAATTGATAAAACTTCGGTATAAAATCACAGCGGGATGCAATTTGCGCACCGCAAGCCGAAGCTTTTCGTCCCTGAGACAACTCCCCGTCCTCAGGGCACTTACACGCGCGCAAACCTACTCTGTAGTGTTATCACTTTAACACAAAAAAGTGCTTGTGTCAATACATAAACGTGATATAATAAAAACAAAAGTGCTTTGTGTCATTCTGATCTATTGACTTTTCTTTTGCAGTTCAATATAATATAGCATATTTATATGTTTTATATGTTTCATTTTACTTTCAAATATTATCAAATAAAATTACGGAGAACAGAAGCGATGTTAAACCAATTTTCAAGAACCGAACTTCTTTTCGGAAAAGACGCCATGAAAAAACTCAGCGAATCGCGTGTTGCTGTTTTCGGCATCGGCGGCGTCGGCGGCTTCACGGCCGAGGCACTTGTTCGCAGCGGTCTTGGCAATATTGATCTGATTGACGACGACAAGGTTTGTCTGACCAACATCAACCGCCAGATTTATGCCACAAGAAAAACCATCGGGCAATATAAGGTTGATGTTGCGGCAGAAAGGATTGCCGAAATTAACCCCGATGCGGTTGTGAAAACCTATAAGACTTTTTATTCGCCCGAAACTTCGGATCAGTTTGATTTTTCGCAGTATGACTATATCGTTGACGCCATTGACACCGTTACGGGAAAAATTGAACTTGTTGTAAACGCAAAGGCAGTCGGCACACCGATTATCAGCTCCATGGGAGCAGGAAACAAGCTTGACCCGACTGCTTTTGAAGTAACAGATATTTATAAAACCTCGGTCTGTCCGCTTGCCAAGGTTATGCGAACAGAGCTTAAAAAAAGAAAAATCAAAAGCTTAAAGGTCGTTTATTCCAAAGAACTGCCGCTGACACCGATTGACGACATGGCAATCAGCTGCCGCACAAACTGCATCTGCCCGCCCGGCACCGCAAGAAAATGTACTAAGCGCAGACAGGTACCCGGAAGCAACGCATTTGTTCCGTCGGTTGTCGGTCTGATTATTGCAGGCGAAGTTATTAAAGATCTGACCGGAGTCAAAGGAAGAGGTATCGGAGCATAACCATGAAAAAAGAATTGGAAGATTATCAGATTGCGGAAAGAAGTATTCAAAAAAAATACAGAAAAACAATCTGGAATCCTTTTATCGGTGCGGTCAAACGCTACAATCTGATTGAAGCAGGCGACAAAATTGCCGTCTGCATTTCCGGCGGCAAGGATTCTATGCTGATGGCGAAGCTTTTACAGCTTCTTCAGCGCCACAGTGAAGTTCCTTTTGAGCTTGAATTTCTCGTTATGGATCCCGGTTACAACGAAATCAACCGCAAAAAAATTGAAAGCAATGCCGAGCTTCTTGCCATTCCCATCAAAATTTTTGAAACAAACATTTTTGACGTTGCCAACAAAACAGACAAATCGCCCTGCTATCTTTGCGCAAGAATGCGCCGCGGTCATCTTTACAGCATGGCAAAGCACTACGGCTGCAACAAAATCGCTCTCGGGCATCATTTTAACGATGTGATTGAAACCACGATTATGAGCATGTTTTACGGCTCGCAATTACAAGCGATGCCGCCGAAGCTTCAAAGCACAAATTTTGAGGGTATGGAGCTGATCCGTCCGCTTTATTGTGTTCACGAGGACGCTATTCTTGCCTGGAAGCGGTATAACCATTTGGAATTTATTCAATGCGCCTGCCGTTTTACCGAAAACTGCACCGAATGCGACGACAATGGCAATTCTCAGTCAAAGCGTCAG
Source organism: Acutalibacteraceae bacterium (assembly GCA_051880655.1). GTDB lineage: Bacteria > Bacillota > Clostridia > Oscillospirales > Acutalibacteraceae > UBA6857. The sequence goes on along the minus strand of JBJEOJ010000178.1, from coordinate 168 downwards.
GAGGCAAAAGAACTGATCCGCACGCTGAAGAAAACCAATCCGAATATTGACATCAGCATTTTTAACAGTATTCACAGCGTTTGTCTTGACACGATGGTCGGATATAAAACCGGCGGCGTGCTTCATGAGTTTCCTGAGGTTTATGAAAAGCGAAAAGCAATGAAAGAG